>JBBDOA010000142.1:0-13817 GCA_040877275.1 Rhodospirillales bacterium | reverse complement strand
CGAAATACAGGATCGCCGGGATCAGGGCGAACTTGGCCACATCAAGATAGGCGATGCCCATAAACTCGGCCATGACGAAAGCAGCAGCGCCCATGATCGGCGGCATGATCTGGCCACCCGTCGAGGCGACGGCCTCAACCGCACCGGCAAACGCCGGCCGATAGCCGATCCGCTTCATCAGCGGAATCGAAAAGGTGCCCGTGGTCATGACGTTGGCAACGGCGCTGCCGGACACGGTACCGAACATGGCACTGGTGATACAGGCAACCTTGGCCGGACCGCCGGCGGTGTGGCCGGTCAGCGCCATGGCGAAATCCATAAACAGTTGGCCGGTGCCGGTTCGCTCGACAAAGGCGCCGAACAGGATAAACAGCACCACATAGGTCGCGGACACGCTGACCGGAATCCCCAGGATACCGTCCGTCGTCAGAAACAGCTGTTCGAGTAACGGGCCGAGATCGGTGCCGTGAACAAGCAGCGCGTAGGCGACGAAAACGAGCGCCGTGATCGGCAGCACCAGCCCCATCAGGCGGCGCGTGGCTTCAAGCAGAAGCACAACCATCAAGGTGCCGAAAATCCAGTCGCCGACAACCAGGTCGTCGACATAGATCATGCGGTTATCGATATAGTCCTTGGCCCAGAACTGGTAGCCGCAGGCAAACAGTGAGGCCACGACCAGCAAAAGATCAGCCCAGCCGGGCGTCCCGTCCTTTCTGGCAAATCGGGGTGCCATCAGGAATGCCAGCACCAGTGCGAAGGCCAGGTGCGTGGTCCGGAAAAGCTGTGCATCGGGCGAGCCGAAGAAGGCAACATAAAGGTGATAGAGAGACATGGATGCGCCGACAACCGTGACGGCGTACCAGGCCCAGTTCTTGCCGCTAAACATATCGCTTCTCCGACCGCATTCAGAAAATATCCTGCGGCGCTTCCGGGGAAACGCCGCAGGTCAGTTCACTCAAGCTGAAGTATTGCGGCCTAGAGCACGCCCTTCGACTTGTAGAAGGCCGTGGCACCGGCATGCATCGGCACACCGATATCAAGGGCCATCGCTTTCGGATCGGCCCCCTTCATCGCCTTGGCAATGGCGGCCATGTCATCGATACCGCCGGACATCGCGATGAGGACGTTTTCAACGGTTTTCGCATCAAGATCGCAGCGCGCAATGACGTGTGTCGCATAACCGACCGTCGGCACGTCAGCGGTCTGTTTCGGGTACGTGCCGGCCTTGACGATGATGCGCTTATAGCCGGGGTTGATTTTCTGCATGTTGGCGAGACCGTCGTCCGGGATCGGTACCAGCGTGATATCCCGTGACGCGGCAAGATCCATGACCGAGCTGGCCGGTGCCGTCGAGCCGAGCGTAAACCAGTCGGCGTTGCCGTCCTTCAGCTGGTTGACGGAGTCCGTGTAGGAGCCCTGGTTGACCTTGGGCAGATCTTTATAAGACATGCCATAAGCCTCAAGCAGGTGTGCGGTGATCTGCTCACCCGTATTGCCTTTTTTCTGCGTCGTCAGCGCCTTGCCCTTGAGATCAGCCGGCGTCTTGATGCCGCTGTCGGCGACTGTGACAACCTGGAAATACTGCGGATAGAGCGTCGCAACGTTACAGACGTTCTTGTAGTTTTTCTCGAACGGCGCCTTGCCGTTGATGGCGTCGACGGTCGAAACCGAGTTGGCGAAACCGATATCGGCCTTGCCGGATTCAACGGCCTTGACGTTGGCAATGCCGGCACCCGGGCCGACCTGCACGTTGGCACCGGCGATCTGCTTTTCGATCAGATTCTTGAGGGCGCCTCCGAGCGGATACCACGAACCGCCTTGCGGACCGGTTACCAGTTTGATGTCGGCGGCGGACGCCGAACCGGCCATGGCGATAAAGACGGCGGAGGCCAGAAGCCCTGCCTTAAGTGAAACGCGCATTGAATATCTCCCAATAAGTTAGATGACCGCTCGTTGGCGGCTTGATTGTTGATACAGAAACACTAATATATTAGTTCCATCCGAGCAAGCTGGACTTATATGTATTCAGGCATGTTGCCCTGGAGGGTGTGATAGATTCGGAAATCGACACGCATGCGAGGCCTGTTTCTGCGGCGACGGAAGTTTACGCCCGACTTCGGGAGCTGATCATCGGGCTGACCCTGGTGCCTGGAACGGTGTTGTCCCGGGCCGAACTGGCGGTGCGTTTCGGCGTCAGCCAGACACCCGTCCGCGATGCCCTGATGCGGCTTGAAGAAGAGCGCCTGGTCGACGTCTATCCGCAATACGCAACAGTGGTCTCGGCGATTGATCTGGCATTGGCCCAGCAGGCCCACTTCCTGCGCCGCTCGGTGGAACTGGAAATTATCGACATCCTGGCGCAAACCCGGGACGATGCCCTGGTTGCTGATCTCGACGTTTTGATCCGCCGCCAGGAAGCGGACATCGAAAGCGGCGATCTTGTGGATTTTTCGGCGGCTGACGAAGCCCTCCACGCCCGCATGTATCTGGCGGCCGGTGTGCCGGATCTGTTAACGCTGGTTCATAGCCGATCGGGGCAGATCGACCGGTTGCGCTGCCTGCACCTGATGACGCCCGGCAAGGCGCAACGTATTCTGGATGACCATCGTGATATCGTCGATGCGCTCGCCGCCTGTGACCCGGTCCGGGCGCGCAACGCACTCGGCAAACACCTTTCAGAAACCCTGGCCGAGGCAGCCAACATCAAATCCCTGTTTCCGGATTATTTCGTCTCATCGCCGGCCGGCACGCAAAGCTGATTGCGCAAGTCACGCTCTATCCGGGCCGCTCGCCGAAGGCGCGGATATGGTCGTCCCTGATTTTCAGCATATCCCGGCTCCAGTCACAATACGTGGCGATCTGGTCGACCGTCTCGCCGTCGCTGGAAAACGGCAGCCGCAAGGATGTCTGCACATAGGGTAATCCGTCCACACCGGCCTGCACCGTATAGGCGCTGCCAAGGGCTTCGTGGGTCTCGACCACTTCATCATACTGCCGGGCTGTTTGCATGGCCGTCTCGGGGGAGCGGATTTTACGGATCGACAGGTTGGTGAAATCGAAGTTGTGCATGGTGACGGAAGCCGTCCCCCAGAACCGGTATACGTAATCCCGTGGTGCCTCTGCGGTTTCATGGATGACGTCGACGACAAGAAAATACGGGATCAGCCTGACCGGAATTTCGAACCAGTCCCATTCGGACCATTTGGGTGATTTTCGCTGCCCTTTCAGGCGCTGCCAGTACTCATAGCACACCTGATAGTTCGCCTCGTCGAAGCGAATAGGCGAGCGTCGCAGATAATCTTCGGGTGGCATCGTGCCGACACTCCATTCGCATCAAACGCCATGTGATCATTGGCCCTGAGCATGAAACAAAACCATACGGAACTTTGCCCCGGCATGCAAAATACACGTCTTCCCGGACGTTAGCCGAGCCCGGAATCGTCAGATTCCGGGAGCGAGGGTTACGATCCGGGACCCATCGTGGCAATCGGCCAGGTAATAGCCATGGGTCCGGGATGATGAAAGTATATGTAAACGCTCGTCATTCCGGCCCCGGCCTGCGCCGGGACAGGCTCCCGCCGGAATCCAGAGCGGTCGGGCACGACCTGACACAGCGGGATGCGAACGTGTAACCCTGGACCCCGGTCTGCACCGGGGTGACGCCTGTTTAAATATCGTACCCTCACCCTGAACACCTGCAGTCAACGCAATGCCGGCATCAGCGTTTCGGCAAAGTGCCGCATGCCCTGAAGCGGCGGAATCGGCTGAATGATCAGGTGCGTGACCCCCGCCGCCTGCCACTGGCGGATACGCTCAAGACACTGTTCGCTCGTCCCCCACAAATTCTCGTTCAGCACATCGGCCGGCGTCGGCGGTTTGGCGAAACGATGCTTGCGTTCTTCGGCATACAGATGGCTCCACTTGACGACATCCTCGTCGTCAAGCCCGAACAGTGAAACCGTTGATACAGCAATCGGCACCGTGCGCCCGGCGCGCCGGTTCATGTCTTCCGACCAGGCGTGGATCACCTCGGGCGGTTTCGAATAGATCAGCCAGCAGTCGGCCATTTCGGCGGCCAGATTCCGGGTCGCTTCGGAATCGCCCGGCACCCAGATCGGGATGTGCGGTTTCTGCACCGGCTTCGGCTCAAGGATTGCCCGATCCAGGGTGTAGAATTTACCCTGAAACGAGACTTCGGGTTCGGTCCACATGCGCTTCGCGATGATCAGCGCTTCACGCAGGCGCTCGACGCGGTCATCGTGTTCATCCCAGGCGAGGCCGTATCCTTCCGTCTCGTAACTGAACCATGCCGAGCCCAGCGAATACAGAAGCCGGCCCCCGAACATGACATCGAACGTCGCCGCCATCTTTGCCATCACGGCCGGATTGCGCAGCGAGTTGTTGAAGGTGTGACCGGCGAAAGTGACCGTGCTGGTCAGCGCCGCCAGCGCCGACAGCACCGTCCAGCATTCCAGCATCGGTGTGGTTTTCGTCATGTGCGCGTTCATCACATGATCGGGCAGCCATACGGAATCAAAGCCGAGCGCTTCCGCTTCCACGGCCATGTCGCGGGTATAATCCCAGCCCTGCCCCCTGGCCCCCATCTCACCCTGTACGGCAAGCCTTACACCGAATTTCATAGCCCGTCCTCCCGACTTGTTGGTTCCCATGCATGGTAGCCCTGCAGGAAGGTGTGCAGGAACAGGGTTTTTCCGTCGATACGCGATATATCGGACCACACACCGGCTGCCAGTCAGCACTGTTTTGAATTTCAAATCCGGTGTATCCTGTATCTCTCCCTGGAACGGGACCGGCCACGGACGCCGGCCTATCAAACAGGAGGAGCACCATGCACCACAGAAAACTGCAAGACATCGTTGCCGGTCAGAACCTTCTGCACGTCACCGGCGCGCTTGATATCGTCAGCGTAGCGAAGCGGATGGCGGAACGGAACGTCGCCGCCCTGCTGGTGATTGAGGGCGGCACGCTTATGGGCATCTTCACCGAACGCGATCTTTTACGGCGCGTTGTTGCCGTCGGTCTTGAACCGGCCAGGACAAAACTCGCCGACGTCATGACGACCGAGATCGTCACGCTGGATGGCGGACGTCTCGGCTTTGAGGCAGCAGTCCTGATGATCGAACGCGGCATCCGCCATGTCGTGGTCAGCGGTCTGCCCGATCCGGGCTATGGCATCGTCTCGATCAGGGATTTTGCGCACGGTGAAATGTCGAGCTTCGAAAAAGAGATCGAATTCGAAAAGAAGGTGTGGTCGTCGATCTAGTGTGGTGGATTCGAAGTTCCCGAAAGTGGTTGCCCCGAACAATGATGGGAACTTCGAATCCACCACACTAGGGTGCTATCAGCTTCCGGGCACCCTTTCGGCAAAAACCCGAAAATTCTGCAGCGTATTTTCCCCGAACGTCGTGACCATCGCCACATCGGCGGCGTCGCGCCCGTGCGCCATCAGGAATCGGCCGGTCATCGGTCGGTTGTTGCGGGGATCGAACATGTGCCACTGACCGCCGAGATACGCCTCGAACCACGCCGCGAAATCGCCGATCCGGTGCGGCAGCGGTGAGCCCTCGTCACTGAGATAACCTGTGCAGTAGCGGGCCGGGATATTCAGGGCTCGGCAAAAAGCCACACCCAGGTGGGCAAAATCCCGGCACACGCCGATGCCTTCCTCATAGCCCTCCGACGCGGTCCGGGTGACCCGGGCGTGTTGATAGCCGAACGAAATGTGGTTATGGACAAAATCACAGATCGCCTGGACGCGCCGGATACCGGGCTCGGTGTCCCCGAACAGGGTCCACGCCAGATCCAACATGCGGTCGCTGTCGCAAAACCGGCTTGGCAGCAGAAACACCAGGGCTTCCTCCGGCAGGGATTCAACATCCATTTGCGCGGCTTCGCCCGCCCTCTGGTCGGGACGGCCGCTGTCATGAATGATCGTGTCGCTGGAAATTGTCAGGAACCCGGCCGGCGCCACGAAGCGCGTACACCAGTTGCCGAACCCGTCACGGTAGCCGGAGACCGGCAGGGACGGGTTGAGAATGATGTGATCCGGTGTCTGCAGATCGGAAACCCGCGAGAAGTGAACATTCAGCATCACGATTGCCGGTGTCGGCTGCGGAAACGAATACTGCATCTCGTAGCCAATTTTAAAATCCATTGTCACACCCTGTTTCGTTCGGTTTCTGTGCCCTCCCTGATTTTCCCATGATGCGGCGCAAGCAACCAGGAAGCAAACAGGGAGACCTATTTGTTGTGCCCGACTGCAATCTCTTTCGCTGCCACCCCTCTGACGATCCTGACGGCGTCCCGCTCCGATGTCATCGCCTGATTCATAACCTGATTCATGATTGATCCTTTCAAGATAACGCCATCGCCACGGCGGCCCGGCAATGCAGATCAGTGGTCGAGAACGTCGGCATGTCACAATCGTCCGGGCCGATCAGCAACGGGATTTCCGTGCAGCCCAGAATAACACCCTCGGCACCGTCATCATGCAGCTTTTTCATCAGCGCGATATAGCCCGCGCGGGTTTGATCCAAAAACTGGCCCTTGACCATCTCATCCATGATCGTCCGGTCAACATAGTCTCGTTCAGGGCCGTCCGGGATCACCGTCTGGATGCCCATGCCGTCCAGTATGCCCTGATAAAATGTTCCTTCCATGGTCTTTCTGACACCAAGAAGTGCAACACGAGTGAGCCCGGCGTCCCGGATCGCCTGCCCCGTCGCCTCTGCGATATGCAGAAAAGGGATCGAAATGTGCGGCTGGATTGCCGGCACGAAGCGATGCACGTCGTTGCAGCAGATGACAATAAATTCGCCCCCGCCGGCGGCAACCGCCCGGGCTGCCTTCAGGATCATCTCACACGCCGCGGCCTCATCCTTTTTATGGATGACGTTGTCGACATATTCCTCGCGGTTGACGCTTTCGAGGATCAGGTGCGCCGAGCTGACACCACCCAGTGTCTGCTGCATGATATCGTTCAGCAGCCGGTAATATGCCGCCGTCGACACCCAGCTCAAGCCACCGATCATACCGATTTTTTTCATGCCGCATCCTTCCCTGTTCGCACAACAATCTTTATATGCTGCAGGATGTCCGGGCTTGCAAGAAAGGCCATAACGCCGATGCCGAACCGCCATATCAAGTTTCTGGGCGTATTCCTGTGCGCATTTCCGGGTGTCATCGCTGCGGCATGGCCGGGGCATGCCAACCCGCAATTGAGCCCCGGCAGCGGCACGCTAAAAGTCCAGACCGGCGCGGCGGCGGACAGTTCGGCAATCAACGTCTGGTATCACCTGCCGAGCGAAACCGGTGCAGACGTGCCGGTCGTCTTCATCATGCATGGCGTCAACCGCAATGCCCGGGACTACCGCGACAACTGGATCACCGCCGCCGACCGTGGCCGATTTCTGATACTCGCGCCCGAATTCTCCAAGGCCGATTACCCGAAGTCGCGCGGCTACAACCTCGGCAACATCAAGGACAAAAGCGGCCAGCCGAACCCGAGACCGGCATGGTCTTTTTCCGTGATCGAGAAGATCTTCACCGACGTGACCACGGCCAACCGCCTGCAGGCGAAGCGCTATGACATCTTCGGACATTCGGCCGGCGCGCAGTTCGTGCATCGCATGCTGTTTTTTCTGCCGGAAGCCAGGGTGCGCCGTGCCGTCTTCGCCAATGCCGGCTGGTACACGGTCCCGGACAGGAGCATCGCTTATCCATACGGACTGGGCGGTGCGCCGCTCGGCCAGCATGCCCTCGAACAGGCTTTCAACCTGGATGCCGTCATATTGCTGGGCACCCATGACACTGATCCCGATGCCCGGCACCTCAGGCAGACCCCCGAAGCCGTGGCACAGGGACCGCACCGCCTTGCCCGCGGGCAGTATTTTTACACCCGCTCGCGCGCCATCGCCGAGGCCCTGCAAACACCGTTTCGCTGGCATCTCGAAAGGGCTGAAGGCATCGGCCATGACAACGCCGGCATGGTGCCGTTCGCCCAACCGTTTCTGGGTCGCCCGCTTGCTGCAAATGACAAAAAACCCCACTGACAACATGTCTGCCGGAGCCGAAGCCGGGATCGCCGTGGTTTTATCAATGAATCGCTTTGCCTGACAGCCCCCATCCCCTATAACCATCTGTCAGACAAGCGGATGCTATTTGTCCCGCTGCAACGTCCAGATCAGGGTCACCGAAACGATGCGACAGTGCACGGCTTTTTTCATGTTCATGATGCTGACGGCCCTGATGGCCGGCGACATCGCATGGGCGCAAGCACAGGGCAATGTACAGGGTGCTTCACAGGGTGCTTCACAGGGCGCATCACAGAACACCACGCCGGGCAATGCGCCGGTACTGCGCAAGAAACCGGCCCCCGACCCGTCCCAGTTCGATAATGGCTGCAGTTGGGTCGGGCACAAGGTGCTGATGTCGTTGCTGCGCGAAGACATTGTCGCCGGCAACGAAATGATCATCCTGTACGAGAACTTCGATTGCCCGAAGCATCACCTGCGCCAGGCCTTCGACTGCACCGTGACCGGAGCGGTTCTGGAAAAGCCGGATCTGATGACGGCCAGGATCAAGGCCTGCTGGCTCGACCCGGTATCGGCATCCGTTTCTGCCAGCGGCAAGGTATTACCGGACCTGCCATCGCCCACATCGCCCACACCGCCAAAGTGACCCGGATCGGCGTTCCGTGATCGAGCGCGCAGGCACCGACGTCGACAAACGACAACGCGGCTCACGCCTCATTGCTTGTTCAGCGGCGCTGATTGTTCTGGTGCTGCATGCCGGGGTGTGGCTGTTCCTGCGCGAGACCGCATCGCCGCCTTCGGCGCTCAATGCCGTCAGTTCACTGTCCTATACCATCGGTCCGCCGGATGATCAGTTCCGGCCCCTCGACGATGCGACCCGGGCCCGTATCAACCGCGAATTGGCGGCAATCACGACCATCAGCCGCGGCATCCGTATCTATTCGTCACGCGGCCGCAATGCCGAGGTGCCGGCCATCGCCCGCGAACACGGACTGTCCGTGACCGCCGGTGCCTGGATCGGCGGCGATGCGGAAGAAAACACTCTAGAAGTTCAGGCCCTGCTCAAGCTGGTCAACCGCAACCCCAATATCCGCGAGATCATCGTCGGCAATGAAACCCTGCTGCGCCGCGAGTTGCCGGTGGCCGATCTGATCGAGTTGTTGCGCAAGGTCCGCCATGACGTCCGCCAGCCGGTGTCGACCGCCGAGACCTGGGATATCTGGCTGAAATTCCCGGAACTGGTGCGCGAGGTTGATTACATCGCCATCCATGTCCTGCCCTATTGGGAAGGCATCAGTGACACCGACGCCATTAGCTTTACCATGGACCGGCTTCAGGATATCCGCGACGCCTATCCCGGCAAACGCATCGTCATCGCCGAATTCGGCTGGCCGTCCAAGGGTCACAACAACCGCGCCGCCGACGTCGGACCGACCATCCAGGCCAGGATCATCCGCGAATTCGTGCGCACCGCCACCGACCGCTCGATTGCCTTCAACATTATCGAAGCCTTCGATCAGCCGTGGAAAACCCGCGAGGGCAGCGTCGGTGCCTACTGGGGCCTGTTCGATACCAGCGGACAGTTGAAATTCCCCCTCGAAGGCGATTTTCGCGATACCACCTTCTATCCCCGACTGCTGCTGGCGATGGCGCTGGGTCTGCTTTCCAGTCTGGTCGGCCTGGCGCTGATCCGCTCGACGTTTGGTCATGCGCTGGTGTTCTCACTGGCCTGCAACGCGCTTGCCGCACCGATGTCGCTGGCCCTGATGTATCCGGTCGAAAACTATCTGAACATCGGCTCGGCCATTGCCTGGGTCTTCGGCATCATCCTGATGGTGCCGCTGTCGCTGATGACGCTGGTCAAGGTGCATGAGGTCGCCGACGTCATCCTGGGCTTCCCGCCGAAGCGGCTGATCGAGGCGTACCTCGAGCCCCCGGTCGGCTATCGATGGCCGAAAGTATCCGTGCATGTGCCGGCCTACCGGGAAAGCCCGGCGGTACTGATCGAAACCCTGGAAAGCATCGCCACCCTTACCTATCCGGATTACGAAGTGCTCGTGATCATCAACAACACGCCGGAAGAAGCCCTGTGGCGACCGGTCGAGGAAGCCTGCAAACGGCTCGGGCCGCAGTTCAGGTTTCTCAACCTGATGAACGTCAAGGGCTTCAAGGCCGGGGCCCTCAATCTCGCGCTCGAGCACATGGACCCGGCGGTCGAGGTGATCGCCCTGCTTGATGCCGACTACACGGTGACGCCGAGCTGGCTCAGGGATCTGGTGCCGGCGTTCGATGATCCGGCCATTGCTCTGGTGCAGGCACCGCAGGATCATCGCGACGGCGGCGAGAGCTTCCTGAAAACCGTGATGAACAGCGAATACACCGGCTTCTTCGACATCGGCATGGTCCAGCGCAACGAGAACGATGCGGTGATCGCGCACGGCACCATGCTGCTGCTGCGCCGGTCTGCATTCGATAAGGTTGGCGGCTGGGCCACCGATACCATCACCGAAGACACCGAACTGGGTCTTCGCCTGTTCGAGGCCGGGTATAGCGCGCTCTATACCAATCACCGTTACGGGTTCGGCATCCTGCCTGATACCCTGCAGGCGTTCATGACGCAGCGCCATCGCTGGGCCTACGGTGCCATGCAGATCATCCGCAAACACTGGCGCCACATGATGCCGAAAAGTCCGACCCTGAAAGCGGCGCAGAAGGCGCAATTCGTCACCGGCTGGTGCTATTGGCTGTCCGATGCGTTCGGTGTGCTGGCAGCGTTCCTTAATCTGCTGTGGGTGCCGATGATCCTGTTTGTCGGCGTGCTGATCCCGATGCTGCCGTTCACGCTGCCGATCCTGGCCATGTTCATCGTCAATCTGCTGCACTGTTTCATCCTGCATCTGGTCAGGGTGCGGATCAGCCCGCAGCATATTCTCAGCGCCGCCCTGGCCGCGATGAGCCTGCAGATGACCGTCGGCAAGGCGGTCTGGGAAGGCCTAACCGGCATCCAGATCGGCTTCAGACGCACCGAAAAGGGCGGTGTCGCCAAACGCTCCCTGTTTCCGGCGAAACGCGAAGCCTGGCTCGGCGCGCTGCTGATGGTCGGTGCCAGCGCGATCTTTTTCGCCAACACCACCGAAGCGCTGGAAACCAACATCTTCGCTGCCACCCTGGTCGTGCAGAGTCTGCCGTTCCTGGCCGCCGCCGGACTCGGACTTTTCGAGCGCTACACGACGCAATCCGACAACAATCCGGCAGCGGTCGCGACCGGTTAATCATCACTGCCGGGCATGGCGTTGCCCCCGGTTTACGATTAATCTGATGCAGCGGTTAAAGCCGCCCGGCACCGGGGCAAGCCGCTGCCGCACCAACAATGAAAGTTAGCGCATCCATGCTCCGCATCCGCACGGTTCAGGACGACACCACCCCCGCCAACATTGCCGTCATCAAGGAAGCGCAGACGATCATGCGCCGCCAGTTTCCGGGTATCAATGATACCGACATCGACAAGCTGCCCGATCAGTTGCGCGACCCGCTCTCATACGGGTTTGTCTCCAGACTGTTCGTCGCCGAGGATGCCCATGAGAAACTGCATGGCCTCGCTTTGCTGTTGCTGTTCTCGGACATTCAGGTCAGCTATCTGGAACTGATCTCGGCTGCCCCCGGCGGGTCCGGGCGCGGTATCGGCGATGTGCTGTATTCGCGGGTGCAGGAAGAAGCGGTGGCGCTCGGTGCCGAGGCCCTGTTCTTCGAATGCCTGCCCGATGATCCGGCGCTCAGCCCCGACCCGGAAATTCGCGCCCAGAATGCCGCCAGACTGAAATTCTATGAGCGCTTCGGTGCCAGACCGATCATCGGCACCGCCTACGAGACACCGATTGAGCCCGACGCCATCGATCCACCCTATCTGGTCGTCGACATGCTGGGCAAGACCGGCGCGCCCGGTCGCGATCTGGTGCGAAAGACCGCCGAGGCGATCCTGGTCCGCAAATATGAAAATGTCTGCTCACCGGCGTATGTCAGGAAAGTCGTCTCGTCCATCACCGATGACCCGGTCCGGCTGCGCGACTTCCGCTATGTCAAACCCCGCACCAGACACCCGCGTGTTCCCGAGGCCCGGCAAATCCCCGTGGTCATCAACGATCAGCATGAAATCCATCACATGCATGATCGCGGCTATGTCGAGGCCCCGGCCCGGGTCCGGGCCATCTGGCGCGAACTCGATAACGCCGGCATTGCAAGGCGGGTGCCGCCCCGGCATTACCCGGACCGGCACATTCTGGAAGTGCAGGACGCCAAACTGGTCTCGTACATCCGCCGCGCCTGCCAGCTCGCCGGGGCCAGGAAATCGATTTATCCGTATGTCTTTCCGGTCCGCAACCAGACCCGCCCGCCGAAGGAACAGACGGTGCTGGCCGGTTATTACTGCATCGATACCTTCACGCCGCTCAACGAAAACGCCTGGCTGGCGGCAAGGCGGGCCGTTGACTGCACGATGACCGCCGCCGATCTTGTTCTCGATGGCGCCCCGGTCGCCTATGCGCTGGTGCGGCCGCCCGGTCATCATGCGGAATCCCGGGTCTTCGGCGGTTTCTGCTATCTCGCCAACGCCGCCATCGCGGCGCATTATCTGTCGCGCTACGGTCGTGTCGCGATCCTCGACATCGACTATCATCACGGCAACGGCCAGCAGGATATCTTCTATCAGCGCGCCGATGTGCTGACGGTCTCAATCCACGGTGACCCGAGTTTCGCCTATCCGTATTTTTCGGGCTTTCGCGATGAGAAGGGGCTGGGCGAAGGGGCCGGCTTCAACGTCAACCTGCCGCTGCCGGAAAGCATCGAGGCATCACACTACCACAAAACCCTGGCCGATGCGCTGGCCCGTATCCGCCGCTTTGATCCGACCTATCTGGTCGTGCCGGCCGGCTTCGATACGGCCAAGGGCGACCCGACCGGCACCTGGCCGATCATGGCCAGGGATTTTCTCGAGATCGGTCGGGCCATCGGTGCCGCCGGATACCCGACACTTGTCGTGCAGGAAGGCGGCTACCGGGTCAGGACGCTGGGCGCCAACGTCCGCAACTTCTTTGTCGGACTGGCCGACGGACAGGCGGCGGCATCGATGCCGGCGCGCGCGCCGGTCTTGCCGGAAAGCGCGCACTTCGACACCGAAACGATCCATTGGCGCGATGCGGTCAGCAGCGATGATATCAGCCGCATTCGCACGCTGGTTTCTGCAACCGGATCATTCAATGCCGATGAAATCGCCCGTGCCTGCGAACAGGTCGAGGCGCGGCTCGAGAGCGGCGTCCGCTCCGGCACCGAGTTTCTGCTGGCCGAGTGTGAAGACCGGCTGGCCGGCTATGCCTGCTTCGGCAGGATCGACGGCACGGAAGGCTCGTTCGATCTGTTCTGGATCGCCGTCGAGCCGGAAATGCAAGGCAACGGCATCGGTCGGTTGATTCTGGAAAAGATCGAGGCCGTGATGCGGTCGATGGGGGCGATCAGCGTCTATGCCGCCACCGCGTCGTCGGACCGCTGGCGCCAGGCACGCTCGTTCTATGTCGCCATGGGGTTTCACGAGCAGGCCCGGCTCGAGGATTTCTACGCCCGTGGGACCGCCCGGGTGATATACGAAAAAGCCCTCGACGCCTGAACACTCCCACGTCATTCCCTCACGCCGTTAATCCCGCACTCCCGTCATCCCGGGCGCGGCTTTCCTCCGAGCGAACGCGAGGCCAGGAAAGCCAGCGATCCGGGACC
>JBBDOA010000141.1:0-13983 GCA_040877275.1 Rhodospirillales bacterium | reverse complement strand
CGTGGGGGCGCCGGAATGACGAGGGGGTAAATTCTTAAGGCGTAATTGAGGAATCCTGCTAAAATACTGGCATGTTCATCATGTCGGCCCTGCGTTCAACGCGCTTTGCGTTCATTTTCATGGCCTTTGTCGTGGCCATGGGGATTGTGTTCGGACATCACTGGTACGGCTGGCTGGGCGTCGGCTTTGTCGGTCTGGTCGGGCTGGTGATTTCCTTCAGATCGGAAATGTTTACGCATGACGGCGATCCGCACGAACGGGCATCAACCCACGTCGTCAGGATGCAGACCTTGCAGATAAAAAATCGTCTTCACGATAATGACGATGCAATCCGGCGACGCCAGGGCGAAGATCAGCAGCGGCGCACCTTCTACCGTGTCATCAACGCGGTCTTTGCGGCGATCACGGCGCTTGGCGGCGCGATGTTTTTCCTGAAGGAATTTTAGGAGAACTCAATCCAGCTTCTTGCCGAGGCGACCGGCCAGGTCCTGAATGTACTGCCAGGCGACACGGCCCGAGCGGGCACCGCGCGTCACCGACCATTCGATGGCTTCGGCCTTGAGGTCAATCTTCGGGTCGTCGAGGCCATAGTGTCTGGCATAGCCTTCGATGATCTTGAAGTAAGTCTGCTGATCGACGTTGTGGAAGCCGAGCCAGAGCCCGAAACGATCCGAAAGCGAGACTTTTTCCTCGGTCGCTTCGGACGGGCTGATGGCGCTGGAACGCTCGTTCTCGATCATGTCGCGCGGCATCAGATGGCGGCGGTTCGAGGTCGCATAAAAAAGCACGTTGTCGGGTCGGCCTTCGACGCCGCCGTCGAGCACGGCTTTCAGGGATTTATAGGCCTCGTCCTGACCGTCAAACGACAGATCGTCGCAGAAAATCAGGCAGCGGCGATCCGTCTTGCGGAGTTTGCCGAGCAGAACCGGCAACGACGGGATGTCTTCGCGGTGGATTTCGATCAGCGCCAGCGCGCCCGGCTGATCGGCATTGATTTTCGCATGCACGGCCTTGACCAGCGACGACTTGCCGGTCCCCCGGGCACCCCACAAAAGCGCGTTATTGGCCGGAAAGCCGGCGGTGAAACGTTTGGTGTTGTCGATCAGCTGGTCCTGCTGGCGGTCGATGCCCTGCAACAGGCCGATATCGACACGGTTGACCACCGGCACCGCCTCAAGCCCGCCTGATGCGTGCCAGACGAAGGCGTCTGCGGCGCTGACCGAGCATTCCGGCGTCGGTTCGGGGGCCAGACGCTCAAGCGCTCCGGCAATCCGCCCCAGCAGGTCCCTGATTTCAGGATCGAATTTTTCTGTCACTTTTTCAGTCACTTTTTCATTCATGGGCGCGGAAGGTATACGCGCCTGTTTTGGGCGTCAATGACGTTTGAAGGTGCCGCGCACCGGATCGTGCCTCAATGTTGCGTCTCGGAGGGTCATTCAGGACGTCCGAGGATTACAATTCGTTAATGCGAAAGTGCCCCGGTAATCAGGCGGAAGCGGTTGCAACTTCGGGCCTGATCGGTATAGTCCGGCAACTTCAATGGCCTGGGTGGCTTTGCCCGGGCCGTCGTGTCATGAGGAGATGATCTGATGTTTATTTCACCGGCATATGCGCAGGCTGCTGGGGGCGGAGGCGGCGACGCTTTTCAGGCGTTCCTGCCGCTGATCCTGATTTTCATCGTCTTTTACTTTCTGCTGATCCGTCCGCAGCAAAAGAAAATCAAGCAACACAAGGAAACCCTTGAGGGTATCCGCCGCGGCGACAAGGTCATTACCGGCGGCGGCATCATCGCCACCGTCACCAAGGTCGACAATGACAACGAAGTCACGGTCGAGATCGCCAAGGACATCAAGGTCAAGGTGCAACGCTCGACCATCGCCGGCGTCGTTAACCGCACCGAACCGGTCGGCGGTAAGCCGGCCAACGATACCGGCAAGAAATCCGGCGGTCTGCTGGCCAGCCTGTTCGGTGGCGGTGCCAAACCGGCACAGCCGCAACCGCAGGCACAGGAACCGGAGCCGGCAGTCGAGGAACCCGCTTCCGGCGACGATGCCGCAACCGATACTGCCGCTGATAAAGATGGCAAGGAACAGCCCAAGAGCTGATCGCCCGCAATCAGGATTTCGTCGATGATCAACTATCCGACCTGGAAAAAAGTACTGGTGGGTATCGTCTGCCTGCTTGGGATTTTATTTGCCGCACCGAATTTCGTGCCGCAGGACATCCACAAGCAGTTACCGGACTGGTTGCCGGCCAAGCAGGTCAATCTGGGTCTTGATCTGCGCGGCGGCTCGCACCTGTTGCTTGAAGTCGAGGTGCAGGCGGTGATCGACGAATATCTGGAAACGATGGTTGATTCCGCCCGTGCCGAGCTCAGGGGCGCGCGCATCAAGTACCGGGCTCTGGGCAAGCAGCAGAGCAGTATCGGCGTCACCATTCCCGACGCCGCCGAACGCGACCAGGCCTATGATCTGTTGCGCAAGGTCGATAACACCGCTTCGGCCAGCATCGACGGCGATCGCGTCACCATCACCATGACCGATCAGCAGATCCTGCAACGCAAACTGTCGGCAGTTCAGCAATCGATAGAAATCATCCGCCGCCGGATCGATGAAACCGGTGTCCGCGAACCGACCATCCAGCGTCAGGGTGACGACCGGGTGATCGTGCAATTGCCGGGTATTGATGATCCGGAAAGGGTCAAACGCCTGATCGGCAAGACGGCGAAACTGGCTTTCCAGATGGTTGACGTCGAGAATTCCGTCGAGGAAGCCATGGCCGGGCGGGTGCCGCCGGGTTCGGTGCTGTTGCCGATGCTTGAAGGCGGCAATTATATTCTTATCAAAAAACGAGTTGCCGTCAGCGGCGAAAACCTGGTCGACGCGCAGCCCGGCTTTGACAGCCGTGACAGTCAGCCGGTGGTCTCGTTCCGTTTTGATACCCTGGGCGCGCGCAAGTTCGGCAAGGTGACGACAGAAAACGTCAAACGCCCGTTTGCCATTGTTCTCGACGGCAAGGTGATTTCGGCTCCGGTCATTCAGGAACCGATTCTGGGAGGCTCCGGCCAGATATCGGGCCGGTTCTCTGTTCAGGAAACCAACGATCTGGCACTGCTGCTGCGTGCCGGTGCATTGCCGGCACCACTGACGATCCTGGAAGAGCGCACCGTCGGCCCGGGTCTGGGTGCGGATTCCATCGCGGCCGGTGAAATAGCCAGTATCGTCGGCCTGATTGCTGTCGTCATCTTCATGGCGATTGCCTACGGCCGGTTCGGGATTTACGCCAATATCGCTTTGACGATGAACATTTTTATTCTGCTGGGGGCCCTGTCGGTCCTGCAGGCGACGCTGACGCTGCCGGGTATCGCCGGGATCGTGCTGACCATCGGCATGGCGGTTGATGCCAACGTCCTGGTTTTCGAGCGTATCCGCGAAGAGGTGCGTTCGGGCCGAACACCGATTTCCGCCATTGATGCCGGTTACAGCCGCGCCATGACGACGATCATCGATTCCAACCTGACGACGCTGATTGCCGCCGTGCTGTTGTATACCTTCGGATCAGGCCCTGTGCGCGGCTTTTCGGTCACGCTGGCGATCGGTATCGTGACGTCGATGTTCACGGCGATTATGCTGACCAGGCTGTTCGTTGTCACCTGGTTGCGCAAAAATCGTCCGACCGAATTGCCGTTGTGAGGAACAGGAAATGAAACCGCTCAATCTCATTCCAGCCGACGCCAATTTCGGGTTTATCGCCCGGCGCAAGTTATTCTTTGCTGTGTCGGCGTTATTGATCGCCATTTCGGTTGCCATGGTGTTCACGAAGGGCCTTAACTTTGGCATCGATTTCAAGGGCGGTATCCTGATTGAAGTCCGGACCGAGGATGGTCCGGCCAATATCGCGGATATGCGCGCCAGGCTCGGGGCGCTGAATCTCGGAGACGTCGCGCTGCAGGAGTTTGGCGAGCCGACCGATGTGCTGATCCGCATCCAGCGTCAGGACGGCGGTGAGGAAGCGCAACAGCAGGCCGTCAACGCGGTCAAATCGTCCCTCGGCGACAAGGTTTCCTATCGCCGCACCGAGTTCGTCGGCCCGCAGGTATCAGCGGAGCTTCTCCAGGACGGCATCATGGCGGTGTCGCTGGCGATCATGGCGATCCTTGTCTACATCTGGTTCCGCTTTGAATGGCAGTTCGGTGTCGGTGCCGTCATGGCGCTATTGCACGACGTTACGGCAACCATCGGAATTTTTGCCCTGCTGGGCCTTGAATTCAATCTGACGACCGTGGCGGCGGTGCTGACCATCGCCGGTTATTCGATCAACGATACCGTGGTGGTGTTCGACCGGGTGCGCGAGAATCTGCGCAAATACAAAACCATGCCGCTTGATGAACTGTTGAATCAATCCATCAACGAAACCCTGTCCAGAACCATTATTACCTCGTTCACCACGGTACTGGCCTTGCTGGCGCTGTTCTTCCTCGGCGGCAAGGTGATCCACGATTTCAGCTTTGCCATGATATGGGGCGTTGTCATCGGGACGTATTCGTCGATCTGTGTCGCTGTGCCGCTGCTGTTGTATTTCGGCCTTGATGATCAGGCTCGCAGCAGTATTGCTGACGGTGCCGATGATGATGCAGAAACCGCACCGGGCAGACAGTAAGGCGTCCGCCCCCGGATCATGTCCCCTGATATAAACCCCGTTGTTCCAAACGACCGCCAGCTCATCCAGTCCTATGGCGATGGCCGTTTCCGGGTCACGGGGGCGGTCTTCGAAGGCAGCATCCTCGTTTTTCCCGATGCAGCCCGGCTCTGGCAACCCCGGACCGTTGCCGAAATAACCATGAACAGCCTGCAACCGGTGATCGACCAATCGGACAGTGTCGATATCCTGCTGGTCGGTTGCGGCCCGACCTTCGCGGCCATCCCGAAAGGCCTGCGACAGACGCTCAGGGACGCCGGTATCGTTCTTGAATGGATGGACACAGGTGCCGCCTGCCGCACATTCAATGTGCTGGTCGCCGAAGAACGCCGCGTCGCTGCGGCGATCCTCGCGGTCGACTGATACCCCTCACCCTGCGCTTCGCGCCACCCTCTCCCATTTTGGCCCGCGCCAAATCAATTGGCGAGGGAGAGGGGTGATCAGGATGAGGTCTTTAAACAGGCGTCACCCCGGTGCAGACCGGGGTCCAGGGCTACACGTCCTGGCCTTGGCGTGTCAGCCGTTCTGGATTCCGGCATGCGCCGGAATGACGGCAAGGAGGGGCTTGCCTAACAACGCCGTCGCCCTGAATCAAGTTCAGGGCGATCATTGCGACAAAGAAAAAGGCGCGCCCCTGAGGACGCGCCCTGATCAGATCGACTGTCGGTGAAATCAGGCTTTGGCCAGATTTTCCGCAGCGAAGTCCCAGTTGGCCAGGTTATCAAGGAACGAAGCCAGGAAGTCCGGGCGGCGGTTCTGATAATCCAGATAGTACGCATGTTCCCACACGTCGCAGGTCAAAAGCGGGATCTTGCCCTGGGTCATCGGGTTTTCGGCGTTCGGCGTCTTGACGACTTCGAGTTTGCCGTCCTTGCCGGCCACAAGCCATGCCCAGCCGGAACCGAACTGCGTTGCACCGGCGGCCTTGAAGGCATCCTTGAAGGCATCGAAGCTGCCGAAATCGGCATCGATTTTCTTGGCCAGTTCGCCGCCGGGCTTGCCGCCGCCCGATGGCTTCATCGAATGCCAGAAGAACGTGTGGTTCCAGACCTGGGCGGCATTGTTGAACACGCCGGCCTTGGCGGCATCACCGGCAGTTGCCATGATGATCTCTTCAAGACTTTTGCCGGCAAGCGGGCTGTCGCTCAGAAGATTGTTCAGATTGACCACATAGGTGTTGTGGTGTTTTGCGTGGTGGAAATCGAACGTATTGGCCGTCATATGCGGCTCAAGGGCGTCCTTTGCATAGGGTAGTGGGGGAAGTTCAAAAGCCATAATGCTCCCTCTCGAATGATCAATAATTTAAACCAGAAACAACGTCGTCAATGAGATGATCTGACGGTGTCGGCACGTTAGACCACAGCCCCTTGTTGCGCAATGTATTGGACCGATTCAGGGCGATGTGGCGGCCGGTCTTTAATCCGGCCCTTACACCTCATATAAGTGTTCTTTGGCTCAAGTCCAGTGCCCCGGGGCGATAAGGACGGAAATGACCGAATTGAGTTACTGCGCCGAACAGGTCCGAACCTTCGATAACGACCGTTTTCTGACGGCCCTGTTTGCAGGTGACGCAGAACGTGAAGATTTGTTCGCACTGTATGCGTTCAATCTGGAGCTGTCGAAAATCAGGGAAACCGTGTCTGAGCCGTTAATCGGCCGGATGCGTCTGCAGTTCTGGCGTGATGCCGTGCCCGGGATCGCTGCGGGCGCCCCCCCGGCGCATGCGGTGGCAACCCCGCTGGCGGCAGCGTTCAGCAGGGCCGGCTGGTCCGAAGCCGATCTGCTGGCGTTGATCGATGCCCGGGAAACCGATCTGGATGATATCCCGCCCCGGAATCTGGCTGCCCTGGAAGCGTATGCCGAGCGCACATCATCCTCGGTCATGGCGATGGCACTGAACGTGCTTGGTGAAGACCGGGACCAATACCGGGCATTGCTTCGTGCTGCCGGTATTGCCACGGCCCTGGTCGGGTTGGTCCGCGCGATCCCGTTTCAGGCCGGGGCCGGGCGCGTCACATTGCCGGCTGATCTGTGTGCCAAAGCCGGCCTTGATCCGTCGATGCCGCATCAATGGCCGCAAAACCCGGATGTATCAGCGATTGCCGGGCCTGTGCTCGCGGCTGCCGAAGAGCATCTGCACGCTGCACGGAAGTTGACAGCAGGCATCAGCCGCCGGGCATTGCCGGCGTTTCTGCCGCTCAGTCTGGCGGCGCTTTATCTGCAGGGGCTGAAACGCCTCGGTGGTGATCCGGCGCGTTATAGCGCCTGCGCGCCGGGGGTCAGACGGCAGTTGACGGTGCTGTGGCGGTCGATGCTGGGACGGCCTTAGCATTCCCATGTTGATGGCACCGTCACTTCAAACCTGATTTTGGGGCCATGCCACATGCTAGGCGTGCCGCCCGCTGTGCGCACGAGACGCTCACGATGTTCGCTCCTCAGCATGAGGTCTTTTTTGATCCTCATCCTGAGGAGGCCGCAAGGCCGTCTCTCTCGAAGGATGGATACTGATCAAGTTCAGGACGACGAGAGGGGTGAGAGGCCTAGCGCCGTCTGAGCCGCATCAGTTCGTGCGATGAGACCTGCGGGAATATCGACGGCGCGTTGTGGTGATACAGCATCACCGCACCCCGGTTGATATCGGGGAAGCCGCCACGACTGTCATCGAACTTGCGGACTTCAAGAACGGAGATCACGTTGGTGCGCTTGTCGCGGCTGCGCCATGTCACCGTCGGGTTGTCCATCCTCGGCTTGGCGAGCGGCGCGATGGAGCGTTTCCAGATTTCCGTCGGCTCACCAAAGCGGACCTGATAATAGGCGATCACCTGCTCGAATTGTTCGGAATCGAACAGCGAATGAAAACGTGTCGGGCTGCCCTGATCATAGCGGGTGATCGCCATTGGCCCGGTATACAGGATCGTCGGCACGACGAAGGCCGGACGCAACTCGGCGGGCCAGTCAATCGGCTCGACGCAGAACAACGTCGTGCCGCGGTTTTTCTTGACGCAGGCGTTCAGAGGATCAATGCCTTCCTGCTGCGGCGGCAGGGTATTTTCCAGTGTCACTGATTCCCCCATGCTGAGGACGACATCTTCCAGCGAGGTGCGGGTCAGCACGCCGGGTCTGGGTGCCGGCGGCACGCCGGGCGGCGCGTTGAGGGATTCAATCTCGGTCACCGGCCATTGTCCCTGATCGGGGAGTGCGGTCGGCGCACCGTCACGCAACGCATCTGATAACAGCCGTTCGGCAGCGGCCTGACGATCTTTTTCGTCCAGTGTATCGACCCTGGGGCCCTTGTCCTCGTCTTTCGGGCCGCTCAGCAATTGCCGGATACGTCCGACCATTTCCGAGACAACACCCTTGTCCGTCGCCATTTCTGAGCCGTCGACCGGTGAAATCGCGGTCACACCCAGGGTCTGTGTTTCCCCTTGCGGGTTGTTTTTTTCCACCGTCATGGTCCAGGGGTCGGGGATTTGCGGCAATGCCGGCTTGATCTGCTGGTCGGCAGGGATGTTCAGATCACCAAGACCGATTTTGCCCGGTTCCGGGACCGGGGCGGTCGGGTCTTTCGGCTGCTGTCTGGCAGGGCCCAGCACCGTTGTCAGGCGGTCAGCGAAATTCTTGTCGAGGCGGGTATCACGGGTCCGCGTGGCACCGGACTGACCATCGGATTCAGGACGCAGCTCGACACCGCTCAGATCAAGCATCCTGTCGTCGACAATGCGTTTCCGGGCCGGGTCGTTTTCGGGCACCATGTTGTCGATGACCCGCGGCAGCGGTTCCCGGGCAACCTCGAGTTTCGGGGCCTTCATGCCGGCTTCTTCTTCCTGATCGCCGCGAAAGAAACGGGCCAGAGCTGTGATCTTGCCATCAGCATCGGCGCGGCGCTTTTCCGGTAGATCCTGCACCACGACCTTCTTGCCGGGCGGCACTGTTTTGCCGAGCGGCGGGCGGGTGATCGGCAGGCCGTGGATATCTTCTTCCTGTTCGACGTTGCCGGCCATGTTGCTGAACCGCTCGAACATGCGACTGGCCGGTTCCTGTCTGGCGGTGATGGCCTTGTCCGGAGCCGGCAACTGGTGGCCCGACGGACGCAGGGGGCGCGGCACATTGACGACCGTTCTGTCGTTCTTGTTCTGGTGAATAGCCCGTTCCCTGAGCACGGCCTCGCTCTCGCGGGCGCGGCGCAGGATTTCCGCCGGATCAATGACATCAGCCTGTTTCGGCACTGGCATCAATGGACCGTCTTCAAGGCCCTTGGGGATTTCCAGCATCGGGTCTGGTGCCCTTTTGCTGTCGACCGGCGGCTTGGCGGGTGCCGTGCGGGGCGCGCCCGGTTGTTGCGGTTGCCCCCTTCTTTCGTTATCGGGCACGTTACGCGGCGTCAGATAGCGCTCTGAATTCTGCATCGGGTCACGGTCGAGGATCTTGTCGATGCGTTGCAACTGTTCGCGCAGCTTGCCGGTGGCGGGCGGGGGCAGTGCGGTCGGGTCATTGGGCTGGATCAGGCCACCGGGGCGGCGCAAGGCACCGGTTTCGGAACCGGGCAGCGGCTCCAGTCCGGGCGGCAGAGCCGGTAACGTGCCGGGCTGTGACGGCGGCGCAATGATCCCCGGTACTTCGGCGGCAACGCCCGGTATATCAAGTCCCGATATATCCTGGCCGCCCGGCAAGCCGGGTATCTGCAGATCTTGTGAGCCTGTCGCGCCTGGCTGGTCTGGCGGGTCCGGTGGTGCCGGGCCGTCCGGCAGGCCGGGAACAGACATCGCGCCGGGCAGACCCGGGACTTCGAGCGTCATTTCCTGGCCGGGGGGGGACGCACCGGGAGACGGTGTATCAAGGGCAGGGGGGTCAAGCGATGGGGCGGCAAGCTCGGGTGTGCGCTCTGCGGTTTCAATGCTGACGACGCCGGGTGGTGTGCTCAGCGGGTTCTGCCCGGGCGGCAGCGGCGGCACGACCGGCCCGGTCGGCAGGCCAAAGGCATTTTCCGCTGTATTCTCGCTGCCGACCATGTCCTTCATGCGGTCGACCATGCGCCCGGCGGCACTGTCACTTTCGGCTGTCGGGGGTTGCGAAGTAAAACGGTCAGCCGGGTTGGCCAGCGTCTCGCCTTCCGGTGAGGTCTGCCGCCGGTCGTCCTTGATGATCTGTGTCTGGTCGCCGCCGAGCAGACCGCCAAGGGTGACGACATCCTTGACGTTGCCCCAGAGGTTGCCAAAAAAGCCTGCTTCGCCAGTGCTTTTAGCGGTATCGGCTTCGCCCTGTGCGGTCGGCACCGGTGCCGGTTCGGCGCGGGCGATCTCGTCATCAGGGCGCGGCTCTGGCGGTTTTGCCTGCTGTGTCGGTGTGGCGGGCGGGCTGTTCGGCGGAGCGGCTTTTGGCGGTGCCGGTTCGGCGACATCTGCCGACGAAGCCGGGGCTGCCGGCGTGGTCCTGGGCGCAGTGCTGGCCGGTTTTTTCGGCGGTGTCAGCGCAGACAGACGCGGGTCCGGTTGCGCCGCAGGGGCGGGCGCGGCGACACGGGCCTTCGGCTGCACCAGCGCTTCCCTGACCTTTTCGGTGACCCGCGGCTTTGACGCAACGCCCGGCGTCGTCGTGCGCTTCGACAGCAGAATATGGGCAATCCTGAAATGTCCGAGATCGACGGCAACATCGGTCGGCGTCATGCCAGCGGCATTCCTGGCGGCAAGATCGGCACCGGCGGCAATCGCCGCCTCGACAGCCGCCAGGTCATTGACTTCGACAGCGTTGAACAGGGCCTCGTTCGGGCTCTGCGCGTGAAGCGGCCAGACCTGAAGCGAGCAGAACAGATATAATCCGAGCAGCAGAACAAACGAAACCGGCGGCACGAAAGTCTTTCGGGCCGTGATGCCTGTCCGAAATCGGGCAAGGACGTGCGTTTTCATCGGCAAGCGATCAGATGCTCTGCCTCCTTGGTCGATAAATATCTGAAAACATGGTGTTTCAAGGGCAGTTCCCAGATTTTGCCGCGCAGAATCGATTCTGCCTCAAATATACATCAAATTTTAACCTTTAGACACGCGGGAAGATGAAAATAACACCGTATGCGGTGTCTGATTATCACTGCACATCAAAGATTTAGGGACTACCACAAGCTGTGGGGATGACGTGGGATAATATGCTTCGTCTTCCCGGGCGTTAGCCGAGCCCGTAACCGATCAGCCGATTGGTCGGGTAACAGCCATGGGTCCCCGCCTGCGCGGGGATGACGAGGGGGCGCGGGGATGACGGGGGATAATTCATCAGTCGTCACCCCGGTGCAGCCGGGGTCCAGTGAACCACATCCGCATCTGGCAGGGACAGGTCGTGCCAGCTGCTCTGGATTCCGGCGTGCGCCGGAATGACGGCAGGGAGGGGCTTGTTTAAAATCCCCGTAAACCTGAACTTGATTGTTTACACCCGGGCAAATTCGGCAGCGAGCCAGACCGCAAGATCGGCCAGTGCGCGTTCGGACAGTTTGATTTTTCGGTCACGGCCGCGCGGTCGCTGCTTTTTCGGCAGATCGTCAGTATCCAGCGGTGGAAACAGGCCGAAGTTGGCGTTCATCGGCTGGAACGTGTCGGCATCGGCACCGCCGGTGACGTGGTTCAGGATCGCCCCCATCGAGGTTGTCACGGGCGGCGGCGACGGGGCCCGGCCCTGCCGTTCGGCGGCAGCAAATCGACCGGCCATCAGGCCGACGGCAGCACTTTCCACATAGCCTTCGCAACCGGTGATCTGGCCGGCGAAGCGCAGCCTCGGCATGACGTTCATTCTGAGCGTGCCGTCGAGCAGCTTCGGTGAGTTGATGAAGGTGTTGCGGTGAATGCCGCCAAGCCGGGCGAATTCGGCGTTCTCAAGGCCCGGAATCATGCGGAAGATGCGTTTTTGTTCGCCATAGGTCAGCTTGGTCTGGAAGCCGACCATGTTGAACAGCGTGCCGAGCTTGTTGTCCTGGCGCAGTTGCACGACGGCATGGCAGCGCCGGTCCGGGTTGTTGGGGTCGGTCAGGCCGACCGGTTTCATCGGCCCGAAAGACAGGGTCATGCGGCCACGCTCGGCCATCACTTCAATCGGCAGGCACCCCTCGAAATAGGGGGTATCCTTTTCCCAGTCCTTGAACTGCGTCTTTTCCCCTTCGAGCAGGGCGTCGATGAAGGCTTCGTACTGGGCGCTGTTTATCGGGCAGTTGATGTAATCCTTGCCGTCGCCGCCCAGAGCATCGGGTTTGTCATAGCGCGACTGGAACCAGGCGATATCGAAGTCGATGCTTTCCTTGTAGACAATCGGCGCGATGGCGTCGAAGAAGGCCAGATGGTCCTCGCCGCCGAGCGTGTGAATGGCTTCGGTCAGCGCCGGTGACGTCAGCGGGCCGGTGGCGATGATCACGCTCGACCAGTCTTCGGGCGGCAGACCAGCCACTTCGCCCCGCTCGATCGTTATCAGCGGATGCGTGTTGAGCTTTTCGGTGACGGCAGCGGAAAAGGCGTCACGGTCGACCGCCAGGGCAGCGCCGGCAGGGACCCGATGGGTATCGGCACAGGCGATGATCAACGAGCCGGTGCGGCGCATTTCCTCATGCAGCAAGCCGACGGCATTGGTCGTGTAATCGTCCGAGCGGAACGAGTTCGAGCAGACCAGTTCGGCCAGTCCGTCGGTGTGGTGTGCATCCGTTTTGCGGACAGGGCGCATCTCGTGCAACACAACCGGCACGCCGGTAGCGGCGATCTGCCAGGCGGCCTCGGATCCGGCGAGACCACCGCCGATGACGTGAACGGGTTCAGGTTTGCTCATCTGATCCATATTTTCCGGTTAATAACTACTTAATGGATAAGGCCGACACTCAGCAGAGGGTAATGAGCATAAGCACTGACTGCAACGCGCGCGGTCTTTATAATTGTTCGCAGACGATGTCCAGCGCTGCCGCTGGTGCGTAAGTTAAGGATCGGTGATAGGTTACGCCATGGCGCTCAAGGATCAGACGGATAAGAATCAGTGGAAAAAACTGACGCAGCAGGAACTTGACGACATTCTCGATACACACGAGCAATACCTGAAAAGCGTGCGCGGCAATGAACGCGCCAAGCTTGGCATGATGGATCTGTCCTATCTTGATCTCAGCGGCCGCAATCTCAGCCGGGCCGATCTTGTCAGTACCTTGCTGTGCCATTGCGAAATGGGATCCACCAACCTTTCAGAAGCCAATCTGTTCGCCTGTGATCTCAGGAGTGCGTCGCTGGTCAGGGCCAATCTTGATCGGGCCGATCTGCGCGGTGCCTGTCTGTCCGGTGCCAACCTGACGCTGGCCAGCCTGGTTGAATGCGACATGCGCGACGGGGTCCTTCTTCAAAGCGGCGAGCGGGGCGATTTGACGCCGCTGAACAAGAACGAGGCCACCGCCGGCATGGAAAAGGCCAAGGTGCGCGGTGCCAATTTGAGCGGTGCCAAGGTTTCCGACAGCATCATCGTGCAGACCGACCTGACCGACTGCAATCTCAAGAACGCCAAGTTCGTCCGTGCCAATCTTTCGCTTTCAAACCTGACCGGCTGCAATCTCGAAGGCACCGATTTCACCGGGGCTAATCTTTCCGGAGTGGTCTTTCATGGTGCTATCTTTGCCGGGACGACGCTGGACGGCGCGGATCTGACCGGGGCCGATCTGATCGGTGCGATGTTCGATAACGTGGATTTCTCGAAGGTTGATCTGACCGATGCAAAGATCGCCAAAAGCCTTGAATCTGTCGATATCAAACTGAAGGACATCATCGCCGGCCATGTCGAGTGGGTGAAATCCAACGGCAAGGGTGGCAAGCGTGCCGTGCTGTCGAAAAAGGATTTGAGCAATCAGAGTCTGGTCGGTGTCAATCTGGCCGCCGCCGATTTTTCGCTGGCGACAATGAAGGGGGTCGACCTGTCCAGATCGGAATGCCTGATGGCTGATTTTTCCTATTGTGATCTGCGCGGTGCGGTGTTCGCCCGGGCCGATTTGCGCGGCGCCAAATTCACGCGGGCCAATCTTTCCGGTGCCAATATGGTTGCTGTTGATCTTAGTGACATCATGGTCTCCAGTCGTGCCGGTGGCGGTGACTGGCGGTCCAATTTTGACAACGCCCGGCTGCGTGGTGTTCTGATGAACGGGGCCAACCTGAAAAATGTCGATTTTACCAAGTGCGATTTTACCGGTGCCGATTTGCGCGATGCGGATTTCCGGGGATCGTTGCTGACCGATGCGATTTTTACAGAAGCCGATCTCAGGGGGGCGCGGCTTGAGGATACGGACCGCCGCGG
>JBBDOA010000140.1:0-14039 GCA_040877275.1 Rhodospirillales bacterium | reverse complement strand
GGATCACACGTGATGCTATCGCCACCACATGGTCGTTTCAGGGGCGCGATATCAAACTGGTTGATACGGCGGGATTGCGCAAGCAGGCGCGGGTCCAGGAAAAGCTCGAATATCTCGCCGTCAACGACACTTACCGGGCAATTCAGTATGCCCAGGTTGTCGTGCTTGTTCTTGATGCCGATCAGCCGCTGGAACGTCAGGATCTGAATATTGCCCGCAAGGTCGTCGACGAAGGCCGGGCCCTGATTATCGCGGTCAACAAGTGGGATACCGTCAAAGACAAATCTGCGGCAATGGAACAGATAAACGCCCGCCTGCAGACTTCGCTACAGCAGATCAGGGGCGTCCGCGTTGTCACCATGTCGGCATTGACGGGCCGCGGTGTCGACAAACTGCTGCCAACGGTCTTCGAGGTTTTCGATCTCTGGAATGCACGGGTTCCGACCGGCGCGCTCAATCGCTGGCTGTCTCGCATGCTCGAATCTCATCCGCCGCCGATGGGCTCACACGGCAAGCGCCTGACGGTTCGCTATGTCACACAGGCGAAATCCCGACCGCCCACGTTCTATCTGTTCTCCGCGACCGCCGTCAAACTGCCGGAAAGCTATCTACGCTATCTGGCCAATGGTCTGCGCGATGACTTTGGCCTCGACGGTATTCCGCTCCGCATCCATACCCGGTCCGGCAAGAACCCCTACGCCAAATAGCATGGGCTTCAACGCAGAAGGCTTCCTGATATACTCCTGACCGCATGCATGGGCGGGAAGTTTCATTAAAACTGACAGGGATCAATCATCTGGCGTTTATCACGCCTGACATGACCGCACGGCCCGGAAACGGCCACACCATGCGGGATTCATTCCTGGAGCGCGGCATTGTCCGAAAGAAAGATGATTACGCGGCACCGACCCTTGCGTTCAGGATGACGAAGGGGGTGTTCTGGGCGAATGTGCGGTCTTTAAACAAGTGTCACCCCGGTGCAGACCGGGGTCCAGGGTTACACGTTCACATCCCGGCGTGTCAGGCCGTGCCCGTTGCTCTGGATTCCGGCGGGAGCCTGTCCCGGCGCAGGCCGGGGCCGGAATGACGACAGGAGACTTGCTTAACACCATCGTCACCCCCACCGTCACCCTCAGGGCCAATGAATCTGCTGCCAGATATTCCAAACTAATCACGGTTGCTGAATCAAGTTCAGCAAGACGTGTTATAGTTGAGTTATCGGCAAATGCTCAGGACAGCACGCCCTCACCCACCGCCCCGCTGATAGGCGCGTTCGAAGCGCTGCATCAGGTCCTCACGCTCGGCATAGCTGAACCCGCTAAACGTCAGCGTTACAGGCATTGTCGGCATTTGCATCAGGGCAATCTGACGGACACTTTCCGGCCCAAGATCAATTTCCAGATTTTTCGTGCCCGCAATGTCGTAGCGGATGCGGGAGCCGGCAACTTCAAAGGCTTCGCTGTCGAGGGCCCTTGGCAACAGACGCAAGAACTCACTGTGCGTGATGCCCATCTGTTTCTTGATAACGACGGTCATGTCCGAATACACATCCGACGGCCTAACCGCCAGCAACCGGTGGCCAGATGGCAAGATGATCACTTTCTTCAAGGACAGTGGTGCCGCGATCATCGGGCGCGATATAGACACCGTTGATCAGCACCATGTGGCACATCTTTTCCGGCAGTCCCAACCTGTGAATAACCAGCGATGGCGTTGCCGTCTCGGCAACTTCAAGGTCGGCCTCGTTCTTGACGGCATCCGCCGGCAGGTACTCGCCCAACGATGCGTATAGTTTGATCCTGATCTTCATGCGCAGTGCAATCGACCGTTACTGGGAACACGCTACGTAGGCATCGGCGATCAGGTTCGGATCAGCAACCAGCTTCTGCTTCCACTCACCAAGTTTGATCTCGGTCTGAATCAGGCCGCGCAGCACGCCGATATGATCGGTGCGTCCTAGGGATAAGGCACCGACGATCCTGTCGCCGTCGAATTCCAGTCGCATATACCGGAAATTCTCCGCATCAACGGCTTCGGCATGATCCCCGTTTTCGACACCGTCCCACTTGCCGAAACTGGCCGAAATCAGGCCAACCGTATCAAGCACGTTCATGTTCAGGCTGCCTTTGAAGGGAGCAATCTTGCCGGCCATGTTAAGGCCTGCAATGCGCCCGTGATCGACCGCCGTCGGCTGCACCGCATGCACAGCCCAGCCGCCGGTTGAGAAATCCGGTCCCTGCGCACAGTCACCAGCGGCATAAATATCGTCAACGCTGGATCGCATAAATTCGTCGACCAGAATCCCCTGATCGGTTTTCAGGCCGGCACCCTCGACAAAGCCGATGTTTGATCTGACCCCGGTGGCAACAACGACCAGATGCGCCGGGATGCTTTTACCGTTATCGAGATCGACTTTCAGGGTATCGGTTTTATCGTTGTTAGATTCAAGTTTGGTCACTTTGGTCGAGGTATGAACGTGAACACCCTTTTTCTCACACCACGCCTTGACCATGTTACCAGCCGCTTCGTTCATCATCCTGGGTACCATCCGGTCGAGCGCTTCGACGACCGTCAGGTTAACGCCACGCTCGGCCAGTGCTTCCATAATGATGCAGCCGATGAAGCCGGCCCCCATCAGCACGACATCCGCACCTTTGTCTGCGTATTTGATGATGTTGCGGCAATCTTCAAGCGTCCAGCAGTGATGCACGGCCGGAAGATCAAGCCCCTCGATCGGCGGCCTGACCGGACTGGCACCTGTGGCGATCAACAGTTTCGTGTAGGCTTGCGTGCTGCCGTCCTTGAGTTTGAGGGTTTTCTTTTTCGGGTCAATCAACGTGACCACGCCTTGGCGGTAGTTGATGGCATTCTTGTCGTAATGGCCCTCATCCTTGCGCAGATACGTGCCCTCTTCGCCAATAATGCCGGTCAGAACATACGGGATCGCCATACGTGAATAAGGCGGTTCAGGTTCCGCACCGATCATGACGATATCAGAACCCGGATCGGCCTTGCGCAGGGTGTCGGCAGCAGTGACGCCAGCGGGGCCGGCACCAATTATCACATAAGTCATATCTGTTCCTCCGGGAAGGCGGGCGGGGAGCGGCGAACCACCCCCCGGTCCGTCAAAGCCCGAGACGGTTAATCGTCTCGTTGGTCGGTACGCCGTCTTTTGTCCAGCCGCGGAGTTGGTAATACTCCGGCAGCATCCTGGCGAGCTGGTTGGTCAGTCCCTTGGCAGGTCCGGTCTTGGCCGCATCCTTGAGCAACCTTTCGGGCAGCTTGTCATCGGCGGCTGTGAACCCGGCAGCGTTGTTGAAATTACGCTCCAGATTCCAGATACGCTCACCGACTTCAAGCAGCGTATCAACCGACCAGTCACCCTCGCAGGCTGCATCGATCTGCGGTGCAACATCTTCAAGTGACCAGGCGAAGGAGGTAAAGACGCAGATGCCGGCACTGTCGAAAACAGCAGTAGCATCCTGGAACGCCTTGACCAGTCCGGCCTTGCCATCCGAGGTCAGCGGATCAGTCTTTTCCGGAATGCCCAGCACTTCGGATGCGACAGTGTAGGACCGCAAGTGGCACGCACCCCGGTTCGATGTCGCATAGGTCAGCCCCATACCCTGTATGCCCCGCGAATCGTAGGCCGGGAATTCCTGCCCCTTGACCGACATGGACAGTTCCGGCCTGCCGTATTTTTCACACAACAGTTTGGAGCCGAGGCCGATTTCAGCGCCGAAGCCTTCACCACGACCGGTAAGCTCGGCCAGATCGGTGAGCGCCCGGGCGCTGCCGAACTTGAGCTCGATGCCGCCGGTTTCCTTGTCGGTGATAACGCCATCTTCATACATTTCCATCGCCGCACCGACAGTGGCACCGAACGAAATCGGATCAAAACCCTGCTCGTTGCAGATAAAGTTGGCAAATGTCAGCGCATCAAGATCATCAACGCCGGTCGCAGCCCCCAGGGCCCAGGCAGCTTCGTATTCAAGCCCACCCGACGCGATCTGGTATTGCGGCCGCTCGGCAACCGTATAATGGGTTCGGTCAACCGTCGAAATCCGCCCGCAGGCAATGGTGCAGCCGAAGCACGCCGCATTGCGGACCAGGTTCGGCTTGCCGTCCGATTTGCGCGGCTCGGCCATTGCTTCCGCCGATATCGCGTGAGCGCCCTCGAACTGGATATCGCGATGGTTGCGGGTCGGCAGCGCACCGGTTTCATTGATCACGTTCATCAGAACCTGGGTGCCGAACGCAGGCAGCCCCTGTCCGGTAACGGCGTTGTCAGCCAGAACCTTCTTGGCGGCGGCAACGGATGCGAAGAAGCGTTTCGGATCCTTCACCCCGACACCTTTGGTGCCGCGAATAGCAACCGCCTTGAGATTTTTTGATCCCATAACGGTACCGACGCCGGAACGCCCGGCAGCACGGTGATAGTCGTTGACGACACAGGCGTACTTGACGCCCTTCTCACCGGAAATACCGATGGAGGCGACGCGGATTTGCGGATCGCCATGCACTTTCTTGATCTGATCCTCGGTATCCCAGACACTCGTGCCCCACATGCCGGATGCATCCAGCAGCCTGGCATCGTCGTTATCGATGAACAGATAGACAGGCTTTTTCGATGCACCCTCAAAGATAATCATATCAAGTCCGGCGTTCTTCATCTCATTGCCGAAGAATCCACCCGAGTTGGAGCATGCGATAGCGCCGGTCAGCGCACCCTTGGTGATCACCGAATAGCGCCCGGCGGTCGATACCGAGGTGCCGGTCAGCGGCCCGGTTGCCATGATCAGTTTGTTGGCGGCACTCAGGGGATCAACCTTCGGATCGACCTCTTCTACGAAATATTTGGTCGCCAGACCGCGTTGGCCCAGATACTTGTTAGCCCATTCCATATTCAGCGGTTCGGTTTTGCACGTACCCTCGGTCAGATTGACGCGGAGGAGTTTTTTTGCCCATGCCATGATGTCATCCTCCCTTTCAAGCTGTTGCTGATTGACCGGAATCGGTCTTTTCCGCCCAGGCGCGCATCTTGTCGAGACCGGTCCAGTTGGCATCGACATAGGTGATGGCATCGGTCGGGCAGGCCTTGGCGCATTCCGGCTCACCTTCGCAGAGATCGCATTTGATTACTTTGCCGGTATCGGCGTTGTAGTTCACGGTGCCGAACGGGCAGGCGATGGTACAGACCTTGCAGCCGACGCAGAGATTGTTGTGGACGATCTTGGCCCCGGTCGCCTTATCAAGTGTGATGGCGTCGACGGGACAGGCGTGCATACACCACGCTTCGTCGCATTGCGTGCAGGTGTAAGGGACAAATCTGCCTTTATCATGGAAAGAAAACACTTTTATGCGGGATTTTGCAGGATTGAAGGCATTTTCGTTGTCATACGAACACGCCAGTTCGCATTGCAGGCACCCGGTGCATTTATCCGGGTCAATATTCAGTGATTTTTGCATGAAATCTCTCCCTTTAGGCAGCTTTTGGCGGCGACAAACCGGTCGTTTTCGCTCGTTATGTGTATCATAACATCTTGCCCTGCCGTAGTGAGACACATTTTTCTGAATGAACATACAAATTATCGTCAGATGGAAAGAATCCCCGATTTTCCCAATGCGGGTTTGAATATCGATATAATTTCAGGGACATTCTGATCAGGTATTTATTGCATACGGACACACCATGACTTCACCACTGCCATCATTTGCTGAGTTCAAGGCGCTGCCACACGCAGTAACGCTGCTTGGCATGTCGGGCGTCGGCAAGACGATGCTGTCGACAGCGCTACGCCGCAGCGCCAACTGGTTTCATTATTCTGCGGATTACCGCATCGGCACCGCCTATCTGGCTGAACACATACTGGATAACATCAAGTTCAGGATCATGCGTACCGACCCGTTTGTCGCTGATCTGCTGCGGTCCGACTCGATTTACATCAATCACAATATTTCCGTAGATAACCTGGACCCGGTTTCGACCTATCTCGGCATGTTTGGGGATCCGGCATCGGGCGGGCTCGACAAAGCGACATTTCTGGAGCGACAGCAGCAATACCGCGATGCCGAAATCAATTCCATGCGCGACGTTGCCCGGTTTCTTGATAAGTCGTGGAAAATCTATTCCTGCAAAGACTTTATCAATGACGCCTCCGGCAGCCTGTGCGAGATCGCCGACATCGACAATCCGGATGATCCGGTGATTTCCGCCATTCGCGATACCTCGATGATCATGTACATCCGCGCCAATGCCCAAGGTGAAGAAGCCCTCAAGCGCCGCGCCCTCAGCGATCCGAAACCATTGTTCTACCACCCCAGTTTCATCGAGAAGCATCTGGCCGACAAACCCGATGACGGCGTCGGCGTTGATTGCAAGGAATTTGCAAAACGTCTGTTTCCACTGCTTCTCGAAGACCGAAAACCCCGCTATGAGGCTTTTGCCGCCAGATATGGGTTTTCAATCGACGTCGACCAGCTTTTTGCCGGTGGAGTCGATAACGGCAATCCAGCCGATAGCGAAGGGTTCATCCGCCAATTGTATGATCTGATTGATGAACAGGCGAAAACCTCCAAGGTTGCGCATGCCAACGCCGAGCGCTATTTGAAGGTCTGCAAGGATCGCGCGGCAAGGCGCGACAAGGACTTTTAGGGACAGCCAATCAATGCCGATCAAAATTCCGTCAGAACTGCCGGCACACAGGGTGCTTGAGGCCGAGGGTGTGCCGATCATCAAGGATGAGGACGCGACCCGTCAGGATATCCGCCCGTTGAAGATTGCAATTTTGAATTTGATGCCCGAAAAGATCAAAACCGAGACGCAGTTGGCGCGCGTTCTGGGGGCGACCCCGTTGCAGGTCGAAGTGACCTTGCTGGCGCTGACCACACACAAGCCGAAAACCACGCCCGAACAGCACCTGCTCAATTTTTATCGACCGTGGACGGATATCCAGGACGAGAAATTCGATGGCCTGATCGTGACCGGCGCACCCATTGAAAAATTGCCGTTCGAAGAAGTCAGGTATTGGCCTGAACTCTGTGAGATTTTCGACTGGTCACTGAAGAATGTTCATGGGTGCTTTAATCTGTGCTGGGGGGCGCAAGCGGCACTGTATCACTTTTACGGCATTCCGAAATACCAGCTTCCGCACAAGGCGTTCGGCATCTTCTGGCACAGTGTGCTCGATCCCGCCTCTCCGATGGTGCGTGGCCTGAACGATGCGATCCCGATCCCGGTGTCGCGGCATACGGAAAACCACCGGGATGATCTGGCTAAATTCCCGCATCTGGAAGTACTGGCAGAATCCCACGATGCCGGTATGGCGCTGGTGATTGACCCGGTACTCAACCACGTCCACATGTTCAATCATCTGGAATACGATTCCAACACGCTGGGCGACGAATATTCCCGCGACGTGGCCAAGGGATCTGCCATTCAACTGCCGAAGAACTATTACCCGAATGACGATCCGCGTCAGGTACCGGTCAACACGTGGCGATCCAATGCGCACATCCTGTTCGGCAACTGGGTCAATTCAATATATCAGTCAACACCGTTCGATCTTTCGAAAATCGGCGATAACCGCCCACCGGTACCGAAAGCTATCGACGCCGCTTAAAACCGCATCGGAATCGCATGCAGGACGTGCGGCAGGTTTTGTACCTTCTGCACGACACTAGCCGGCGGCGGACCGTCGATCTCGATCAGTGCGATGGCATCACCGCCCTGATCCGCCCGCCCCAGATTGAAGGTCGCGATATTGACCCCGGATTCGCCCAGAACCGTGCCGAGCGCCCCGATCAGGCCCGGCTTGTCGTGGTTGGCGAGATACAGCATGTTGGGACCAAGTCTGGCATCGATGTGGATACCCTTGATCTCGACCAGACGCGGCTCGTTGTTGAACAGGGTGCCCTTGACGGAACGCCGCTGATTTTCGGTCGTCACTGTCACCGTGATCAGTGTGTGGTAGTTACCTGCCGTTTCCGACTTGGCTTCCATGATCTTGATGTTGCGTTCCTCGGCAATTACCGGTGCATTGACCATGTTGACGCCTTCCAGGAGTGGACCGAGCAGTCCCTTGACGACAATTGCCGTTAAAGGCTTCGTGTTAAGGGTCGAGACATCGCCCTCGTAACAGATTTCGATCCCCTTGATAGCGCTCTGCGTCGCCTGACCGGCAAAGCCGCCCAGTTGCTCGGCCAGAACCATATAAGGTTTCAGCTTGGGGGCTTCCTCTGCTGAAACCGACGCCATGTTGAGGGCATTGGTGACGGCCCCGGTAAGCAGAAAATCGGCCATCTGTTCGGCAACCTGAACAGCAACCTTTTCCTGAGCTTCCGAGGTTGAGGCACCGAGATGTGGCGTACAGACCACCTGCGCCATCCCGAACAGGATGTTTTCAGTGGCAGGTTCCTGGGCAAATACATCGAGCGCGGCACCAGCGACATGACCGCTTTCAAGAGCAACCTTGAGCGCCGCTTCATCAATCAGACCGCCACGGGCACAGTTGACGATGCGCACACCGGCCTTGGATTTACTCAACGCCGTGGCATCGATGATGTTTCGGGTCTGGTCGGTCAACGGCGTATGCAACGAAATAAAGTCGGCACGTTTGAGCAACTCGTCCAGATCGACTTTCTCGACACCCAGCACCTGCGCCCGCTCTTCAGAAAGAAACGGGTCGAATGCGATGACCTTCATTTTCAGGCCCTGCGCCCGATCAGCAACGATGGCGCCTATATTGCCGCAACCGATGATACCCAACGTCTTGCCCATCAGCTCAACGCCCATAAAGCCGGATTTCTCCCACTTGCCGGCATGGGTCGAGGCATTTGCCGCCGGGATTTGCCGGGCTAGCGACAGCAGCATGGTGATCGCATGTTCTGCCGTGGTGATGGCGTTACCGAACGGCGTATTCATGACCACGATACCGGCCCCGGTCGCCGCTTTGGTATCGACGTTATCGACGCCGATACCGGCACGCCCGATTACCTTGAGCATTCCCGGACTGGCCAGAGTTTTCGGCGTGATCCTGGTCGACGAGCGGATTGCGATACCGTCATAACCACCGATTTTCTCGGCAAGCTGATCCTTGTCCATATCAGTGATGACATCGACCTCGATGCCGCGCGATTTAAAGACGTCGGCGGCAAGCGGCGACATCTTGTCGGAAATCAGAACCTTGACCATGATCAGACCCCCTGCAGATCGGCTTTGACAGCCGCGAACGCCCAGTCGAGCCAGGGTCCGAGCGCCGCCAGGTCTGACGTCTCAACCGTTGCACCACACCATATTCTCAAACCCGGTGGCGCATCACGGTGCGAACCAACGTCAAATGCCGCGCCTTCATCATCCAGCATACCGGTCATTTGCTTGATGACATCGCGCTGCCGTTCTTCATCAAGTGCCGTGAACCACGGATCAGTGACAACCAACACCACTGAAGTATCTGAACGGGCAGCCGGGTTGCGGCAGATGAAATCAATCCAGTCGGCATTGTCGACCCAGGCGCTGAGCGTTTTGAAATTTGCATCGACCCGGGCCAGCAATCCCTTCAGGCCACCAAGGGTGTCTGCCCAGCGAAGTCCGTCGAGCGCATCTTCAACGCACAGCATGGAAGGCGTATTAATGGTGATGCCTTCGAAAATTTCCTCATTTAGCTTGTCTTTTTTCTTGAGCCGGAAAACCTTCGGCAGCGGCCACGGCGGATCATAGCTTTCGATCCTGGCAACGGCGCGCGGGCTCAGCACCAGCATGCCATGCGCCGCTTCACCACCCATCGCCTTCTGCCATGACCACGTCACGATATCGGTCTTGTCCCACGGAATATTCATGGCAAATACGGCAGACGTGCCGTCGACAATGGTCAGCCCTTCACGGTCGGCGGGAATCCAGTCGCCATCGGGGACGCGCACACCGCTGGTGGTACCGTTCCAGGTAAAGATCACGTCACTGTTGAAATCGACCGCACGAAGATCGGGAATGTCCCCATAAGCGGCTTCGGTAATTTTGACATCCTTGAGCTGCAGATGATTTTTGACATCAACTGCCCACTGCTTGCCAAAACTTTCCCAGGCCAGAACCTCGACGGCGCGGGGGCCAAGCACTGACCACAGCGCCATTTCAACGGCACCGGTGTCCGACGCCGGCACGATACCGATGCGGAAATCGTCGGGAATGCCGAGCATAGCGCGGGTCCGGGTTATGACTTCCCTGATCCGTTCCTTGCCTGTCTTGTGGCGGTGCGAGCGACCGATAAAAGCATCAGCCAGCACGTCCGGGTGCCAACCAGGACGCTTCGAGCAGGGACCGGACGAGAAATTCGGATTTGCCGGACGGGTGCCCGGCTTCTGAAGGGTGTTCATGGTGTCTCCTTTCCTCACAGAAAGGTCGCATCTCGTTGGGGAGATGTGGCCCGTAGCTAAGATACTGTGAGGAAAGGAAAAATCAAGGCCGAATTTTCAAAGTGAATGAAAAGTGAATCGACAACGGGAATATATGGCATTTGGTGTAAGAGTACAAGCAGACCTTTTTCGGGTGTGTGATCAGGAAAATTCAGGACCGATTTGCATCGCTGCCCACCTCTCTGCACTAGACTCAGCTACTTCCCTTCGCGGATTCCGTTAGTATGAGTAGGTATAATGTCTGACCGGAAGCGGCCTTAGGCAGTTATTTCGTCTCTTTCTGCAGCATCATAAATTTTTTAGCTGGTCTGTGCCCATGCCAGCTGCGGCACTAGGCCGTGCTGTTTCATAGTTGCGGGGGCACGCAACCAATTTCATCTACTCTTTGCCGCACCGGGTCTGACAGCCATCCAATTTCAGTGAATTCCGCAATCGTATGCGCAAAGTATCGATTTTCGATACTTTGCGTGAATGATTTCGGAGCACTTTAGGTTTGCGGAGATTTGCTCAGTCAGACTGCGCATTTTTGGCCTCTTTCAAAGTGAGCATGCTGGCATTTCCGCGTATAGGGCGGGTTTTCACCGCGCAGGCCAAAATTGAATACTTTTCGACATTCGTATACAAAATATCACGATATTCGACATTTATGAATGATTTTCGACCCAGAATCCTTTATAGTGGTTTTCGATAGAACCTCATGAATCGAGGTGGTTTTCGACAAACCCGAAGGATTTTCGACCGATGGAACTGCTCTTTGACCCACCTTTGACCTTTCAGGACGCCCTTGTCCCCACTGGGACAAGGCTCGTGGGATGGGCGGCCCTCGTCCAGGCTCTCGGGCTGAAAGCCCCGGTTCGGCAGCCGAGTTGCGTATCAGATAGCCATGTTCGCGGAAGCCAGCGGACTGAACAGGGCTGGCGCATCTTCGACAAACGATATGACCCAGGCAACCGGTTCGAAGATCACCTGACCTTCGCCCTGCGACACGAGCCTATCGATCTCCTGATCCTGAAACGCGCTTTCGACGCCGTTCCCGCCGCATGCCTGGAAGACTTCGTCAAATCGGCCCCGACCGGGACGCTGACACGCCGCGCATGGTTTTTCTACGAGCACCTCACCGGAAAGCAGCTCGATATTGAGGACGCACCTTCGGTGGCGGCCATCGAGGCGCTTGATCCGACGGCATACTTCACCGGCAAAGCGAGCCTGTCCCGACGCCATCGGGTCAGAGACAATCTGCTTGGCTCGGGGACATATTGTCCGGTCATCCGCCGGACCGAAAAACTGGAAAAGTTTATCGAAGCCGGGCTGGCACAAAAGGCTGCCGAAACAATCGGCCGCACTGGGGCACACCTTGTTGCCCGTGCGGCCAGCTTTATGCTGTTAGCAGACAGCCGCGCCAGTTTCGAGATTGAAGGCGAGCGCCCGCCGCGAAATCGTCTTGAACGGTGGGGCCACGCTGTCTTGCAGGCTGGCAAGAACAAACTCAGCCTGGACGAACTCAACCGTCTCCACAGCGTTTTGATTGAGGACACGCGATTCATCCGCGCCGGACTGCGCCCGGACGGTGTGTTTCTCGGGGAGCGCGATCACAGTGGCGATCCGCTGCCGGAATTCATCGGCGCGCGACCGGACAACCTCGATTTGTTGATGGCCGGCTTGCTGGACGCCAATGAGCGCATGCGCGAAGGTGGTCTCGACGCGGTTTTGCAGGCCACGGCCACGGCCTTTGGTTTTGTTTACGTTCACCCCTATCAGGATGGCAACGGACGTGTTCACCGCTGCCTGATTCATCATGTCCTTGCGGAGCGGGCGTATACACCGCCGGGCATGGTGTTCCCGGTTTCTTCTGTCATGCTCGACCGCATTGAGGACTATGGCCGTACTCTGAAAAGCCATTCCGGCCCATTGATGAATTTCATCGAGTGGCGGCCAACAGAAGACCGCAATGTCGAAGTCCTGAACGAAACGGCTGACCTATACCGCTACTTCGATTGCACGGAAGCGGCAGAGTTTCTGTATGCGTGCGTTGAACGCACGGTTGAGCATGATCTGCCGCATGAGATCGACTATTTGCGACGGCACGACGAAGCGCAAAGACGCATCATGGAAACGGTAGAGATGCCTGACCGGCTGGCGCAAAACCTCATCATGTTCATGCGCCAAAACAGCGGGGTCATCCCCAAGCGGCGGCGTGAGAAAGAATTTGCAGCCCTGACGGATGATGAAGTCAGACAAATCGAGGCGATTTACAGCGACGTATTTGACGACGGGGAAGGAATGTAATTCAAACCCTCACCGTGGCATTGTCATGTGTGGACGGCTCCTTTTGTGCAAGGGTTGATTTGAGTTAATTTTGATCATTGCGGGGTGCGGTCATGTGTCCAGCCTTTTGGCGCGGTGCATTCGACCGCTGGCCCTGATGAAGTCCGCATGCCAGGTCCCAATCAGACTATCGAGCTTAAATGCCCAGACAACACCTCGGGGTGTCCTGGCAGCGGTCCCGTTTGATCATCATCACTCACGTTTGCCCTTGCATCTCATTGCGGCTGGATTGTTGCCGCGTGTTCCTTTCTGTTCAGCTGGACCTGGTCAGTTAGCCGGTGCAGCCTTGTAGGTTTCTCCCTTTGTGAGCAGCGCCCACGCGGTACGCGCAGCCTTATTGGCGATGGCGACTGTGACGACCCGTGTCGGCTTGCGTTCGAGTAGGGATCTGACCCAGGCACCAGTTCGTGTGTCGGTAGTTGGCGCCCGTCGCGTGACAGAAGTGGCGCCAACAACAAGCAACCTGCGTAAATAGCCGTTGCCCATCTTCGATATATGCCCAAGACGATCCTTGCCACCCGATGAATTCTGTCGGGGCACGAGGCCAAGATAGGCTGCAAACTGGCGACCTGATTTGAACACAGTCGGATCAGGCACGCTGGCCGCAAGCGCAGTCGCCGTGAGGATGCCGACGCCCGGGATTGTCTCGAGCCGTTGGCTCGCCGCGTTCTGCTTGTGCCATGCCTTCAGCCGCCGTTCGATATTCCGTACCTCGGCAGCGAGGCTGTCGAGTTGAGCCGCTAAAGCCAGAAGCGCGGAGCGGACAACATCTGGCAGTTCAAGGCCCTCATTATCACGGAGCCGGCTAACCAGTTCTTCCACCTTTCGAGGTCCCTGCGCCGTGACAATGCCGAACTCGGCAAAGTGAGCTCGAATTGCATTCAGGATCATCGTGCGCTGACGCATCAGAAGATCGCGAGAGCGGTGTAGCACAAGAACACCTTGCTGCTCCTCGGTCTTCACGGCCACAAAGCGCATGTTCGGTCGGGTGACGGCCTCGCAGATGGCTTCTGCAAAACAACAGCACCAATATGGCACATCGTGATGCCGTTCGGGTGGAGCCGTCCACACCATCAGACTAAATCGACTTGAGGACAACAATGTAGGCAGATAGCTTTTTCAGATGAAAAACCCTTTCCGATATTTCAACAGTTCGCCCGAAGTCATTCGGCTCGCCGTGATGATGTATATCCGCTTCCCGCTGTCGTTGCGGCAAGTCGAGGATATGCTTCATGAACGCGGCATCGATATCTGCCATGAAACCGTCCGCTATTGGTGGAATCGGTTCGGACCACTATTCGCTTCCG
>JBBDOA010000139.1:0-14047 GCA_040877275.1 Rhodospirillales bacterium | reverse complement strand
TACCGCGATGCCGCCGGACCCAATCTCGACAGTCTGGAGTGGCGGATCAGGCGCGAACGCGGCGTCCCCTTTGAAAAAATCGACGGCATGACATTGCGCGATATCGAGCCCGACATTTCGCCTGATTACAAATCGGCCGTACTGATCAAAGAGCAGGGACGGGCCTTTGATCCCGCTGCCATCGGCAAGGTGCTGGTGGAGAAATTCCAGCGCGCCGGCGGCACGCTGCTGCAAGCCAAAGTCCTGGCCTTAAAACCGGTTGCCGACAACAGGGTCGAACTGCAAACGGATCAAGGTGTCAAGACAGCTGAACGTGTGATCCTCAGCGCCGGCCCGTGGTCGGCGAAACTGCTGGAAAGCCATGGCCTGAATGTGCCGCTTGAGGCAGAACGCGGGTATCACATCGTCTTCTCTGATCCCGGCGTCGCGTTGAACAATTCGATCATGGTCACGGATTCCAAGTTCGTTGCATCGAGCATGAGCATGGGCGTCCGTTGCGCCGGCACCGCAGAGTTTGCCGGGCTCGACCATCCACCGGATTACCGCCGCGCACATGTTCTGGCCGGGCCGGCCAAACGACTGCTGCCGAAACTGAATACGGAAGCGCGTGAAGTGTGGATGGGCCAACGCCCGTCATTCCCGGACAATTTACCGGCGATCGGCCCCGTGCCCGGTCTGCCCGGTGTCATTGCTGCATTCGGTCACGGGCATCAGGGCCTGACGGCTGCACCGATGACCGGCAAGATCGTTGCCGGGTTGGCTATCGGTGAAATTCCGAATATTGATATCGCGGCCTATTCGCTGGCCCGCTTCGGGAATGCGTCCTGAACATCAGCGCTCCTGATCGTCGATCATGACATTCGGCATGACCACGGTTACCGTCATCCCCTGGTCAGGGGTTGTTTGTACGGTCAATGAACCGTTCAGGCTTTTGACCAGCGCGTCGACCAGGTGCAGACCAAGACCGGCCGCATCGCTGCTGATGACACGACGATCCTGATATTGCTCATAGGTTCTGGACAGGTTTGAAAGGCTTTCCGGATTCCTGCCAATCCCCTTGTCTGTAACGGAAAACTGATACCTGTTGCCATCCAGTGCACACAAGCGAACCTGCACGCTTTGCCCTGCAGGCGTTATACTGATCGCATTCGACAAAAGATTTGTCATAATGGATTTCAGTACGCGATCATCAGAACAGACTGATGCCGGCGCATCCTGATCGTCTGTTTCAAGTACGATACCAGCGGCCTTTATCTGTCTGGCAAACAGTTCAACTGTTTCCCTGAGCGTTTGACGCGGATCGAACGTCGCATAAATGATCCGGGCTTCGCCGGATTCAACTTGCGCCAATTCGAGTATACCGGTCATCAGATTGAAAACCAGTTGTGCACTCTGGTTGATATCGCTGGCGTACACCTTGTATTTCTCCCATGCCGCCTTGTCGTCACCCAGTTCTCCGTCCTCAATTAACTGCGAAAAGCCGAGAATTGCGGTCAGAGAAATCCGCAACTGGTGGGATAAATGGGCGATAACCCGGGTTTTTGCCTGATTGTCACGTTCAGCAACCCTGAGTGCGTTTTTCTGTGTTTCCCAGTCATTGCGCATCGCATCTTCCGAATGCCATTTGTCCATCGCATTCACCAGCACCCGTGTAAGACCGTTGGGCGTCAGCGTATCCTTGATCAGATAGTCATTGGCCCCGGCCTTGAAGGCCTGTGCTGCGGTATGCTCATCACCCTGCCCCGTCATGATGATCATCGGGCAGGGCGGGTATTGCCTGCCTTTCGACAGTTCAAGTAATGCATCAATCCCGTTCCGGTCCGGCAACCGGTTATCAAGCACAACGCAATCAATTTCTTCGAGTGACAGCGCAAACAACTCTTGCGCTGTACCGATTTCCACCAGATCAACAACCAGATCGCTTGAGCGCAGCATGCGGCGCAGCATGGCCCGGTCCGCAGGATTGTCGTCTACAATGACCAGTGTCAGTTTCAATTTACGTGCTGCTTTTTTATCGGCATTCCTGTCTCGTGTGACTGAAGTGCTGTTTCGAAAGCCTGTTCGCACGCAGCAATATCACCTGGATCAATATTTTCCCTGCGCTCTTCATGCCAGCATTCATACATGACCTGGGCGCGGGCCAGAACCGCCGCTGATGTCCGGGAGGCGGAGCCCATAAAGGCGACAAGCCGGTCATAGTGAACCTGCATTTCCGGCCCTTGCGGCTTTTCAGGCAAGACCCGGTGCCCGGCCGCCGCCTGCAACGCCTTGTCATTGTATAACTTTGCCGAAGCCGGATTGCCCTCCGCCATCTCGCGCAGCGCCAGTTCAGAATACTGAAGGTGCAGTTCCGCCTGAAGTGGCGGCACATCCGGCTGCAAAGCCCGGGTACTGGCGACATCGACATCGACATCGGTACATCCACCGATAGCCGTCAGTGAAATCACCGTCAACAGCACTCTGGTCCGGATCGTTTTCACCTTGTTGTGCCCCAGGTCTGTGTCTTTCAGGCAACCACGGGAGAGCCGCTGGTTGCCGTTCAGTCATTCCGTCTGCGAACACTCAAGAGCTTTTATTTTTATAAATATCATGGTCGCAAAACAAACCCGCTCCGTCCAGCAATCTATTCCTGTCATGCGGAAAAGTGCGGCGTGTTGAGCCGGTTAATCTCGTCGCCAGTCCCGCGCGATCACCCGGTACCCCAGATGCTCTAACCGGGCTGCCGCGGCCTTGAACGCGGTGCTGTCCTCAGGGGTTGCCAAAAGATCCTGATACCAGGGCTGTGAGCCGCGTACGTCATTCGTACCGGCAATGACCACCAGTCGAAGAGCGGCACCCTGTGCCGGCAGATTTTCAAATTCAAGCGTCCACGTCCGACCCGTTGCTTCCTTGCTGCCACGCATCACACGCCCGGCTTTTCCGCCCACGCCAAGGCCTGTTGGCCAATAGCCAAGACGTCCGATGATCTGGAGCCTGGTATCCGCAGTGACAGCACGCACTTCAACCTTACAAATCGCCTCGGTGCCGGTAAAGCCAGTGCCAAGCGGCCGCTTTTGCAGGCTTCCTGCAGCAGCACACCCGGCTGCATCGTCAGCAATAAAAAGGCTGCCGACAATATCAATGGTCCCAGCTTCCGGCTTCGAAAAAGATCGCCATTTTTGATACACCGCCACACGCATCTGGCCGATGGCGGTTTCATCGGCTGCCGCCATATCCTTTTCCAGCGCAAGGATACGTCCCTGTGCCATCAGCGCAGACCATCGCGCAAGATCACTGCCAAACCAGAATACAATCGCAGCAATCACCGTCAGAATCAGAGGCATCCGCCAGGTAATTTTTTTCAAATAAGCATCCCTGGCCGGCTTATCCGCCGGGATATGCCTGTCCGGTGCTGCCAGTCCGATCAGGACCAGGGCCTCATCGGTTGTCTGCACGGCACGCACCGCAATACCGTTAATGTATTCCGGTAGCGGCGTGTCCTGAGACGGCACCAGGATTATGGCATCCGGGGCATCGCCCTCCTGGCCGCTCAACGCATCCGACAAAGCCTTGAGCTTTGTGTCGATATGCCCGACAGGGCGGACGCCAAGCGTGCTGTCCACTTCACCGCTGGCATAGATGTGCCGGATGGTCGGGGCAGACTGCAGTGCTGCAGCATGTGCGATAAATGCCGCCAGTTGCCACGAGCGGCCATCGTCAATCCGCCGGGCAACATCCATTCGATAGGCACCATGGCCGGTCATCCGTTCGATGACCCCGACCGGGCTTCTGACAAACGCATCGTAGGCCGGACTGATCGGCAAGGCCTGCGCCCGCCCATCGAGGCAGATGACGGAACTGACCGCAGGGTCTTCCTCGCTGATCCGCTGAATAGCGACCGGCCCGTCCGTCGTCAGAATATGAATAAGGGGCGCACTCACCTGAGATAAACAACGGACCGGGGATCGCCGAGGGCCGCCAGGATCGGATGACCGGCTTCCAGCAACACCTGCGTGCGCGGCCCGGCAAACGGCGGCAACACAAGCTTGTGCCAGTCGACCCCGGACGACCCTGCAAACAGATGGGTTGGTCGTTTGGCTTCTGCGTCCATCAGATCGATGCTCAAATAAACCTGTCCGGGGTCGGCGCGTGACGGTGTCATGAGGATGATCGCCTCAGCCGTTTCCCGGCGCGTCAGCGTTTCACTTGCCGCCGCAGCCAGCGTCGGCAGATGCACCAAAGCCGATTGCGCAATCAATCGTTCCAGATCCGCCATGGCAGCCGGATTTTTAGCCAGACACCGTGCCGCATCATCAGATAATTCAAACCCGGGGTCGTTGGCATAACGGAACAGCGTTGAAAACGCGAGCAGACCGCTGCCGGCAACGGGCTGCATCATCGCATCGATCTGCCGCTCGGCATCAATGGCCGCCAATGCAAGATTCCGGATCGGATCGTCAGCCGGCATCTTCACGCTCCTCCTGGCTCTGATTATAAAGCCTGCCCAGGATTGCGCCAAAGACGATCCCATCCGCGGCCTCGTGTTCGGGCCAGTCAATGGCTTTCATGTCGCGGTCCAGAAGTTGCCTGACGGCATGGATCAGGCGCAGCACATCCGGCACAGCGGCAGCCATGGTATCCATAAAGTCTGCCTTACTTTCTTCCCTGAAGCCGGCGCGATTGACCTGCCGCCAGGCCTTTCTGGCATCGGCCAGCAGCGCAGAAAGCTCGTCCCCCCTGGCATCCGGAATAATCCGGAAGAATGCCTTCATGGCACCGCTGGCCGCCAGCGAGATAACATTTTCTTCGTGCGCTACATCACCATGGCCGCTCAGCACACCCCAGTTGATATCCGGTGCCAGTTGCAGGGCCAGATCAACCGCTTCAGGGCGCTGTCCCTGATGCAGGACCCAGAGCGAAGCCAGTGCCAGTTTTTCTGTGCCGTCGATAACTTCTGCGTACGTCGCCAGTCTGGCTCGGTAATAGCGATCTGCTGCGGTTGGCATCGGCTGCTGCGTTGCGTCGTCTCCCCGCCGAAGCGCCATACTCAGACGCAACTGCACGGCACCATAAATGGCATTACGCAGAACCGATATCGGGATGCGTCTGGCTGTGCTGTCGTTCAATGGCAGTTCCGCAAGGATTTCGGATTCATTGACGTTAATGTATTTAACCCGGTCAGCACAGCTTTCGAGCAAACGCTGCAAGGGGCCTTCACCGGCATCAAGGGCGCTGACCACAGCCTCGACATCTTCGGGATCGATTTCACCGGCTTCAAAATCCGTGCCGATAGACCGGGCTCCGGTGCTGGCGAGGCGGTCTGCGGCGGCATCCAGAGTGACGATCAGCCGGCGGGCAGTCTCATACACGCCGCGATAGGTCCTGGCCTCAATCTCGACGGTATCGGCAAATTCAGACCAGTAAGACAGAACGATGTCGTCGGTGATCGCATCGGCACCAGAACGGTTCCCCGCATGGCTGCCGACAAAAGTCAGAAAATGCCGCACACGCCGCTGACGCTGTACCGGCGGCAAATGATCCTTGAGATATCCGTACAGGCTGCGCTGCATTGCCCGTGCCGCATCCAGAACGTCGTTGCTGCTGACGCGCTGCCCGCGAACGGGCCGGGTCATATCGTCAATGGCAGGATAACCGACGGTCGTGATCATAAATTCCAGCAGCGCCGCCAGCAGCGGCATCCGGGCATACGAAATCTGAAATCCGTCAGCCCCATCATTATGATAGATGCCGTTTGCTGATATCCTGACATTTTCGGACAGGCCGTTCAGGGCGACGAATGATCGGCGGAATTCACCACTCGATGCCCGTGAAATTCCCCAGAAGACGTCTTCAAACCTGCCGTTGCGCCCGGACGCGCAGACCATAAGATGCGACAATTCCAGCAAGGGCTTTGCGTAACTGCGACAGACGATGATCCGGGCCAACTCGCGGCTGACCTTTTCCGAATACCGGGGACCACCATCGAATGCGCTGGCCTCGGCAACGCATGACAACGCGGCACGCAGCGCTTCGCTCTTGCCTTCTTCCAGATTCAAATTTTCAAGTGCTGTCGACATCAGCCTACCGTCCCTGAACAAGCACCCAGAATACCCGTGCGGATTAATCCGGCAAGGGCTCGTTCACGTCACCCTCTGCTTGCCTCTATGCAGAGATCAGAAACGGATTTTCGCCTGTTAGTGTGATTTCGGCGGATCAGAGCGTTAAGCGCTGATTATTTGTCGAATGGCCGCCTGAACATCTGCGGGTGGGACAACCGAGGTACGGGTCTTCATGTCGTAAAAGACGTTCACGCTTTCCGCCGTCGCGACACAAACATCACCGGAAAATACACCATAACCGGAGGTCAGGGATTTAGCGCCAAGCCGGATCAGTCTGCCGCCGACGTCAACGGTCCCTGGGTAATGCAGTTCACGCTTATAATCGATCGCAACCCTGGCCAGGATGTAATCAAGCCCCGGGTGGTCAAATTGATTGAGGAGCCCCTGAACAAGCATGGTGCGGCACGCTTCGATATAGGCACCGAAAGACACGTTATTGACGTGCCCCATACTGTCCTGATCGGAAAACCGTATCGTCACTTGCGTAAAATCGGTAAAGCTGTCCCGGCTTGTAAGATCGAAGTTGTGCGCGGCCATGATATTACACAATCACCTTTTCACGGAATGCCGCGATCTGATCATCCGAATAACCATACTCCTTCAGGATGTCATCCGTATGTTCACCGCGCTCCGGCGTCGCCATGCCGGTGCGTGGATCAAAGCGCGAAAGGATCACTGCCTGTGCCAGCAAATCCATCTTGCCCAGAGTTTTGCTTTCGACAGGGTGACGCATCCCCAGATGTTTGACCTGCGGATCGTCAAAAATCTTGTCGATGCCATAGATCGGACCGCACGGCACACTGGCGCCGACAAGCGCATTGATCAGATCCTCTGAGGTATAGGTTATGGTGTGTTTCTCCAGTGCGGCATTGACCGCATCGCGGTTTATCGAGCGAAGCTCGCCGGTTGCAAAATCCGCATTGTTGGTGATCGTATCATCGCCAAACAGCGTGCAGATCCGGTCCCACATCTGATCGCCGGCAGCGGCGATGTTGATGTAACCGTCGGATGTCTTGAACACACCGGTCGGGATCGAGGTCGGGTGATTGTTCCCGGCCTGGCCGGCCACTTCACCCTTGATCAAAAAGCGGGCCGTCTGGAAATCGAGCATCGCCACCATCGCCTGCAGCAACGACGTCTGCACCCACTGCCCTTCCCCCGACACTTCACGTTCAAGCAGTGCCGTCAAAACACCCATGGCGCCGTACATGCCGGCGGTCAGATCGGCAACCGGGATTCCGGCCCGGACCGGGCCCTGCCCCGGAAGGCCGGTGATCGACATCAATCCGCCCATTCCCTGCGCGATCTGATCAAACCCCGGTCTTTTCGCATAGGGGCCATCCTGTCCGAAACCCGAGATCGACAGCAGCACGATGCCCTTGTTGATCTTCTTCAGATCGTCATAGGCGATCCCCAGGCGATCCTTGACGTCGGGGCGAAAATTCTCGACCACCACATCAGCCGTTTCAACCATCTTCAGGAAAATATCCCGCGCTTCCGGTTCCTTGAGATTGAGTGTCAGAGAGCGCTTGTTGCGATGGATGCTCTGGAAATCAGGGCCGGAGCGGGCACCGCCCATCCCCGCTGCCGTGTCGATCACTTCAGGTGCCTCGATCTTGATGACATTGGCCCCCCAGTCGGCAAACTGACGCACCGCCGTCGGCCCCGAGCGGACCCGCGTCAGATCGAGAACAGTAAACCGCGATAAAGGTCCTGAGTATTCACTCATCTTGATGTCACTCCCCGTATTCAAGCATTTGTTATTTGAGGTACGATCAACTCGGTCGCGTCAATGGTATCAACGCCGAGCATTTCCGATATTTTCCTGATTTCAGCGACTTCACTGTCGCGAACGATACCGTCCGCTTCACTGACCGCATGGCAGATAACCACCAGCAGGGCGGCAGCTTCGCGGTCGTGCCCGGCAGCCACCAATACGACTTCGCGTATGGATTGCTGTTCTGCCGGATTTTTCCTGAGGCGGTCGATATAACGCAAATAGCTCTCCACCCCCTGGTCGGGATTTTGTTCGCGCAGATTATCTAGCACCCGCATCAGTCGGCCGACTTCTGCGCCTTCCTCAAGCGAGGCATCGCCGTCAGCAAGGGCTATCAGAGCGGCTGCCGCCATCGCAGCTTCAAGGAAGGCACGGCCACGGTGGCGGGTAAATATCCGCCGGGTATGATCGGAAAACCGATCCAGCAATCCACTCACGTCTGCGCGTCTCCCGTCATTCCGCCGTACAGCACTTGCGATGGGGGAACCATAATGCATCAACGGCAGGGGTCCAATACCGAAGGAAGGTAGAATGCGTATTACGTATGAATATGAACAAAAAAAACACCGGACCCGTCGGCCCGGTGAAGGAGAGTAAGTGAATATCGTGTTAACCATAACCGTGCGTGACGACATCATCAGTGATGCGGGTCACATCCTGAAAAAATTTATTAAATTGCTTATAAATCAAGGCGTTGGGAGCTGTTATATTTCTGCGCTGCGGACGATGAGGCGTTCTTTCGGCAGAATGACGGCTATTTTCGTGCCCACGCCGAGCGCGCTGTCGAGACGAACTTCACCGCCATGCAGCGCCGTGAGTGCATGCACCAGCGGCAGCCCCAGTCCGGTGCCTTCACGTTGCGCGACGAAGGCGGAATTGACACGGACAAAGGCCTCAAAAATAACTTTCTGGTCCTGCTCGGAAATACCGATACCAGTATCTTCCACTTCAAAAACCGGCTGCCCCTGTTCATTGCAATAGGCGCGCACGATGACGTGTCCGTCGGCTTTGGTAAACTTGATGGCGTTGTTGATGAGGTTGATCATGATCTGTTTCAACCGGCGCATATCGCCGCGAATGAATATACCCTGCTCCGGCACGGTGACGGAGATCAGAAGCTCGGCCTTCTGGGCGCGGGGTCTCAACATACGCTCACAGGAGCGGATGACGTCTCCGATTTCAAGCTCGTCCTCGTTCAGCGACAGGGCACCGCTTTCAATGGAAGCAATATCCAGAAGATCGTTCACAACATCCAGCAGGTGCACCCCCGAGGCGTGGATGGCACCGGCGTAGTCAACATAATGGGTGTTCAGTTCTCCCATTATTTTACCCCGGATCAACTGCGAGAAACCGATGATTGCATTCAACGGTGTGCGTAATTCATGCGACATGTTGGCGAGAAATTCCGTCTTCGTCCGGTCGGCATGTTCAGCAGCATCCTTGGCGGCGAGCAGATGGCTTTCGATTTCCTTGCGATCGGAAATATCCATCAACGTCACCTGAATGGCTGTGCCACCTTCCCAGTCAACAGCCCGTGAAAAAACTTCCAGAGCAGCACTGGAACCATCTTTCCTGACCCCGACAAGTTCATAGCGCTCCGGTACATCGGGATCGCCGGCCAATCGTCGGCGGATGCTTTCGTCAACCAATGCCTGGTCCCTGGGCGAAACAAGTGCCATGACTTTCTGGCCGATAAATTCATCGACGTCATAACCGAAAATCATTGCCGCTGTTGTATTGGCATAAAGGATTTTCATGTCGCGATGCACAAACAATCCCTGAATTGAGCCTTCGACAAGGTTCCTGTACTTCGTCTCGCCCGCACTCAGCGCCTGCTCGGCAATGGCGTCATAGAATCTGTCTGCACCCATATCGTTATCGGACTGATGGATGGAAAGCATTTGTCCGCCGGACGGTAGCGCGCGAATATCTCCCGTTAATCGCTGTCCACTCTGAAAATGCCAGTCGATCAACCCCCTGCCCGGTGCCACGCCCGTCTGGAAATTTTTCCTCCGGTCCCGGACAAGCTGCGGTTCAACAGCCTCCATCAACCCGGCAAAACTCGCGCCTGCTTTCACATGCTCCACCGGCACCGGTATCAGTTTGCGGAATGCTGCATTGCAAAGACTTAACCGCTGGCGGTCATCGAAATACGCAACTCCTTCGCTCAGGGATTCCAGAATTATCTGGTAGTCACCGGCCAGATTTTCCAGTTGAGTGCGCCGGATCTGTTCGACCGTGTCATCCGTCGCGATCCCGCGGTAACCGAAAAACATGCCGTCGGCAGCGACAACCGGCTTGCCGCTGAAACGCCAATAAGCAAGGCCAACACCGTTCCGGCGCAAGCACATGCGAAAATCGCGGAACGGCTCACGGCGCTGAAGCTTGTCGACAAAAGCCGCCCATTCCGGATCACGGTCCGGGTCAGCATCGGCGAAAGCCCAGGGCGTCTTGCCCAGCAGATCATATTCCCTGACCGACGAGCGGCCTTCCCGGCGCAAGGAAACGATGGCAAACCGGAAGTTCGGATCGAGCTCCCAGAACAAATCCGCATCCGCATCGGCATAATCCCGGAACCGGGAAACATCGTCCGATGCATCCCGCAGATTTTTGTGCTTTATGTCGTCTTCAAGTGCCACAGGGTCTCAACTCCGATCTTGCACAAGGTGCAGGGATTAATTGAGTCGCTTGTAGGCACTGATTATAGTTAATTTGTCCGTCTGAGTCACATGCAGTGATCACATGGACTGAAAATCGGCCCGAACCGGAGCCCTGCTCGTGGATGAACCAAGAATCAAGGCGTCGGTCTGGATCGCCGCTCAAGTCAGAATGTGTGATATCAACGCCATGCAGGCCATTATCCGGCGCCGTGGCGATAATGATTCCGGTAGCATCCTGATCAGGCTGGACCGTCTGAACGGGACTTCCATACTGCTTTCGCAATCGCGCGACGCCAAAGGACAGCGGGCATGGCTGATGGCCGGCGGCGGAGAGCCGCTCCCTGATTCCGAGGCCGAAGACTATATCCTGCGACGCATCGACAGGGACCCCGATATCTGGGTCCTGGAAATCGAGGACCGGCTGGGTCAGTACCAGCCGGACGCCCCCATCATCAAATGAGATGCGCTCGTTATTCCGTACGCAGGATCAGGTGATAGCCGAAATTCGTTTCAACGACGCCGCTGAGCGCGTTGACATCAAGGGCGAAGGCGGCTTCTTCGAATTCCGGGACCATGGCACCACGGCCAAAGTGACCAAGATCACCCCCTCTGGAACCGGAAGGGCAATCCGAAGCTTCACGCGCCACGTCCGCAAATTCAGCACCATCGGTGATTTTCTTGTGCAGTGCTTCGGTGGTTGCCAGCGCGTCGTCCTTTTCGCGTGCGTCGGTCGAAACGAGGATGTGCGAAGCGCGGATTTCATTGGCCATGATTATCTCCCTGTCGATTGATGACTGTATCTTATCTATTTGGAAAGGGTGCGTAACCCATCATCGTCGGCGATTCAAGTATGGTGGCTGCCAGCTTTATCGAGACTATGGAATCTGATTTGAAAGGCGGCTACCCTTTATCGTGGATTCGCGCTTTTTCGGACGGAAACAACGTGGTTGAGAAAATCGTCAAATATCTGCTTCTCAGTATGCTGGGCCTGTCGGCGCTGATTTTCGTTGCCATTCTGATTCTCGATGATGACACAATCGAAACCCTGTCCGGACCGGCTTCCGCCAAGTTGCTAGAAATCAAGCATGATGTGATCGATACCGTTGTCGATAAAAGCGATTCGTTTGTCTATTGGATACGCACAACAATCCACGAAATCATCACTTTCTCGCCGACAGATCGTGTGCCAAGCGTGATCATGCGGATACCGCCGCCGCCGGAAACGGTTGAGCGCCCAGCGGCCCAAGCGCAACCGTTATCAGAAAGCAAACCCGACACTTCGGCAATGCCGTCATCCGATGCCAGCCAAGCCATGCCGGCAACAACTGAGTCGATGAAAAGCGCTGCACCAAAACCGGTCGAAGCAGAACCTGCCCCCGTCATGAAATCAGCCATGGGAAATGCGCCAAGCGTAAATGAGGGCGCGCCCGCGCCTGTGCCGGTCGTTCCCGTCAAGGAACAGCCGCTTAAAGGGACACCTGAAAGCGCACCGCAACCGCCCCCTGTCGAGCAGGCATCACTGCAAAGCGGCGCTGCTGACGCGCCACCACCCCCTCCCACGCCGGAAGATGCGCGCCCGGGCGATGCCGATTACCAGCAAGGTCTCAAATTCTATAACGGAGACGGTGTCACCCAGAATTTCGGCAAGGCGGCACAATTTTTCCTCAAGGCCGGCGAAGCCGGTCATATCGGGGCGCAATACAATCTCGGCATCATGAATTATACCGGCCAGACCGGCGGCCAGGATTTCTCCAACGCGGCCAAATGGTTTGAACGTGCTGCCAACAACGGCCACACCCAGGCGCAATACAATCTGGGCTTTCTTTATTACGAGGGCAAAGGGGTCGAACAGAACCTGAAGATGGCGTTCGACTGGATCAACCGTGCCGCTGAACAGGGTTATGGCAAAGCCATCAAGGCCAGGGACGCCTTCAAACAGGCAATGCCGGAAATGTTTCCAGCCGATCCGGGTAAAAACCCGGCCGGTTAACCAATCCAGCCGTCCGCACAACCGGAATCTCATTGATTCCCCAATAGAATTTTACAGATTTCTGATCCGTATTAACCACGTTTTTACATCTCTCAGTCACTCTGGCGGCTATGGGATACCTCTGATTCGGGGCCCCTGGACTGGGACAACGGGGTTTTTATGAAAATATCTGTACCGGCGGTCATGACCGCTATTGGAACGACTGCACTGCTCGCAAGCCATCCTGCCGGAGCCGGTGATCGTCTCAAGGACGATTTCACCTTCACCTATCAGATTGAAGTTGCCGGGGCTGACACCACAGATATGGCAACGGACAAACAGCTGCGTGACAGCGGGATGAAAATGATCCCGGCGCAACCGAGTGCAAAATCACGCGATCCCCTGAAGCAGGACGCTTCACAAGAACGCAAAACGGCTGCTCCTGAGAAAACTCCAGCCGATTCGCCAAAAGTGGCACCTGCAGCATCTGAGGCGACACAAAACGCGCCGGCCAACGCCGCCCAGGAAGCCAGACCCGAACCGGAATCGGCCAAAAAGACCGCTACCGCAAAACCGGAAACCCTGAAAACCGAGAGCGGCAAGGATCTGCTGTTCCGTCCGTATCTGCGTATCGACACCGGATACACCATGACAAACGATCCTGACGGTACTGGCGCCAACGGTCAGCACCGGGTCTCTGGAACCCGGAATACCGAACTAATCAGTCTGGGCCTGGGTGCCAAAGTAGACGATCAGATGCGCGCCGAGGGGATGATTACCTACCGCTCGCCCATGGAGATCGACGGCACCAATGGTGCCGGTAATGCCATTGCTGGTGAAGTGGATAGCATCAGCGCCATGTTCAACCTGTATTACGACTTCGAACAGCTACACCAATGGCTTGGCGGCGACACGTTCACACCTTATGTCGGTGCCGGGGTCGGTCTGTCCATGCTCGACACCTCATTTCTGACGACGGCCGGCGGCAACACCGAGTACGGCGCCAAGGTCTATAATCTGACCTATGCCGCCATGGGCGGTGTCTCTGCCAGGGTATCGGAAGCCGTCAGCATCGACGTCGGCTATCGGTTCATCAATCTCGGTCAGTACGAGCAGGACGGCACATTCACGACCGGTCCGGCCGGCACGGCAACCAAATATGATGACCTGTTCGCGCATGAATTCCGGGCCGGGCTGCGGTTTCAATTCTAGAACTGCTTTTTCAGTAACGCCCCCTGCCCAAGGTCAGAAATTTTCTGGCTTCGTCAGGATTTCGTCATGCTTTCGTGTTAGTTTTTTCCAGTTCATCTATTTTTAGGACGACCCTCGCATGTGGCTTCCGGCTTTCTGCAGCAAGCGCCTTCGGCTGTGCGTGCTTTGTTGCGCCCTGCTCATTACCACCTTTATTCCGGAAACCGCGACCACCCAGGTTGCGCTGACGCTTGACCCCAAGCGTGATATGAAATTCGGTACATTTGCAGCAGATATCGCCGGTGGCGGCACCGTCATTTTAAGCCCCGTAGCCGACAGTGTTTCCTTTTCC
>JBBDOA010000138.1:0-14048 GCA_040877275.1 Rhodospirillales bacterium | reverse complement strand
ACAATTTCTTCAAAGCCGCAGGGTATGAGACCAATTAAACGCAACACGCTCTAATTTTGCCGGCAGGCCAAAACCAGGATGCAATGCGATTGATTTCTGGTTCATCGCCGATAAGCATCATCGACCAATTTCCAAAAGTTCTTTCTTTAATTTCCCGATTAACTCTAACAGTGACATCGGCATGTCGGTCATCAGCGACTATTCGGCTCAGAACACTGGACACCGCCACATCTGGGCCTTCAAGTATCTGAATGAACTGGCGATTTTTCAGGTATAACGCTCCGGTTAGCTGATCACGCTCATTGTTACGTTGTGCAACGCTTAGAATGTTTTTCAGATCAGTCTTGGTCAGCCCTTTGGCCGCATTACTTGTATAAGCGATTTGTCGCATGCGTCTTTATCCTTGGACCATTTCAATGGCATATATAGGGTACTGAACAATGGTTTAAACATACTTTCAGCGTAAAATCTAAGTCCAGATAATTGGTAAAGCCTAGACATAGCCAGGCTACTGCATGACCCTATTTTTCAGGTTGCCCTCCAGATAGGTATATAAACGTTTTGTGCCCAGAACGACCGCTTCAATTACCCAACACCAGCCGCAGCTTGGTTGCCAGTTCCAGACGGGTATAAGGTTTGCTCAGCAATACAACGCCGGGATCCAGCCGTCCTTGGTGGACAATGGCGTTTTCGGTATAGCCCGAGGTGAACATCACCTTCAGTGAAGGGTGGGCTGATCGTGCCCGGTCGGCGAGCTCGCGCCCGTTCATGCCCCCCGGCATGACAATATCGGTCAGTAACAGGTCGATGTCATCGTGGGCCTGCAGGATGCTCAGTGCCTCGGGACCGGACATGGCCGCGCTGACCCGGTAACCCAGCGACAGTAACAGGTTCCTGAGGTGCTCGAGCACCAGGTCGTCATCCTCGGCGATCAGAATATGCTCGGTTCCGCCTTGCAGCAGGGTCTCGGTTGTCGGTTGGGAAGCCGATTCCAGCCCGATTCGTACTCGGGGGAAATACAGCTTCACCGACGTGCCCTCACCGGGTTCGGAGTATATCTTGATATGCCCGCCCGACTGCTTGGTGAAACCGAACACCATGCTCAGTCCGAGACCGCTGCCCTTGCCCACGTCCTTGGTGGTAAAAAACGGCTCGAAGACACGTCTGACCGTATCGGCATCCATTCCCGTCCCTGTGTCGGAAACACAGACCAGGACGTATTCGCCCACAGAAACTTCCGGATGGCGGTCGGCATAGTTGTTTTCCAACACGACATTGGCGGTCTCAATGGTCAACTTGCCACCTTTCTGCATGGCGTCCCGTGCGTTGACCACCAGGTTCAGCAAGGCCGCGTCCAACTCGCCGGCATCGATCTCGGCGACGCCCAGATCCGGGTCAGGTACAAATTCGAGATCGATGCTTTCCGGCAGGGTGCGTCGAATGAGCATCTGCATCGATTCGACCAGTTGATTGATATCCGTCGGCTTCGGGTCGAGGGGGCGACGACGGGCAAACGCCAGCAACCGGTTGGTTAATTGAGCACCGCGCTCCGCCGCAGACACGGTCATTCTTGCCATCGAACGCAGCTTCGGATCCGTCATCTTCTCTGCCAGCATTTCCGCGTTGCCCAGGATAACCGTCAACAGGTTGTTGAAATCATGGGCAACGCCCCCGGTCAGATGGCCGACGGCTTCCATTTTCTGAGCCTCACGAAGCTGCTGCTCCATTTCCGTCCGTTCGGTAATGTCCAGCATGCTGCCCACCATGCGGATCGCTTTGCCGCTTTCGTCCCGGATCACGAATCCGCGATCATCGATGTTTGCGCTCTGGCCATCGCTCTTGACGAAGCGGTATTCGCCTTTCCAAAATTCCTCTTCGCCTTCAATTGTTTTATGAATGCTATGGAGAATGTGCTCCCGGTCATCCGGGTGAATCCGAAGTGTCCAGGACTCAGGCCCCGGCTCCAGTTCTGAAACCGCATAGCCGAATACATCCGCAATTGAGTCATTCCACCAGACTTCGTCGCTGTTCAAATCCCAGTCCCAGATCACTTCACTTGTGGCTTGAGAAATTAGCTGAAAACGCTCCTGGAGTTGTTGAAATTCAGCTTCCTTCCACTTTCTTTCGGTGATATCGCGTTCCACCGCCACAAAATGGGTGCAATGTCCTTTATCGTTAAACAGCGGCGTGATGTCGATTTCCAGCCAATAGGATTCACCCGACTTTTTATAGTTGAGCACTTCGCAACGGGTTGGTTCCTTGTTTTGCAGAGCGTACCGAATATTATCAAGTTGCTGCCGATCCGTTTCGGGGCCTTGCAGCAGGCGTGGCGTCTGTCCGATCGCTTCGCTCCTGGAATAGCCGGTCAGCCGTTCGAAAGCGTCGTTCACATAGACGATTCGTGGACCGTCCGGAGCATCCAGCACATCTCCTTCCGTGATCATGACGATGTCGTTCTGCCGGGACAGGGCGGCGTCAATCAGACGCTGTCGCTCCTGGCGATCCCGCTCGTTGGTGACGTCACGGAAATAAACGGCCAGACCACCAGGAATTGGATAGGCGGTGACGTCAAACCACTTGTTCAGTGCAGGGTAGAATTCCTGGAATTGGACCGTTTGTTGGGCTTCTATTGCCCGTTGATATTGTCGCTGGAACTCGCTGTCGATGGCCTCAGGAAATTCGTCCCAGACGCTTTTACCCAACAGTTCTTCCCGGGAACGTTCCAGAAGAACGGATGCTTGTTGATTCAAGTATGTAAAACTCCAGTCTTCATCGACTGCGAAGAAGCCGTCACTGATGCTTTCCAGTACGTTGATCCGCTCCCACTCGGCGTCATCGGCTTTCGTCTGCGCCTCGCGTAAGGTCGTGATGTCCTGAAACGCGCCTTGAACGGCGACGATCCTGCCTTCCCCGTCCCGGTCAGGAACGCCGATGACCCGTATCCAGGGTCGCCGCCCATCGGCTGTCTGGAGTCGGCAGATGATATCGAACGGCTCGCCTTCGTGCGCGCACCGCGCAAAGGCGCTCTGAACGATCTCTCTATATTCCGGTTCATAGAACTCGATCGCTTCCGAGACACTCGACGGGGAATAGTCGCCGGGAAGTCCGTGGATCAAAGCGGTTTCCGGCGTCCAGATAACGGTTCCGGTGTCGAGTTCAACCCACCAACCGCCCAGTCGGATTTTCTCACCGGCGAGGCGTAACAGTTGTTCGGCCTGACTGAGCTTGTGCCGCGTCCCGATAAACGTGGTAACGTCCTGAAGGTAGCCGACGACGATCTCGCCCTCGGGCGAACGATGGCGCTCACCCACGCCCCTGACGTATCTTACGCTTCCATCGCGCGCGATCACCCGGTGCTCGAATTCCAGTTGCGGCTCATTTTTCTCCGCAAAGGCAGTATAGACTGCGAGTGCTGCTTCCCGGTCATCCGGATGCACCCGTGCAAAATATCCGTCGAAATCTGGTGCTGGCTGCCCTTCGGGCACATCGAAAATGCTAAAAACCTGTTCGGACCAACCGAGTTGTCTGGTTTTAACGTTAAACTCCCATGCGCCAAGGTTTAGTAATCCCTCGGCCGTGCGCATGCGAGCCTCGTACTCTTGCAGCTTTGACAAGCTCTGTCTGAGTTCACGAGATTGAAGAATAATGTCCTGAACCGCGATGTGATCGCTATTGTTACCGGAATCTCCCTGGATTGTCGAAGCTGTGCTTTCCTGGACAATGGTCGTGATATCTTCCACGCGGTGCACGATGAATTCGATTTCACCGGCATCATCCAGAACCGGGCTGTTCACAGGGCTCCAGAACCGATCTTCAAAAGTGCCGTCAGGAAGGCGTACCGGATAACGCTGTACGCCCATGATATCCGGCGATCTCAGCGACTGGACCCGCTGAAGGGATCTCGACAAATTTCGCACACCGTCAGCGAGCTGATCCTCAGGATTATCGGGAAATATTTCGAACAGAGTCTTGCCGACAAGTTCGCTTTCACGCGTCATGGTGGCTTTTAAATAGGCATCCGTGACGGCGACGATTTCATAGCTGCCGGGCTTCAAGACCATGTACTTACCCGGCACGGCTTTGAACAGGCGTTTGAAATGTTGATCGGTTAACTGGTTCATGTTGTGTTCACCCATAGAGCATCCTTCCAGGCAATGGCAGCAAGCTTGTCCATTGGTTTTGCAATGAAATAACCTTGCGCCTCGTCGCAACCGATGTCGCGCAGGAAATCCAGGGCCCACTCGTCTTCCACGCCTTCAGCCACGACTTTGAGGTCCAATGAATTACTGAGCCCGACGATTGCCGACACGATCTTTCGAGATTCTTCAGATTCTGACAAGGTTTTGACAAACATCTGATCGATCTTCAGTTCTGAAAAGGGTAACCGCGCCAACTGAACGAGTGAGGAATAACCAACACCAAAATCATCAATAGACAGGTGAAATCCCCGGATACGGAATTGGGTCAGTTTTTCGAGCAGTGACAGGGGGTTGTTTATACTGGCAGTTTCCGTGAGTTCCAGGACGACCTGGGATGGCATGACACCGTAGGCATCGCATTTGTTCACAAGCCAATGTGGAAAGGTTTCGTCATTGAGATTAACTGGCGAGAGGTTCAGTGCAAATTTCAGCCCGGACACACGCGCCAGGTCCGGCAGATTGGACAGGGCGTAATCGTAGATTTGCCGTGTCAGGTCATGAATCAGGCCGGTCTGTTCAGCAACGCCAATGAACAGATCCGGAGCTATCATGGAGCCATCTTTCTGGGGCCATCGAGCCAGGCTCTCAAAGCCCGCCAACTCGCCGTTGGCACAGGTAACCTTGGGTTGGAAATATGCAACAAACTCTCCGCAATGCAACGCGTCAGTAAGCCGCTCGGGGGTAACTGGCAAATGGCTGGCTTTAGATGAGAACTCCGAGCGTGGCGAGGGCGGGCGAACATCAGTTGCAAGTACGGTCAGTAAATCCGTGCGGGAAATTGGTTTGGGCAATATGCCAGTTACTTGAAGTCCGTTCTCGGTTGCAACACGGGCAGAAGAATTGAGTATCCGCCTTCCTAACCCGGATATGACGATCACCGCCGCCTCGAAATTTATACCGGCAAGCTTGTGCAGGACTTCTACCCCGTCCTGATCGGCCAGTTGCAGGTCTACAGCTACATGTGTCGGCGACCAGGCAATGACCTTCGCCAAAAAAACCTCGGCATCGTCGGTGTGGTCGATTTCATAACCGGCCGTTTCGGCCATCATACAAATCGTGGCTGCTACATCATTATCGTCGTCGAGAACCAGAAGACGTCTTTTGTTTTCATGGTTTCCATCAAAGTTAATTTCCATTAGATGCTCTCTTTTTTTTTGTTTATTGCGGATGTCTCCATTCGCGTAACCATGACAGATTTGCGACGCAATAGACAGAAATTATCGACTAATAGTTTATTTTATGTATGGTAATTTATTTAAAGTTGTGTCGATTTGATGATGATCGGACAAAGCGACGACACGAAGAGTGGCCCTGGTTGGCGCAGCTGTATTACTGCACCTCTACAATGCTCTCTGTTCGGCGTGGGCGTGAAAGAGGGAACTGATATCAGTCAGAAGTTCAGCACCTGGGATTGCTGAAATGAATCCCCGTTTCACTGCGTGACCTCCAACGACAACCCGGGGGCGAAGGTGGTCAGGTAAATTGCCAATACACTCAATGACATCTAAAACGTCCGCTGCCTGTTCGGCGAGAGCGACCGAAATCAGAACCATGTTGGGTTGGAATTCTCGGATCACTGCCATCAAATCGTCTCTCCCGATGGCTCTATCGAGGACCTGAGTCAAAATGCCCCTCTCGCGCAGCCATAGTGCCAGAATGCGGATACCGATGGTATGGCGATTGCCAGACGCGTTGATCAGCAGGGCTTTGGTGCGCTCGGGCAGGACTTTGTTCGCAAAGTTTTTATTCGCGACCTTTGAAAAAATTATCTCCGACGCTTTTTCACAGAAGGCGGTAAATCGGTGCTCTTCTGCGACGGTCATGGCGCCCTGCTTCCATTCTTCACCGATCTGTTGCAAAAGGGGGGCAAGAATACCAAGGAGTATATCGACGGCTCTTATTTTCGTGCCTTTTGAATTTTCGATTATCCGCTCGACTTCCTTCAAGTCATTACGTCGTCCCGCCTCATAAAACTGATCCTGAAGGTCTCTCAGAACCAGAACGTGTTCCAAGTCCGGTTCGCCGTCTGCCAGCATTTTTTTTGAGCATACCGAACAGATGCCATGCGTGATCGTGAGGTCTTCGTAAGGCGCTACCTCTCGAAGAAATTGCTGACAGTAGGAGCACCATTTCAACACGATGTTCTCCCGGCGCAATCAAGTTCGATTTCGAACGCTCGGACATTGTCGACCCAATTATTCGAGAAGCGTGCAGCGTCGGCGAACCAGTCTCGCGTGGCGGCGAATGCTCCGGTAATGCCGGAGCGCTCGTCCATCCAGGCCGACACGAGCAACGCGGCAGCCGAAGCAACGGTAAAACCGTCGCAGTCACGGAACCGGCGGTCGTACTGCTCGATTAGCTTTGATATTTTCTTGTCGCCATCTAACACGCAGCGTTCGGCATCGAGAGCTGCCAGAAATGGATCGAATCGGATCGACATATCAGGATGTTCAGGAAATTCTTCCGATAGTTCCCGTGAAATGGCGCGTAGATGTTCCTCTAATATTATCGTGGGAATTCCTCGACTCGCCAGCACCGTTCGGAGCCATTCAAGGCTCCTTGTTGCGGTAATGGTTGGCATGCGCGTGAGTGTGACCAGCCAGCAGCTATCACTGCTCGTAAAGCGTTTGCCACGATCTCCAAATCGCTTCTCCAGGTAAGGATAGTTTTTCCAGGCTGCCCTGCCAGTACGCAGTGCCAATTCGATTTCGTAAGGGTTCTGGGGCATCGCGTGGTCACCGGCTTCGAAGTTGATGGCTGTCACGTGGTGCTTCAAAGCGTCTTCCGCGATCGGATGCAATGCCGCACAGATCGTCCAGAGCCCCTCGAAGCAACGGATGGCGGACAGAGCTATCGTCTGAGCTTGGTTAGCATGGAGTTCGAGAGCATTCAGGAATGCTGTAAACGAGTTCCAATTCGCCGCTGTGTCTTTGCCATAACAACCAAAATATGACAGCTTTTCTTCGCTGACCCCCAGACAGTGCGCGTAAGACCGCTTCAGCGTAATGCCGCCGTTTTGCGATCCTTCCAACACATAGAGAACGCCGACCAGGCTAATTGGGTCATCAGCGTCGGCAAGAACCTCGGCTCCATACTGGAGGGCGTTGCGAATTGCGGGGGTAACGCTCGGAATACCCGCGGCGTCCAACACCTCCAGATCCGCTGTTAATAAGGGCATTTTGGCTGTAACGTGCTGGGCAAACTCTGCGATGCGCGTATCTGCGGCGTGCAAAAGCTCTCGTTCGACTACCGCATAGATGATCGCAAGGCTGCGCAGCAGACTCATGATTGCAGGCTTCGGAAGACGGCCCTGTTGAAGTGCCTGGAAGAACGGGAGTGCCTCTAAACGGGCATGAGCGGAGGAGGTCTCCGCTCTTAAAAGGTCGTGCAAGGTTTCCAATTGCTTATGCCTCTAAGAGTTATTCTGGCGTAAACTATTTGACGACAGACACTCTCATCCGAATCCTTCTCACGGGTCGCTCGCCGAATGTTCTTCACTGGGCACGTGGACAGCGAGTTCACTATAGTGGATTTCTATTTCGTTTCGTTACTCTCGGGAAAAACAATGAGTCGGAAATCCTCTCTTCATCATAGCGCTAAATCCTTATCAGGGTTTCGGATGCCGGACAATAGTACTCCTCCGAGCGCCTCATCCTTTCTGAAAAAAGAGTATCGGGGAGAGCAGGGTTTCTGAGGTTCACCGCCGCCCCGGCTCCGGTGGCAGGATGGCCGGTCTATTAGCCTGACCTTGGGGGTGCTCACGCCCAGCAGCAGCCACGCTTCCAGAAGGCGACGCTGAAGCGCTGCTTAGTACTTGGTGGCAGTTGGCTGAGAAGCACAGGCAGTTAAACTAAGTTTCGCAGGCATATCTCTGCCCCGTGAATTGGCAGGCACTCATGCCGTTTGACGAATAATGTACTGAGTGATATTTGCGGAAAATTTGGCGTTAAAGCGCAAATGCAACTGGGAAAAATTAGATGGCTAGACGATGCGCATATTGTAACTGCACGGAAGCCTTGACTAGCGTCTTGCTTTCGGAAAACAAAGCGGGATCGGGGGTATGGGAGCTAAGCCCATTGATATTATGGCGCAGCCGACAGGAGTCGAACCTGTGACCTTTGCCTTCGGAGTTGCGCAGATCAAAATCAAAGTTTTTTAAATCAGTACCTTGTTCAGTTGGTGGTACAGCTAAATACCGGATAGGAATGGCCAACACCCACGAAAGCAGAATTATACTGGAAAAATTTAAACACACTAGCGACGGCGGCAGATTTAAACATTTGACTTAGGGTTAGTTGCCTCAAAATCAAACTAAATGCCAAGGAACGGCTGCACCATGCGTGCGGCCAAACTTTTGAACCGAAGCGGCGCGTCAGTGACAGCAAGGCATATGCAGTCGGCGCCGGGTTCTGCACGGGGCTGATGTTGCAGGCTGCCATCGGCTTCCTGAAAATCGCCGGGGCCAAAGCGTCCGATCTGGTCGCTAAAGGCACCGGACAAAACAAGCGTCAATTCCAGACCGCCATGCGTGTGTTCGGGCACGGGGCGTCCAGCGGGAATGCGCAGCAGCCGGGCCGTCACGCCATGATCGCCGGTCGGAATCAGATATTGCGATGCGCCAAGCCCCAGACGCTGCCAGTCTATTTCGCCCAGGCCATTCTCCGCATAATTGCTGAGCGGTTGCGGCAGGCCGCTTCCGGATGGTTGGGCCCGGACCGGCTGAGCAGGCTGTTGAGTATTCACGTCATCACTTTCCAGCCGCTGCATGATCATCTCCAGCGCATCATTGGAAAGGGGGACAGGGGTTGCCGCATCGAGCAGGCCGGCACCAATGGTTTCCATTTCAGCCATTGCCGAGCGGCACGCCGGGCACAATGACAGATGTGTCGCAACGGCCAGACTCCATGCTTCCCCAAGTGCCCCGGACGCATAGTCCAGAAGCAATTCATCACTGGGGTGATGCTGTATCGTCATTCATTTTCTCCAAGCACGGACCGCAATCGTTTGAGGGCCAGTCTTGCTCGCGATTTGACGGTGCCGAGCGGCAAGCCCAGTTCTTCGGCGATCTGGCCATGGGTTTTTTCCTGAAAGAAGGCCAGTTTCAAAATCTCACTTTGCTCTGCCGGCAAGATCGATAGGGCGGCCTTCAGGCGCTTCCCTTGCTGATCCTTCTGAATTTTATCTGAAGCGACCGGGACCGGGTCCGGCGTAAATGCCGGGTCGCTGTAGTCGGGTTCGGGCCTGATGGATTTGCGCAACATATCAATGCGCATGTTGCGCCCGATGGTAAAAATCCAGGTTGATGCCGAGGCCAGGGCGGGATCGAACAGGGCTGCTTTTCGCCACACCTTGACCAGTGTTTCCTGCACCGCCTCCTCTGCCAGATGGGCATCCGTTCCCTTACCCAGCATGAATGACTTCAGGCGAGGTGCGTAGTAGCGATAGAGCGTCTGAAAAGCCTCTTTGTCTCTATCTTCGGACACTCTGATCAATAACGCATTCATGGTCGCAGCAAGATCATCTTGCGATTTTTCCGTATCGCCGGTCATGCGTGCCTCACTGGGTCTGATGTCGGCGACCCGGAAAGACCGCCGACCAGTCCCGGATATTCGGACGTCATAAGTATAATCAGCCCCGGTCCAGTTGGCATACACGCAAGCCGTCGGTCTGATCGGCAAATGAGGTTCCATGCTGCTGATACGCCATATGTGGCGGGATGGATCACGACGGGCACATTTTTCTCCTTAACACGGTGATCCATTTGCTCCCGGTGGTCGTAGATAAAGAGATAAAAATCGTTATCTGCTTCGTGTTACCATCAGTTGAGGACATTCCTTGAACCATATCATCCCCCGAGCCTGTCCCCCCCGCAATATCGCCGTCATCGGATCGGGTATAGCCGGTATGTCGGCGGCGTGGCTTCTGAACCAGGGTCATCATATCACGATCTTCGAGATAAACAGACGCATCGGGGGACACGCAAATACGGTAGACGTCTTGTCAGAGCATGGCGCAACGCCTGTCGATACAGGTTTCATTGTCTATAACGAGCCAAACTACCCCAACCTGACAGCCCTGTTCGAGCATTTGCAGGTGCCGACCAAGGAAAGTGAAATGTCGTTCGCCGCCTCTCTCGGCGGGGGTGCCTTCGAATATGCCGGGACGGATCTGAACGGCCTGGTTGGACAGCGCCGCAACATCCTGCGCCCCCGCTTCTGGTCGATGATGCGGGATCTGCTGAGGTTCTATCGGGATGCCCCTCAACTGCTGAATGATACGGCAGGCGGCGATCTCAGTCTGGGTGAATACCTCGAGCGGGAAAACTACGGAAAGAATTTCATCCGTGATCATTTGCTGCCCATGGGGGCGGCGATCTGGTCAACCACGGCTAAGGAAATGGCTGCCTATCCGGCGCAGGCTTTCGTCCGCTTCTTCGTCAGTCATGGGCTTCTGAACATTGCCGCGCGGCCGCAATGGCGGACGGTAGATGGCGGCTCGCGTGCCTATGTCAAGCGACTGACAGCCGGCTATCAGGATCGCATTCGCTATGGCGGTGTCCGCGCGTTGCGGCGCGTGGATGGTAAAATCCGCATTGAGGATCATGCCGGCACAGAAACAGTGTTCGATGCTGTTGTGATTGCCACCCATGCGAATGAGGCATTCAAGCTGCTGGCCGACCCCAGTGATGCGGAAAAAAACCTGCTGGGTGCCTGGCGCTATACCAACAACCGCGCCGTGCTGCATACGGATGCGTCGCTCATGCCCAAACGCCGCCGTGTCTGGTCAAGCTGGAACTTTATTGGCGATCACAATGTTGCCAGCGATCAGGAAGCGCCTCTTTGTGTCACCTACTGGATGAACAGGTTGCAATCGCTGACCCACGGTGCGGAGCTGTTCGTCACATTGAACCCGATCCATGAGCCCGCTTGCGGCACCATCATCGGCGAATTCGACTATACCCATCCGTTCTTTGATCGCTCAGCACTGACATCGCAAAGGATGCTCTGGTCCCTGCAGGGTCATCGGGGTACGTGGTTTTGCGGCAGCTATTTCGGGTACGGTTTTCATGAAGACGCGCTGCAGTCAGGCCTTGCCGTCGCGGAGCAACTTGGCGGATTAAAGCGGCCATGGACCGTCGCCAATGAAAGTGGGCGCATCCATGTGACACCTCGGCATCAGGTGGCAGCGGCGTGAGCTTCAACTCGGCACTTTACGACGGCACGGTCGTGCATGAACGGGTTCGCCCCAGACGTCACCGTCTGCGCTATGACGTGTTTACAATGTTGCTCGATCTGGACGAACTGCCTGAGTTGGACCATCGTTTCCGGCTGTTCGGGTATAACCGGGCGGCGGTTTTTTCTTTTCATGACAAAGACCACGGGCCGACAACGGGTGCGCCGCTCAAGTCCTGGGTTGAAGCCCGTTTGGCCGAGGCCGGATTGCAAAGTGACGGCGGCCCCATTCGCCTGCTTTGTTATCCCCGTATCTTCGGCTACGCCTTTAATCCGATCAGCGTCTATTTCTGCTATCACAGGGGGGGTGCGCTGATGGCGATTTTATATGAAGTCTGCAACACCTTCAAAGAACGCCATACGTACATCATCCCCGTCGACGATCCGGCGCGACCCGTGATCAGGCAGCGCTGCGACAAAGCCCTCTATGTTTCACCGTTTATCGGTATGGATGCGATCTATCATTTTCGCATTGTCCCACCCGGTGACGGGGTCAACATCGTCATCCGACAGGAAGACACGGACGGTTTGCTGCTTGCCGCATCATTCCAGGGAAACCGCAGACCGTTTCAGGCCCGTACGCTGGCCCGCACGCTTGTCCGTTTTCCTTTCCTGACGCTGAAAGTGATCGTCGGTATTTATTGGGAAGCCTTTCGTCTGTGGCTGAAAGGCGTGCCCGTCTTCAGGCACCAACCGGCGATCCATGCCGTGCAAAGCAGCGTCGAACAACACGTCAAATCCGGATCATAACGAAACATGCAGAACGTTTTCCCAAGAACGGCCAATCCTGCGGGAACGCGGCCCCTGTCAAAGCGGCTCGGTCCCCGGGAATGGCTTGTGCATCGCTGGCTCAGGCAGATCAGCATTGGTCAGTTGACGGTTCAGTTTGCTTCGGGTCGCCAGGCGGTCTTTGTCGGCCAGAATCCCGGACCTCATGCTGCATTGAAAATCCACGACATGCGCCTGATCACACGGTTGATGCTGTCGGGCGATATCGGTTTTGCAGAAAGCTACATGGCCGGAGAATGGGATACGCCTGATCTTTCATCTTTAATGAAACTGGCTGCCTTGAATCAGAAGGCATTTGCGTCCGCCATCGCGCCCTCCCTGATCATGACATTTGCAAACCGCTTGCTGCATGCATTCCGGGCCAATACCCGGCGGGGCAGCCGGCGCAACATCGCGGCCCACTATGATCTGGGCAACGATTTCTATGCACAGTGGCTGGACGACACCATGACCTATTCATCGGGGATATTTACTGGCCCCGATTGCTCTCTGGCCGCAGCACAGCGGCGGAAATATATACGCATGGCCGAGCAACTGGAACTCTGTCCGGGGGACCGTGTCCTTGAGATCGGGTGCGGATGGGGCGGTTTTGCGGAAATCGCTGCCGCCGAGTTCGGCTGCCATGTTGTCGGGCTGACGCTGTCCGCAGAACAGGCGGTCTATGCCCGCAATCGTATGCAGCGCGCCGGTTTGTCGGATGCCGTTGAGATACGGATACAGGACTACAGGGAAGTGGAAGGCCAGTTTGACAAGATCGTCTCGATTGAAATGTTCGAAGCGGTTGGTGAAAAATACTGGCCGACGTATTTGCAGACCCTGCACGCCCGCCTGAAACCCGGCGGCAAGGCGGCCTTGCAGATCATCACGATTGATGATGACAATTTTGAGCATTATCGCAGCAATCCGGAATTCATTCAGCGCTATATTTTCCCGGGCGGCATGCTGCCGGGGCCAAAGGCGTTCGAAAAAGCCGTCGCCGGAACAGCACTGGAAATCCAGAACGCATTTTATTTCGGATCGTCCTACGCAGAAACATTACGCAGATGGGACCGTGAATTTCAGCACAACTGGCCCCGCATTGCGTCATTAGGCTTTGATGAACGGTTCTTCCGCATGTGGCGCTATTACCTGTGCTACTGCGAAGCCGGTTTTGAAAGCGGCGATATCAACGTTGCCCATTTCCTGATTGAGCGTCCATGACGACAGCCGCCCCGGCCCGGCTCGGGTGGCAAACGCTGATCGCCTATGCGCTCCCGGCGCTGGTGATCGCGTTGCCGACGATCCCCGTCTATATCCATCTGCCGGCCCTGTATGGCGTGCATCTCGGGCTCGGATTGGCCGCGACTGGCTTTATCCTTTTGCTGGCACGGATGTTCGATGCCATCACCGATCCATTGATCGGTGCGTTGAGCGACCGCTTCAGCTTCAGGGGCGCTCGACGCAAACCATGGATCGCCATCGGCGGCATCATCGCCGGTGCTGGCCTGGTCAAGCTGCTGAACCCGGCCATCGGCGTCGATGCGACGTATCTGTTGGTCTGGTCCATCGTAACCTATGCCGGCTGGACCATGATCGCCGTGCCCTATCTGGCCTGGGGGGCGGAACTCAGCCAGGACTATGACGAACGAACCCGCATCACGGCGTGGCGCGAGGGCCTGGCCCTGATCGGGATACTCGGTGCCGGTGCCCTGACGGCGATGACGGCGAAAATGGGTTGGTCAGAGGCGCGTTCGACCGGTGCCATTGCCTGGATGGCGATCATATCGGGGGCCGTTGCGGTGCCGCTACTGCTCTTGTTTGTTCCGGACAGGGGCGGGCAGGGCAGGCC
>JBBDOA010000137.1:0-14324 GCA_040877275.1 Rhodospirillales bacterium | reverse complement strand
TGCCGTCGCTTCCATGGAAACGGCAAGACCCTGAATGATGTTCGTGCCGTGTCCGGTTTCGGAAGCCTTGGCCACCGACTTCACCGGACGATAATCGACGCCGGTGTAATATTCAGTGATCCAGACGATCAGGCCGGTGACGGCAAGACCGACAACTGCACAGATGAACAGATCGGTGCCGGTGACGGTTGCACCGTCCATGGCATATTCCGTATTCCAGCCCAGCAGGTACGAAATCGTCCCGCCGATGAGGATTGCGGAAATCACTGCAGAGGCGATGAAGCCCTTGTAGAGCGCACCCATGATCGACTGGCTGGCACCCAGTTTGACGAACCAGGTTGCCGCAACCGAGCCGATAATGCAGACGCCGCCGATGACCAGCGGGAACAGCATCATCGTTTCCTGAGCTTCACCGGTGAAGAAGATCGCCGCCAGCAGCATGGTGGCGACAACGGTCACCGCATAGGTTTCGAACAGGTCGGCAGCCATACCGGCGCAGTCACCGACGTTGTCACCGACGTTATCGGCGATTACGCCTGCGTTACGGGGGTCGTCTTCGGGGATACCGGCTTCGATTTTACCGACCAGATCGGAACCGACGTCGGCACCTTTGGTGAAGATACCGCCGCCGAGACGGGCGAAAATGGAAATCAGCGACGCACCGAAACCAAGCGCGATCAGCGCTTCGAGAATGTGCCGCATCTGGGTGGCATCATTCGGATCGTACATGCCGCGCAGCACCATGTAATATCCGGCGACGCCGAGCAGGGCCAGGCCGACCACCAGCATGCCGGTTACGGCACCGGCTTTGAAGGCAATCTCAAGACCGCCATCAAGGCCTTTGGTGCGGGCCGCTTCGGTGGTGCGCACATTGGCACGCACGGAGACGTTCATGCCGATGTAACCGGCAACACCCGAAAGAATGGCACCGATAAAGAAGCCGATGGCAACGGGAACGCCGAGCAGCAGACCGAGCAGGACGCCGACAGTGATGCCGACAACACCAATCGTCAGATACTGACGGTTAAGATAAGCAGCCGCGCCTTCCTGAATGGCGGCCGCAATTTCCTGCATGCGCTCGTTTCCGGCAGGTGCCGAAAGTACCGAACGGACCGCGTAGGCACCATAAACCAGGGCCAACGCGCCACAAACCAGAACCAGATTGTAAATGGAAGACATCCTCTCCCCCTCGTAAGTAAAACACCGGGCATGGGCATGCCGACACCGTGTCGGGAGCCCGCCGAAAACCGGCTAAATCATGATGAAATAGTCACCGGTGCAAAAAGCGCGGGGAAAATGCCAGAACGCTCCCGATAAAGCAACAAACCGTTTAAGGGCGGATTTTTCCCGAACCGTCAGTCAAAAAAAGTAGCCCGTCTAAATGCTTAATCCGGCTTCACAAAAGGGATTACTTTTGCGGTGTATCAAGCAAGGACTGGATCAGAACACCGGTAACGATGCCCTTTTCGCCGGCCACGCGATCCGCAACAAGTTGTAGCCGCTGTTTCAACGTCGGCAGATCAATGCGCTCAAGTTCGCTCAACATGCGCGGGATGAAAGCATGCAAATCCTTCATGAATGCATCCTTGTAAATGGGCAGCATCCTTTTGATTTTAATTATGTTTTCGCTGCCAGCCGTTTCCAGCTTAACTTCCATCTGAATGGTCGTAACGATAGCCCCTGCCTGCACAACATTGATCAACAATGGTTCAACGTCGACGAACAATGCTGTCGGTGCCTCGATTTTCTTTTCGGTTTCCATGGACTTGGCCAGTTCCGGCTGCTCGAACGGCCCCAACCCGAACCACTTCATGGCACCGATGGTGGCACCGGCGACCAGCAGGACGAGTGCGAAAATAACAATGAGCTTTTTCATGAGTATGATCCCTGGGGCGTGAACTTGAATTGGCGTTCTTGACGGGCGTGGATTCGCGACATTAACACAGCTAACCGGCTGCGTCGCAATGGCTGAAAGGCGCGATACCGAAGCCGGGATTCAGGCATGTCAGGCGGAAAAATGATTATAGCCGCTTTTTGCAAGCCTGATGGCCTGTCCGTCACCCCCTATGATGGCAACGCCTGGCTTACCCTTGAGAACGGTGCCGATTGCTGTGACCGGCACATCCAGACCTGTGATGTCAGCGCCGGTAAAAGCGAGTTCATAGTCATCACCGCCGGACAGTATCACATCCAGCAAGGCGGGATCGGCGGTTATGGCCGCACGCGCCGCTGCGGACAGTGGTATTTTTGCCGCTTCAATCCGCATTGATACGGATGAGGTTTCGCAAATGTGGCCAAGGTCCTGGACCAATCCATCGGATATATCGATGCAGGCATGGGCCTGGCCGATCAGGCTGCGCCCTGTTGCGATGCGCGGCGTCGGTCTGCGGTAACGATCTTCGAGAAACTTCCGGTGTCCGGCCTCGATGTTGCCGAGCTTGCCTTCAGCCGCCAGCAGGCCGAGCGCGCCGTCACCGATGCTGCCGCTGACATAGACCGTATCACCGGGGCTGGCCCCGTTGCGGCGCAGGGCCCGGCCCACTTCCACCTCGCCGATTGCGGTCAGGGAAAACATCATCGGTCCCGGTGTCGTTACGGTATCGCCGCCCAGCAACGGGAAGTCGTGGGCATCAACACTGGCCCCCAGACCTTCGGCAAATGCAGCAATAAAATCGATGTCCGTTTCCCGGCTCCAGACGCAGGCGAGCGTGAAGCCGAGCGGTCGGGCACCCATCGACGCCAGGTCGGACAGATTACAGGTACACAGACGGGTGGCGATATTTTCAGGCGCCTCGTCGGTCAGGAAATGCACGCCCTGAACAATGGCGTCGGTCGTTATGACGTGTTCGAAGCCAGCGCGAACCGGCAGGGTCGCCGCGTCATCGCTGAGCGCGAACGCACCCGCATGGCCACGGGTCAATGGCTGGAAATAGCGATGAATGATGTCGAATTCGTCGGTCATGTCGTTTTGTTTGCTACCTGCGCTTACCCGTTTCACGCTGTCATTCCGGCGAAGGCCGGAATCCCGTCAGTGGTTCAGATTATCCACGCTGGCCCCGGCTTGCTAATATCAGACGATCTCGCCCGGGGTTGCGAATTCCGATGCACGAAGATTTCTGGCGACCGTGTTGAGGATGCCGGCGATCAGCCGCGCCTGCTGACCTTTCTCGTCAAAAAAGGCGTCTGAAATAGCGGTATAGGCGCTGATAATGGTGCGTGCCGGGACGTTCTTGCGGGCCAGCAATTCGTAGGTTGCGGTCCTGAGAATGGCCTGCATGACGCTTTCCAGTTTATCAACGACCCGGTTCTGCAGCATGCCGGGCTGCAGCGCCGCATCGATATCGGCCTGACGCGCCCGGGTGCCGCTGACCAGTTCCTTCAGAAGCTCGGGCTTGGGCCGGGCCATTTCCGCGTCGATGTCTTCATCGGCGGCGAGCCAGCGCTCGGCGCTGAACGAGGCCAGAACCTCGTCGACAGGGGCATCCATCATGTCCAGTTCGTAAACGGCCTGCACGGCGGCAAGCCGCGTTGCCGCCGGACGCGGGTCGTAGGTTTTGCCCGGTTTGTTTTCAGCGGCTTTATCAGGCATCGTCCCTGCCCTTGAAATGACGGCGCAGTTCGATCATGCGCAGCACCGCCTGGGCGGCTTCTGCGCCCTTGTTCTTTTGTGCCGGGTCGGCCCGGACTTCGGCCTGTTTCATGTTCTCACAGGTGAGGATGGCAAATCCGAGCGGATACAGGTGCCGGGTGGTAATATCCATCAGGGCACGGCTGGCTTCCCGACAGATATGATCATAATGATCCGTTTCACCACGGATCACGCAGCCCATCGCCATGATCCCGGCGTATTTCTGGTGCGGATCCCTGAGGCCGGCCTGGATCGCCATTTCACAGGCTGCCGGCACCTCGAAAACCCCGGTCACGGCCAATCGCTCGATGTCATAACCGGCTTCGGCAAAAACCGGCGCGGCGCCCTTCACCATATCGTCGGTGATTTTCTCATAGTAACGGGCCTCGATCACAAGGATCGTCTTCTCGTTCGCATGCATCGTCATTATTATTCTCCGGCAGACGGGATGGGTTTCTGCGCGACAACATTCAGTTCATACCCGTCGATCCCGACAATAGTGCGTTTTGTATTCGATAGCAGGACCATGTCCTGGACGCCAAGGTCCAGCAAAATCTGGGCACCGACACCGTAATCACGCAGTTCCTTCTGGCCTTCCGGCTGCTCGCCCAGTCTGGCGCGAACCTTGTCTGACAAAGACCGTGGATAGGGCTCGCGGATCAGCACGACAATACCTCGCCCTTCGGCTTCGATCATCCGCATTGCCTGCTGCAACTCACCGCTTTTGCCGCTCTGGGCATCGCCCAGCACGTCATCAAGAACATTCAGGGCGTGCATCCGCACCATGATCGGTGCCGGGTCCGAAGGATCACCCTTCACCAGGGCAATGTGCTCGGCGTAAGCAACCTTGTTGACATAAACGCACATCTTCCAGTCGCCACCGTAGCGGCTGGTGAAGTCCATCTCGGCCGTCTTTTCGACGACACGGTCGTTCCTGAGCCGATACGCGATCAGATCGGCGATGGTGCCGATCTTGAGCCCATGAAACTGGGCAAAGGTCACCAGATCAGGCATGCGCGACATGGTGCCGTCTTCATTCATGATCTCGCAGATTACGCCGGACGGGTTGAGCCCGGCCAGCCGCGCAAGATCGACCGCAGCCTCGGTATGGCCGGCGCGAACCAGCGTACCGCCATCGCGGGATTCCAGCGGGAATACGTGTCCCGGTGAGGCAATGTCAGCGGCACCCTTGGTCGGATCGATGGCGACGGCAATGGTGCGGGCTCGGTCCGAAGCGGAAATCCCGGTGGTAACCCCTTCCCGGGCTTCGATGGAGACCGTGAACGCGGTCTGGTGGCGCGATCCGTTGCGTCTCGACATGGCCGGCAGTTCAAGCTCCTTGACCCGTTCCGGCGTCAGCGCCAGACAGATCAGGCCGCGTCCGTATTTGGCCATGAAGTTGATCACGTCCGGTGTCGCCATTTGTGCCGGCACAACAAGATCGCCCTCGTTTTCCCGCTCTTCATCATCAACCATGATGAACATGCGACCATTGCGGGCGTCTTCGATAATGTCCTCGATAGGCGACAGAAAGTTTTCAGGATCAGCGTTGGCACGCGCAATCTGCTGTTTCGAGATCACCGATGGGTGCGGGGTAGATGACAAATTATTATCCATTCACGTCATTGAGGCGGGCAACATAGCGCGCGAGTACATCAATTTCCAGATTAACACGATCATCGGGTTTTAATTGCCCGAGCGTCGTCCCGGTTTGCGTGTGCGGGATGATGTTCACGGAAAAATCCCGGTCGGTGACGGCATTTACCGTCAACGACACCCCGTCAAGCGTCACCGAGCCTTTGGTGGCGATGAACGCTGCCAGCAATGCCGGTACCCGGAAATCGATTTTAAGGGAACCACCAACCGGCGCTATGCCGAGCACCCGGGCGACCCCGTCGACGTGGCCGCTGACGATATGTCCGCCCAGTTCGTCACCAATCCTGAGCGCACGCTCTAGATTGAGGGGTGTGCCCTCCTGCCAATCGGCTGCGGTCGTCATCGCGAGGGTTTCCCCGGACGCTTCGACGGCAAACCAGCCGGGCCCCTTTTCGATCACCGTCAGGCAGACACCGGCGCAGGCGATTGAAGCACCGATCGCAATGGTTTCCGTGTCATAGGCGGTTTCGATGTCGAAGCGGGTATCGCCGTTCTCACTGACCGCCTTGATCCGGCCGATATCGGTAATGATGCCGGTAAACATACCTGCTTTGATGTCCTTTGCCGCACTCAATCCTTCGAGACGCGCGCTTCGCTCGCTCCTCAGGATGAGGAAAAATTATAAACCCTCATCCTGAGGAGGGCCCAATATTCATTGGGGCCGTCTCGAAGGATGGGATCAATGATTGCTTTCTATGCGGAGGTAGCGCTCCAGCACGTCGCCATCAAGGTCTATCGTGTCCGATAGCTTAAATTTAGGTGCATTGTCCGGGCTGTTGACGGCCATCGGCGCAATAGCCGGCAGGCCGTCGCCGCCCATGACACCGGCGGCACGGAACCAGGCAAGTTCGTCGACAAGCCTCGCGTCCATGAACACGGCGCTGAGCGTGCTGCCGGCTTCCAGTAGAACGCGTGTCAGCCCCTGCCCGGCCAAGGCTTCAAGCATCGCCAGCGGGTCGAGCCTGCCCCCGGTAACCGTCTGTATTGTAATGATTTTTACACCCAATTCTTTGGCGGCATTCACACGATCATGGGGTGCGTCCTTGCCGATCAATAGCCAGACAGGGGCCAGATCCAACGTTTGCAGCAACCTGGCATTGGTGGAAATTTCGCATCTCGGATCGACGATGACGCGGACCGGCGAGCGGTCCGTCATGCCGGCCAGACGGCACGTCAGTTCCGGGTCATCGGCACGAACCGTGCCGATGCCACTGATGATGGCGTCGTTTTCGGCTCGCAGCAGATGGCCGCGCGCCCTGGCCGCCGGGCCGGTGATCCATTGGCTGTGGCCGGTTCTGGATGCAATGGCTCCATCCAGTGTGGTCGCCGTTTTCATGGTTACCCAGGGGCGCTTTCGTTCGACAACCGAGAGAAACCCGGCGTTCAAGCGGCGCGCCTGATCGGCCAGTAGACCGACGCGAACTGCAATCCCGGCATCCCTGAGGCGTTTGAACCCGCTACCGGCAACCCTCGGGTCCGGGTCTTCCAGTGCGACGGTGGCGGATGTGATGCCGGCTGCGATCAGGGCTTCCGTACAGGGACCGGTCTGGCCCTGATGATTACAGGGCTCAAGCGTTACATAGGCATGAGCGCCCTGAGCCAAAGTCCCTGCCCGGCGGATCGCTTCGGTTTCCGCATGCGGACGACCGCCCGGCTGGGTCCATCCGCGACCAACGACAAGTCCATCATGTGTGGATTGTCCGAGATCGGGGCGGACCAGCACGCAGCCGACCGCCGGGTTTGGTGCGACCCGCCCGAGCCCACGGGATGCCAGCCCGAGGGCCGCGCGCATATGCTGACGGTCCCCGGCTGTGAACGTGGAATTAGTCGTTGTTTCCGTCACCTATTTTTTCAACAAATTCCTCGAAGTCTTTGGCTTCGCGGAAATTTCTGTAAACCGAGGCAAAGCGGACATAGGCCACCTGATCCAGCTCGCGGAGGTTTTCCATGACCATTTCGCCAACGACTTTGGTGGGGATTTCTGATTCGCCCAGCGTTTCGAGACGGCGCTGGATCGAGTTGACGATGCGTTCGATCCGGTCATCCGGTACCGGTCGCTTTCGAAGTGCAATCGACAGCGAACGGGCCAGCTTGTCGCGGTCGAACGGTGATTTCTCGCCGTCTTTCTTGACCACGACCAGCTCGCGCAGTTGCACCCGCTCAAACGTTGTCCAACGCGCCCCGCAGGCCGGACAGAAGCGGCGGCGGCGAATGGCCGCGTTATCGTCGGTTGGCCGCGAGTCTTTGACCTGAGAGTCGTCATTTCCACAAAATGGGCAGCGCATCGTATCAATCCCCCTAAATGAATCGCCGTTCAGACGTCCGTATAAATCGGGAAGCGCTGGCACAGTGCCGATACTTCCTCGCGTGCCGCTGCTTCGGCGGCTGAATTATCGCCATTGGACTTTGCCAGTGCTTCCAGAACATCGCTGATCAGGTTGCCGACCTTGCGGAACTCCTCCGGGCCGAAGCCGCGCGTCGTTGCCGCCGGTGTGCCGAGGCGGATTCCCGACGTTACCGTCGGTTTTTCCGGATCAAACGGGATGCCGTTCTTGTTACAGGTCATCGACGCATGCTCAAGGCTGACTTCGGCGTCGTTGCCCTTCACACCCTTGGGGCGCAGATCGACCAGCATCAGGTGCGTATCGGTGCCGCCCGAAACAATGTCGAAGCCCCGCTCAAGCAGCGTCGCGGCCAGAACCCTGGCATTTTCGGTGACGGCCCGGGAATAGGTCTTGAATTCGGGTGTCAGGGCTTCGCCGAAGGCCACAGCCTTGGCGGCGATCACATGCATCAAAGGCCCGCCCTGCAGACCCGGAAACACGGCCGAATTGATCTTCTTGCCGATCTCTTCGTTGTTGCTCAGGATCATGCCGCCGCGCGGGCCGCGCAGTGTCTTGTGCGTCGTCGTCGTGACGATGTCGGCAATCGGCAGCGGTGACGGATGCACACCGGCAGCGACCAGACCGGCGAAATGCGCCATGTCGACCATCAGAAGTGCGCCGACGCTGTCGGCGATTTCGCGAAAGCGCTTGAAATCAAGGGTGCGCGGATAGGCCGAGCCACCGCAGATGATCAGTTTCGGCTTGTGCTCCCTGGCCAGTTTTTCGACCTGATCGAAATCGACCAGATGATCGTCGGCGCGAACGCCGTACTGGATGGCATTGAACCATTTGCCCGATTGTGCCGGTGGTGCGCCGTGCGTCAGGTGGCCGCCGGCTGCCAGCGACATGCCGAGGATGGTGTCACCGGGCTTCAGCAGTGCCATGAAGACGGCACCATTGGCCTGCGCCCCGGAATGCGGCTGGACGTTGACGAAAGCGCAGTCGAACAGCTTTTTGGCGCGCTCGATGGCCAGACTTTCGGCGACATCAACAAACTCGCAGCCGCCGTAATAGCGCCGGCCGGGATACCCCTCGGCGTATTTGTTGGTCATGATGCTGCCCTGGGCTTCCATAACGGCCCGGGAGACAATGTTTTCCGACGCAATCAGCTCGATCTGGTTTTGCTGGCGAGCCAACTCGTCGGTAATCGATTTGAAAAGAACAGCATCGCGATCAGCCAGCGATTGACTGAAGAAGCGTTGGCTGAATTCACTCGGATATTCGGCTTTGGCGGCATGATTGGACATTGCTGGTGATCGTCTCCGGTATTTTATTCAGGATTGCGGTGGAGAGAGCTTGTCGACACGCCTGGCGTGACGTCCACCCTCAAATTCGGTTTCAAGAAAGGCTTTCATGGCATCGCGGGCGATTTCTGATCCGACCAGTCTTTCACCGAAACAGACAACATTGGCGTCGTTGTGCTGGCGCGCCAGCTTCGCCGTCAGGCTGTTGGTGACGACGGCGGCGCGGACGGCGGGATTGCGGTTGGCGGCAATCGATATACCGATTCCGGACCCACAGACGAGCACACCCAGTTCGGCCTTTCCCGACGCAATGGCGTCGCCGACGGCAAAGCCGAAATCCGGATAATCGACGCTTTCCGGGCCGTTGGTACCAAGATCAACGACCGTATATCCGCCCGCTTCGAGGTCGCTTTTCAACTGTGATTTCAGGGTGAAGCCGGCGTGATCGGAGCCGATTGCCACGGTTTTTCCAGCCATCTTCCTGCCATTCCCGACCTGCAATGAACGCCAATTCTTGCACACGCAAGCTGACGTCCAACTGATGATAGGGGTTCATACCATATCTAGCAGACCTGTGCCAATAGGCCGCTAGGTTCCGGTGTTCGGCAGGAAGCAACTCTCAGACAAAGATGTCGGTGCGCCTCGGGAAGGCCAACAGGGCTTCATGAATGCGGTGTGCCTGGCGGACCGGTTCGGCATTGGCCGGATAGTAACGCTGTGTGTAATCGACCCGGTCGCGCCACTGCTGGATATAATCGCGTGGTCGGTCCGGTTGCGCTTTTTCGCCAGTCAGTGCGCCTATGGTTTTTTGAAAATCGGGATGCAGTTCAGGCTGGAATGCCAGGGCCTCATAATCTTCAAAGGTAATGACGCCTGCGGCATACAGGTTCTGGCTGTAGTCCTGCATCTGTCTCGGCGTCATATGACGGACATCCGGCACTTTCGGCCCGCCTTCGGGTGGCGGCAATTGCTCAACCTTGCCGGTAACGGCAAGGGCTCTGGACGTCCGGTTCGCCGTTTCCTTGGCGATCAGGTCACCGTCATGGTAAGCGACCAGCGCCCGGCTTTGCTGCCGTGCCGATGTCTCGTTCCCGGTCTCGTCCCGGATCGGCGGGCCGAGATCGAGACGCGTCATATCAAGGGGTAACGGCGGCTGATCAATCCGCATGCGTCGGGCTCCAGTTCATCTGCCGAATACCGAGCAAACAGCGTGCCATGTGATGCGGCCTTGATAGCCAATGGTTTACCAATGGTTAACGGGAATGAAGGCAAGGATTGACCCGGCAATATTTGCCGGGTTGGGAAACCATTGCCGGTTAAAGTTCCCCGCAGTTACCCTTGCATTGCATGGACAGGTGCGGGCGAAATCGACTATTATTACGGCAATGCCCGTACCAACCCCGGGAGGCCAGTCGCATGGCCAATCGCACATGATGTTACAACACGCTCGCTTTGTGGTTTTTGTCGCAACACTGGCGCTCGCATTGCCTGTCCCGACGGTGCAGGCAGCCGGGGTGGCAACGCCCAAGTCGGCGTTCGTGCCGCACCGCGCACTTTACACCATGGCGCTTGGACATTCGCTCAGGGGTTCAAACGTATCCGATGCGACCGGCAAGATGTTCTATCGTTTTGAGCCGTTGTGCGATGGCTGGGAAGTTGAATCGCGGATCTTCATGCGGCTGCATTTTGGCTCAGCCGGTGACGAGGAAGTTGTCGAGACGACCTGGTCCTTTACAAGTTTCGAAAGTTACGACGGTCAGAAATTCACCTTTGAAGTTGAGCACGACCGCAACGGTGAACTGCAGGAAATCTTCGCCGGAGAAGCCGACAAGGATGCCGGTGGCGGTACGGCAACATTCGATAATGACGAGGCGTTTTTCCTGGATCTCCCGGCCCGGACCGCCTTTCCGGGAGAGCACCTGATGCAGCTTCTGGCCGAAGCCCGGAACGGGCGGTATCGGATCTCGCGAACGGTCTTTGATGGTGCCAGTAAAAATAACCCATATGAAGTTAATGCGATCATTATCGGGCCTGTCGTCGGCGGCATGCTGGCGCACAGCAATGCCCGGTCGGAGACATCAAAAGACAAGTCGAAAAACCGTGTTCTGGTCGGTGCCACGCTCCCGGCTCCGGCGACCGGTATCCCGCCCTCACCGGTATGGCGTATGCGGCTGGCGTATTTTCCGCTCAGCGCAACGGATGAATTGCCGGAATTCGAAATCGAGGTCGATTACCGCGAGGACGGCATCGCCGAGCGGATGGTGCAGGACTTCGGCGATTTTACCCTGAACCTCAGCCCGAGCCGGATCGAGGTCTTGCCGGCGTCGGTCTGCAAATAGCTCGCCGGTTGATTTTTACATTTTCGTCGCCCTGAACACACCCCCATCGTCGCCCTGAACTTGATTCAGGGCCAACAGAATTGATGGCGCTGGTGTATGTAAATGCTCGTCATTCCGGCGCACGCCGGAATCCAGAGCGGCTGGCACGACCTGACACACCGGGATGCGAACGTGTAACCCTGGACCCCGGTCTGCACCGGGGTGACGCCTGTTAATGATCACACATTCACCCTGAACACACCCACCCTCATCCTCATCGCAAGGAGCAGAGATCAAATCTATAAACAGAGTTGGTGACGAAAGGCATGAGAATATTAGGCAAGCCTACCCGTGTGGTTTCAGGATCTGGCGGATCGCCGCGCCGGTGGCCAGGTTCTCGAAACCTGTGTTGATTTCGGAAAGCCCCAACTCGCCGGTCCTCAGCTTGTCGACCGGCAGTTTGCCGTCGCGGTAGTAATCGACGAAGCGCGGCATGTCTTCCGGCGGCGAACACGATCCCATGTAGCAGCCCTGAATTTTGAATTCCTTGGCCGTCAGCATATAGGGCTTCAACTCGAACACGGCGTCCGCCGGGGTCAGTCCGGCAACGGTGACGGTGCCACCGGCCCTGAGTGATGCATACGCCGCTTCCATGCCTTTGACGGTGCCGGACAACTCGATCGCATGCATGACGCCGCCGCCGGTCAGATCCTTGATAGCGGCGGCGGTCCGTTCCGTTCCTTCGGATGCGTTGACGGCGAAGTGCGCGCCAAGGGTTTTTGCCAGCGCCATTTTCTCTTCGTTCAGATCAACCGCGACAATCGGTTCCGCACCGGCCAGCGCTGCGCCCATGACGGCGGACAGGCCGACCCCGCCCAGCCCGAAAACAGCAACCGGCTGACCCGGCTGTGCCCTGGCCGTGTTGGTCACAGCACCGACGCCGGTGATCACGGCGCAGCCGAACAGGGCTGCATCTTCGAAGGCAATGTCCTTGGGCAGCTTCACCACCGACGAGCGGTCGAGAACCGCGTATTCCGCAAAGCACGAGATTCCGGCAGCGTGGCAGATCGGTTTGCCGTTCACACTCAGGCGTTTACCGCCACCGACCAGCTCGCCCTTCATCTTGCTGTCAAAGCTGGCACCACACAGATGTGGCCGGCCGGTCGTGCATTCATAGCACTCACCGCAGCTCATGACGAAAACCATGACCACGTGATCACCTTCCACAAGATCGGTGACCCCCGGCCCGACCTCGCGGACGATTCCGGCGGCCTCATGGCCAAGCACGGCGGGCAGTGGCCTTGCGCGGATACCCTCGATGGTCGACATGTCTGAATGGCACAGTCCGGCGGCACGGATTTCAACCAGAACCTCATTCTGCCGGGGTCCGTCGAGATCAAGGGTCTCGATGATCAGCGGATTGGACTGGCTGTAGGGTCTTGGCAGACCTTGTTGGTATAGCACTGCGCCTTGCATTTTCATGGGTCGGGAATTCCTCGTTGTGGTGGATAGATCAGGCGATGATTGAGCCGCCGTTGCGTTTGTTATGGTTCCTGGCGATAACGTATTTCAGTTTGCGCATGGCCGTATTTTTCAGGACCCGCTCGCCGACGCTGGGATCACCGACCATGGTGATTTCCGTATTCGTGCGGGCATCAATTGCGACCACACGGACATAACTGCCCACGCGGTGGAACTCAAACAGAACCTCACTTAACTGAACGTCCTCGGCTTTCATGTGTCCAAGTATATGGGGAAATCGGGAAAGCAAAAACGCAATCATTAACAGTTGTCATTCCGGCCCTGGTCTGCACCGGGGTGACGCCTGTTTATAGACCTTATCCTGAACGCCGCAGCGTCACATGTTCCGCCGGTATTTTCCGCCGGCTTCGAACAGCGCGTCAGTAATCTGGCCCAGCGAGCAGACGCGGACCGCGTCCATCAGCACGGCAAAGACGTTCTCGTCGTTGGTGGCGGCGTACTGCAGGCGCTTGACCATGTCGGCCGCCGCGCCCTCGTTGCGTTTCTGGAAATCGCGCAATCGCGTGATCTGGCTCTGCTTTTCGGCGTCGGTCGAGCGGCGCAATTCCGGCGTCAGATCCCTGGGCGGGTTCGGATTGCGATACGTGTTAACGCCGATGATCGGCAACTCGCCGGTATGCTTGAGCGTTTCGTAGTGGATGCTTTCTTCCTGGATTTTGCCACGCTGATAGCCGGTTTCCATTGCGCCCAGCACGCCACCGCGTTCGGTTATCCGGTCAAACTCCTGAAGCACGGCTTCCTCAACCAGGTCCGTCAGCTCATCGGTGATGAACGCGCCCTGCGTCGGGTTCTCGTTTTTCGCCAGACCCCATTCCTTGTTGATGATCATCTGGATGGCAATGGCGCGGCGCAGACTTTCCTCTGTCGGTGTCGTGATCGCCTCGTCATAGGCGTTGGTGTGCAGCGAGTTGCAATTGTCATAGACCGCGATCAGCGCCTGCAAGGTGGTGCGGATATCGTTGAAATCCATTTCCTGGGCGTGCAGTGAACGGCCCGACGTCTGGATGTGGTACTTGAGCTTCTGCGCCCGTTCGTTGGCACCGTATTTGAAGCGCATCGCCGATGCCCAGATGCGCCGCGCAACCCGGCCCATGACGGTGTATTCCGGGTCCATGCCGTTTGAGAAAAAGAACGAAAGGTTCGGCGCGAAATCGTCGATGTCCATGCCCCGTGCCAGATACGCCTCAACAAACGTAAAGCCGTTGGCCAGCGTGAAGGCGAGCTGGCTGATCGGATTGGCCCCCGCTTCGGCGATGTGATAGCCGGAAATCGAGACGGAATAGAAGTTTCTGACCTTGTGGTGCACGAAATAGGACTGGATATCGGCCATCATCTTCAATGCGAATTCGGTCGAGAAGATACAGGTGTTCTGGCCCTGATCCTCTTTCAGGATGTCCGCCTGCACGGTGCCGCGCACGGTTTCCAGTGTCCACGCCCTGATTTTTTCAATTTCTTCGTCGGTCGGGGCGCGACCGTTCTCAGTCTCAAATCTGGTGATCTGCTGATCGATGGCCGTATTCATGAACATTGCCAGGATGGTTGGCGCCGGGCC
>JBBDOA010000136.1:0-14332 GCA_040877275.1 Rhodospirillales bacterium | reverse complement strand
ACAATTTCTTCAAAGCCGCAGGGTATGAGACCAATTAAACGCAACACGCTCTAATGCATCAATGGCGGCAGTTTTCTTGTTCTCATAATACTGCTCAAGTTGGGGGCGCATGGTCGGATCAGTAAAAATAGCGGCGCTCATTTGCATCACAAAAATCTCCTAATTGCTTTAATTACTCGAAATTGAATGCAAATACCGCGCCAATGGACCGGCGCCGGGCAGTGCAACCGACGGCTATACGACCAAGCCCCTCTCGTCGTCCTGAACGTGATTCAGTACCCTTGATGCCTGACACGTATGGACCCTGAATCACGTTCAGGACGACGAACTTTTACATACACATCGTCAACCCGGTGCAGACCGGGGTCCATGATTACCCGGCCGCATCCCGGCATGTCAGGTCGTGCCAGCCGTTCTGGATTCCGGCATGCGCCGGAAGGACACCTGTTAAAGATCGCATGGCCATCCTTCGAGACGCTTCGCTCCTCAGGATGAGGATATTGGTTTCTGTATAACGTTCAGGATGCCGGCGACGTAATGACTTGCGGTGACTGCCTTTGCTGTCACCCCTTTGGCTTATGACTTATGAATTGTCGCGTCCATTGCGACGGCCTGGATCAGCGGCCGCAACGTGGCGTTTGGTGAAAACCGGCAGGTTCACGAGCAGCATGTTGGATCCCAGCCGGCCCATCCGCTGGAACCATCGCAGATAGGGCGTAAAGGTCAGGAAATGCCGGCGGTTCGTATACGTTTGGAAGAATTCATCCAGCCTGGTGGCGTTTTGCGGATAAGTCATCCAGTCGGAACAAGGCTGGGTCGTTGGCCGCAATAACTTTGTCGTCGGCCCCAGGTCCTGATCTGGCAGCGGCTCGAAACCGGCCTTGCGTGTCATCATCAGGAACGTCGCCTCGTTGAAGTTATACAGGTGCGCGAAATGGAATCGCCCATAGGGCGTTTTTCCCGGATGCTCAATGTTGGGGACCGACAGGAACAACAGGCCATCGGGCTTGAGCCATGAACGGAATTGCTGCAATGCCCCGACGGGATCCCTGAAATGCTCGAGTACATGATTTGCGGAAACCGCGTCCAATTGCCCATCGGATATGTCGGCCGTCTCCCAGCCGTCATTGATGACCTCGATACCGTAGGCATCACGTGAGTATTGGGCAAAGCCGTGATGCGGCTCGATGCCGAAAGCCCGATAGCCGCGCTGCTTCATCTCGTGAACAAATTCGCCACCGCCCGAACCGACATCGACGATGGCAGCATTATTGGGCAGGTATGGCGTGATAATCTCGGCGCGGTTATAGGCACCCTTTTTGGTTTTCGCGATATGCTTTTTCGAGGGAATGGTGCGGCCCTGATAATGCTCCCGGTAATGCCGTCTATAGAAATTCAGAACCTCGTCCTGCGTCGGCATCGGGTTCGTATACACCATGCCGCAGTTCAGACACAGTACGGTGCGTAATTTCTGCCCGTTTCTGGCGCGACGCCCAACCACCCGATGCTGCGAAGCGCCGCAAAGCGCACAATCCTCGATGCTGCCTTCGAACTGATACGGCTTCAGTCTCGTAACGGCGGATACAATGTCGGTGATCATTTTACGTGTCTTTCCTTACGCGGCTTCGGACAATCAGGACTGCTAACAAACCCGGGCTTGCGCCTTGTGGGCGGACGTCGCCGACACCACGACCCCGATGGCCGAGATATGGACCATTCCAAAGCAGTTTACACTAACCTTTTCATAACGGCTTGTCATGCGCAGTGCCGTCAACCTGCGGCGTCGGCGATGGCGGTGAAATCCTCGGCCTTGAGGCTGGCACCGCCGATCAGGCCACCGTCGACATCGGGCAGTGCCAGCAGGTCTTTGGCGTTTGACGGCTTCATTGAGCCGCCGTACAGCAGACGAGTGGCGTCAGCAATATCCTTGCCGAAACGTGCGCTCAAGGTGGCGCGCATGGCCGCATGCATGGTCTGGACCTCGTCCTCGGTCGGTGTGCGACCGGTACCGATAGCCCACACAGGTTCGTAGGCGACGACAAGGCTGGTCGCATCCGAGCCGTCCGGGATCGAACCTGCGAGCTGGCTGTTGACGGTCTCCAGGGCTTTGCCCTGGTCACGCTGGGCTTCGGTTTCGCCAACGCAGACGATGGCCGAAAGCCCGGCCCGCTGTGCCGCTTCGGCCTGGGCCCGGACAGCGGCATCATTTTCCCCGTGATCGGCGCGGCGTTCGGAATGGCCGACGATGACGTAGCTGCAACCGAGATCGGCAAGCATTTCCGCAGCGACATCGCCGGTGTGCGCACCCGACGCATTGGCATGGCAGGTCTGAGCCCCCAGCCTGATATCGCTTTCGGCGATCATCGCACCGACCGGCCCCAGATACGGAAACGGCGGACAGATCAGCAATTCGGCCTTTTTGCCGCTCTTGGACCAGGCTTTCAGACCCTCGGTCAGGGTTTCGGCCATGCTGCCGCTGGCATTCATCTTCCAGTTGCCGGCAATCAGGGGGGTGCGTGCAGCCATGTCCATATCCTTGTTGTTGATTGATGCATCTGCTGAATACCATGATGAATGTCAGGCTTCAATTCGCCAACGCGCTATTGCCGCCCCCCTGTCGGTTCCCTAATATGCCGCCGCCATGGGGTGCCCCGCCTGAAAGGGCGAAACCTCGACTGTTTGAAACCGAAAGTACTGGGAAGTTCAAGGTATGCTCCAAGCGATCCGCAGCAAAACGGCGTCAATCGTCGTCAAGGTCCTGGCTGGTCTTCTGATTCTGAGTTTTGCCGTTTGGGGTATTGAGGATATGATTCTGAGCAAGGCGACCGACCTTTCCGTCGCCTCGGTCGGTGCACGTGATATCGATCCCTCGGAATTCGAATACGAGTTGAGCCGCGAGACCCAGCGACTGCGCCAGACACTCGGCGGTCAGCTGACCGAAGAACAACTGATCGGCCTCGGCGTCGGCAATGCGGTGCTGCAGCGGATGATCAACGATGCGGCACTCTCTGAAAAAGCAGAATCCATGGGTATTCTGGTCTCTGACGAACAGGTGACCCGTGCCATTCATACCGATCAGGCGTTTCAAGGCTTCGACGGTCAATTCAGCCGCACACGATTTAATGAAATGATGCGCGCCAATGGTTTCCCGGAACAGGCTTATATCGAACGGGTCCGGGCTGATATCGCACTCCGCCAGATGCTCGGTCCGGTCAGCAGTGCCGCCGCATCGCCGAAAAAGCTCTCGGAAATGATCCGCGCCTTTCGTTATGAAAAACGCACCGCTGATACCCTGCTGATCAAGGCTGCCGACCAGCCGGACCCGGGCCAGCCCGACGATGCGGCGCTCAAGGCCACTTATGAAGATAAACCGGCACAATTCACCGCACCGGAATACCGCAAGATCACCTTTGTGCATCTCGACCCGAAGCAGTTGCTGGACAGCATTTCGGTGACACCTGAAGAATTAAAGGCCGCCTACGACGCCAATCAGGCGAACTTCATCAAACCTGAACAACGCACCGTGCAGCAGATCGTGGTCGTTGAGGAAGCCAGGGCCACGGAAGCCACCCGGATGCTTGCCGAAGGCCAGGATTTCAAAAAGGTCGCTACCGATTTTGCCGAAATGGACGAAGCCGCCGTCGATCTTGGATCGGTGACCCCGGATGGCTTGTTGCCTGATCTTTCCAAGGCGGTCTTTGCTGCGGCCAAGGATGCTATCATCGGGCCGATCAAATCCCCGCTCGGCTGGCACATCCTGAAAGTGACGGCCATCGATGCCGGTTTCACCAAAACACTTGAAGAGGTCCGTGACCAGCTCACGGAAATCGTCAGGCATGAGCATGCGATAGATGCGCTTTACAAACTTTCCGTGCGTTTCGAAGACCAGATCGGGAGCGGTGCCACCCTTGAAGAAGCTGGTGCTGCGGTCGGTGCGCCGGCAATAAGCATCGATGCGGTTGATCGTGATGGGAAGACCCCGTCCGGTGAAGCCGCCAAGGGACTGCCCAACCTGGCCAGTCTGCTGCCGGTGGCGTTTGCTGCCGAGGAGCGGTTGGAAAGCGAACTGACCGAAGCCGGCGACAAGGGCTTTTTCATGGTCCGTGTCGACAAGATCATTGCCCCTGCCCTGAAGCCGCTGGACAGCGTGCGCAACGAGGTCATCGAAGTCTGGAAAGCCGAACAGCGCAAGAAAAGCGCCGAGACACAGGCCAGGGAAATGGCCCAGTTGATTGCCGGAGGCACAGCGTTCGCGTCGCTCGCCGGAGCGGTACCGGACGCCATCAGGACGGTGGGACCGATCACCCGCGCAGAGCGCGGTGAAGTTGAGCCCGGGCTACTGGCCCGGATGTTCGAGTTGAAACCGGGTGGTGCCGGGATTGCGCTGACCGGCACGGATTATACGGTCATACATCTGAAAGACGTGATCGCGCCGGGCTCGGGGGCGGATGCACCGGGTATCGCCGAGTTCGACAAGCAACTCGATGAAAGCGTCGCGCAGGATCTGGGCGCGCAACTGATTGAATCGATCCGCAACGAGTTGGGCGTGACGGTCAATACGCGCGTCTACAATGCGGTCATCAAGCCCGGGACTTTTGATCCCCGTCAGCCGCTCTGACAAGGGGTCGGTGATGAAGTTCCTGCCCGAACTGGATGTCTTCCGCCGCACCTATCAGGAGGGCGCGACACAGGTGCTTTGGGCCGAGATCGTTGCCGATCTGGAAACCCCGGTATCGGCCATGCTGAAACTGGCTGCCGACAAACCGAACAGCTTCCTGCTGGAATCCGTCGAGGGCGGCGCTGCGCGTGGCCGCTATTCGATCATCGGTTTCGATCCGGATCTGATCTGGCGCTGTTATCGGGCCAAAGCGGAAATAAACCGGGATGCCTTGAACGATCCCGAAGCCTTCGGCCCCTGCCCGGTCGGGGAAGCGGACGGTGCCCTTGCCTCGCTTCGCTCACTGGTCAGGGAATGCCGGTTCGAGCTTCCGGCCAACCTGCCGCCGATGGCGTCCGGGCTGGTCGGCTATATGGCCTATGACATGGTGCGGCTGGCTGAGCGTCTGCCCGACAATAATCCCGATACCATCGGTGTGCCGGACAGTATTTTCCTGCGCCCGACGGTGATGGCGATCTTTGATGCCCTCAAGGATTCGGTTTTCGTGATTACGCCGGTGTGGCCAGATCAGGATATCAGCGCCGAGCAGGCCTGCCAGGCAGCGCAGGAGCGCATCGTGAAGACGGTTAAAGGGCTTGAGCAGGATATCAGCCTGCCGCGTGCCAATTCCAGCACCGTCAGTGTGCCGCTGGAGCCGAAATCGAATATGAGCCGTGAAGACTTCCACGGCATGGTCAGTCGCGCCGTCGAGTACATCAATGCCGGCGATGCGTTCCAGATCGTGCCGTCGCAGCGCTTCCGCGTGCCGTTTACGCTGCCGCCGTTCGCTTTTTATCGTTCGCTGCGCCGCCTCAATCCGTCGCCGTATCTGTATTTCCTCAATTTCGGGGAGTTCCAGGTGGTTGGTTCCAGTCCGGAAATCCTGGTTCGTGTCCGTGACGGCAGAATAACGCTCAGGCCGCTCGCCGGGACCCGAAAGCGGGGTGCTACGCCAGAAGAAGACAAGGCGCTGGCGGAAGACCTGCTGAGCGATCCGAAAGAGCGGGCCGAGCATCTGATGCTGCTGGATCTTGGCCGCAACGATGTCGGCCGTGTCGCCAAAATCGGCAGCGTCGCCCCGACGGAACAGTTCACCATCGAATATTATTCGCACGTCATGCATATCTCATCGAACGTCGAAGGCGATCTGGCAGACGGCAAGGATGCACTCGATGCCCTGTTTGCAGGCTTTCCGGCCGGTACCGTTTCCGGTGCGCCGAAAATCCGCGCCATGGAAATCATTGACGAGCTGGAGCCGACCCGGCGCGGCGTCTATGCCGGCTGCATCGGCTATTTCGGCGCCAACGGCGATATGGATACGGCGATTGCACTCAGGACCGGCGTGATCAAGGATGGCATGCTCTACATTCAGGCCGGTGGCGGTGTCGTCGCCGATAGCGAGCCCGAGTTCGAGTATCAGGAAAGCGTCAACAAGGCCCGCGCCCTGGTCCGTGCCGCCGAGGATGCGGCACAGTTTTCAGGCTGATTCAGGGAAAAGTTCCCTACTCTTTGCCGATCCGCACCACCGCCGAGATCGGCACCAGCTGAAAGCCTTTCTCCGGCAGCGTCGGCAGCCATTCCTTCAGCGCCTCGATGGTCTTGTCGCGCGGATGGCCGATGGCGATGGCCAGCCCGGTGCGTCTGGCGATCTGTTCGGTATGGCGCAACTGGGCGCGTATGCGTTCCAGATCATCATCATGGTCAAGGAAGACGTTCCTGACCGCATAGGGGATGCCGCCATCCCTCGCCGTTTCATGGGCCACCGATTTGCTTGAGGTAACGGAATCCAGAAACAGATATCCCCGTTGCCTGAGCGCCCTGACGACGGTGCCCATCCCTTCCCTGTCGGCGGTAAAGCGGCTGCCCATATGATTGTTGATGCCGACATAACCGGTCATCTGCTGCAGATTCCAGTCGATGCTCTTGAGCAGTTCGGATTCCGGCATACCACTCAGCAACACGTTCGGGCCGGGATTGATCGCCGTTGAGCCTGGCTCCATCGGCACATGCAGCATCAGTTCGTGACCGGCCTTGCTGGCTTCCAGAGCCTGTTTGGCAAGGTCTTCAGCATAGGACATGAACGACAGGGTCAGGGGGCCCGGCAGCGCGATGGTGCGACGGGCACCGCTGCGATCAAGGCCAAGATCGTCCATGACGATAACGATTTCCGGCTTGCCGTTGAGGCTGACCGGGCGGGCAAAACGCTGCCAGGGCGGCAACTTTGACGAATCCAGGCGCTGTAGTTCGGCGATATTGCCCGGCAAGGCGCGTGCCGGATGAAACACCGGCAAGGCTGCGGTTTGGGGCTCGTCTTTGGATTTCGAGGGCTGGGGCGTTGCCTCAGTCTCGCTCGTTATGGGCTTGGGTTCATCTGGGTTAACGGCAGGTTCAGTCCCCTCGTCGGCCTTGCCGGCGACCTGTTCAGCCTTTTCTGTGTTCGCGCTTTTCTGTGTTCCCGGGGTGCCGTTGCCGAGGTCGATTTCAGCATCGGGTTCGGGCAAGGCAATGCGTTTCAGTTTCCCACCGGTTTGAATGATAATGTCGCGCGGCAGGGATTCTTCGTATACACTGCTGTTTGTCGTATGCGTGTGATGCGAGGTTGATTTGGCCACCGGCGGTGCCGGTTTTGGTGCCGGCGCGACTTCCTTGCCGATGTAATACCCACCGAATACCCCGCCGAGTGCCATTATAATGAGCAACCCCATGCGAATAGGGGTTAGTCCAATTCTTTTGGCGATAGATGGGCGCGGACGCGGCCACCCGGAGAGTTTGCCGTTATTATGCGGCGGTTTATCGGCCGGATCGGGTGCCAATTGGGTTAATCCGCTTTGATTGGTTAAATGTTGCGTCGGGGTAACATTATCGGTGCCCGATTGGTTAACGCACCGATGCCTGATTGGTTAACGCACCGATGTGCGATGGTCAATAAATTGGCTTCGAAAAGAAATTCACTAAATACGTATAAAATAACACTTTGTCAGGTTTTGGTCAGGCGAACTCACTATAGGGATACTGGGATTTTCAAGAGGGACGGTTATATGAAGGCTTACGATCTCAGCAAGATGAATATTCTTGTGCTGGAAAAACATCTTCTGGTCCGCAAACTGCTGACCGATGTGTTTCTCGAGTTTGGTGTCGCCACTGTCTTCTCGACCCCGGAGCCGAAGGAAGCCTACAAATATTTCTGCGATAATGCGCCGGATATTATTCTGTGTGACTGGACGCCGGATCTCGACGGCATGGCCTTTGTGCGACAGATCCGTCAGGCCATGGATACCCCCAACCCCTATGCGCCGATTGTTGTCGTGACAGCCAATACCGAGCTCAGACACGTCTGCTTTGCACGTGATAACGGTATGACCGAGTTCCTCGCCAAGCCGATTTCCGCCAAGACCATCTATTCCAGGCTCTGCAGTGTCATCGAAAACCCGCGTCCGTTTGTTCGGGTCGGCGATTTTTTTGGTCCCGACCGCCGTCGCCGGGCTGCGCACGGCATGGGCAGCGCGGATCGCCGCCGCGCCATCTAGCCGATAAAATCTACCTGTGTTGAGCAGATCCCCACAGGATCAGAGATTCCTTGATCCTTTTCGGTCAGGGTTGCATTGTTCGGCTTCGTTCTGGACGGGGTCCCAAGATGTTTCTGCTGATCGATAATTACGACAGTTTTACCTACAACCTGCTGCACTATCTGGGTGAGTTGGGGGCCGAGGTGGTCGTCAGACGGAATGACGAGATCGCCGTTGTCGATGCTTTGGCGCTTGGTGCCGAGGGGATTGTCATCTCGCCGGGGCCGTGTGACCCGGACAAGGCCGGTATCTGCCTCGATCTGGTTGCGGCGGCGGCGGATCGGCATGTACCTGTGTTCGGTGTCTGTCTGGGCTTTCAGGCGATCGGCCAGGCTTTCGGCGGTTCGATTGTCAGGGCACCGAAGCCGATGCACGGCAAGATGTCGTCGATCAGCCATGACGGCACCGGCGTCTTCAAGGGCCTGCCCTCGCCGATCCAGGCGACACGTTATCATTCCCTCGCCATTGATCCCGAAACCATGCCGAACAGCCTGATCGCCATCGCCCACAGTGAGGACGGTGCCATTCAGGGACTGCGCCATGCGGCACTGCCGATCCATGGCGTGCAGTTTCACCCGGAAAGTATCGCGTCTGAGCATGGTCATGATATTCTCCGCAACTTCATTGATCTGACCCGCAGCAAAGAGGCAGCCTGATGAGCGATGCCATGAAGCCGATCCTGAACCGGCTTGCCGCCGGCGAAGCGTTGACGGCAGACGACGCCGAAGTAGCCTTTGCCATTGTCATGTCCGGCGAAGCAACCCCGGCACAGATCGCCGGCATGCTGATGGCGCTTCGGGTACGGGGTGAAACCGTCGACGAGATTACCGGCGCTGTGCGAACCATGCGGGCCAGGATGGACACCGTCAAAGCCCCTGCCGGTGCCATGGATGTGGTCGGCACCGGCGGTGATGGTTCCGGAACCTTCAATATTTCAACCGGGGCCGCGTTCGTGGTTGCCGGGGCTGGCGTGCCGGTCGCTAAGCATGGCAACCGGGCACTGTCGTCAAAATCAGGGGCCGCCGATGTGCTGTCGTCCCTTGGCGTCAACCTGGATGCCCCCTTCCCGGTCATCGAGAAAGCCATCGCCGAAGCCGGCATCGGTTTTCTGATGGCGCCGCGCCATCACAGTGCGATGCGCTTCGTCGGCCCGGTCAGGGTCGAGATGGGGGTCAGGACGATCTTCAATATTCTCGGTCCCCTGTCGAACCCGGCAGGTGTCAAACGCCAGTTTACCGGTGTTTTCTCACGCCAGTGGGTGCGCCCGATGGCAGAAACACTGGCTAACCTCGGTTGTGAAGCGGCGTGGGTGGTGCACGGATCAGACGGGCTCGACGAGTTGACGACAACCGGGCCAAGTTATGTTGCGCAACTGGCCGATGGACAAATCACCGAATTTGAGGTCTCGCCCGCGGATGCCGGTTTGCCAACGGCTACGGCTGCCGAGCTCAAGGGTGGTGATCCCGAAGCCAACGCCCAGGCGATCCGGAACTTGCTGGATGGCCAGCCGGGGGCTTACCGCGACATCGTGCTCTATAACGCGGCCGCATCCCTGATTGTTGCCGGCAGGGCCGACAATCTTGAGCAGGGCGTGCAACTGGCAGCGAAATCGATTGATAATGGCGACGCTCGCGCAGCGCTCGACAAGCTTGTCGCCATTACAAAAATCTGAGATCAGGTTAATTGAACTTATGAGCGACGTTCTGGCAAAAATCTGCGCTGAAAAACGCGAGCATGTCATGCGCGTGAAGGCTGAGCGCGGCTTTGGTGATGTCGATGCGGCTGCGCGGGCCGAGCCTGCGGTGCGCGGTTTTATCAGGGCGCTTCGTTCCAAAATGGACAGCGGTGCGTATGGTCTGATCGCCGAATTGAAGAAAGCCTCGCCGTCGAAGGGGCTGATCCGCGATGACTTCGATCCCCCTGCCCTGGCCCGGGCCTATCAGTCCGGCGGTGCGGCCTGTCTCAGCGTGCTGACCGACAAGCCGTATTTTCAGGGCGATGACGCCTTTTTACTGTCGGCCCGCGCCGCCGTGACATTGCCGGTGCTGCGCAAGGATTTCATGATCGATCCCTATCAGATCGCTGAATCACGAGCGCTTGGCGCTGACTGCATCCTGTTGATCATGGCGGCACTGGAAGATGGTGAAGCCGCCGAGCTGGAAGCGCAGGCGATGGAATACGGTATGGATGTACTGGTCGAAGTCCACGATGCCAGGGAGCTTGATCGCGCCCTCAGGCTCCAATCACCCCTGCTCGGCATCAACAACCGCAACCTCAAGACCTTGCAGGTCGATATCGCCACCACCGAAGTGCTGGCCGAGAACGTGCCGGCGGATAAAATCATGGTCTGTGAAAGCGGTCTGTTCAAACGCACGGATCTGGACCGCATGGCCAGGGTCGGCGCACGCTGTTTCCTGATCGGCGAAAGTCTGATGCGCGAGCATGATGTGGCGGCCGCAACCCGCGCCCTGCTCAACCCTGAAAGGGCGGCATAAATGGCAGACTTCACGCATCTTGATGCCGACGGTAACGCGGTCATGGTCGATGTCTCTGCCAAGGCCGATACCGAACGCACGGCGACGGCCAGGGGCAGCGTCTACATGGCGGCGGAAACCCTGGCCAAAATCATGCAGGGCGGCGTCAGGAAAGGCGATGTGCTTTCAGTGGCGCAGCTGGCCGGAATCATGGGGGCGAAAAAAACCCCTGAGTTGATTCCGCTCTGCCATCCCCTCGCCCTGACCTCCGTCAAAGTCAACCTGATCACCGATCCCCAGCGCAATGCGGTCGATATCGAAGCGACCTGCAAGCTCAAGGGACAGACCGGCGTCGAAATGGAAGCGCTCAGCGCCGTCTCGATCGCCGCGCTGACGGTCTATGACATGTGCAAGGCCGTCGATCGGGGGATGCGGATCGCCGACATCCGCCTGACCTATAAATCGGGCGGCAAGTCCGGCACCTACGAGGCTGAATAGATGCTTAGCATCGAACAGGCGCTGGACAATATCCGCTCTGCAATCAAACCACTGGCGAGTGAGGAAGTGTTTATTGCGGAAGCGCTGAGCCGGGTTCTGGCCGAAGACGTCTGTGCTGCCGTCAGCCACCCGCCACAGGCGGTTTCCGCCATGGATGGCTATGCCGTTCGCGCCGCCGATGTTTCTTCTGTCCCGACAACCCTGACGCAGATCGGCGAAGCTGCTGCCGGGCATCTGTTCGACGGCATGGTCGGTACCGGGCAATGCGCACGGATTTTTACCGGTGGTGCCCTGCCCGAAGGGGCCGACTGCATCGTCATACAGGAAGATACCGACGCCGACGGCATGCAGATCACGATCAGGGAAGCGGCCAGACCCGGCGAATGGGTGCGGCCCGAGGGGCTGGATTTTGCCGCCGGCAAGGTTCTGCTCCAGGCCGGACGGGTGCTGACGGCGCGTGATCTCGGTGTTGCCTCGGCTGCCGGGGCAACCTGGGTCCGGGTTCGCCGGAAACCACGCATTGCCGTGTTGTCGACCGGCGATGAAATCGTCATGCCGGGCGCACCCAGACGCACCGATCAGATCGTCAGCTCGAATTCCGTGGCGCTGGTCGCCTATGCCCAGGTTCTGGGTGCCGTCGGCACTTCCATCGGTATTGCCGCAGACAAGCCGGAAAGCCTGCGCGAGCGGCTGAAAGATGCCGCCGGGTATGACCTGTTGGTGACATCGGGCGGTGCCAGCGTCGGCGATCATGATCTGGTGCAGTCGGTATTTAGTGACGAGGGACTGGAACTTGGTTTCTACAAGATCGCCATGCGGCCGGGAAAACCTTTGATCTTCGGCCATATCGGCGAAACCGTGCTGCTCGGCCTGCCCGGTAATCCGGTGTCGACCGGCGTCACGGCGGCGATCTTCCTGCGGGCCGCTGTGGAAGCGATGCTGGGCCTCGCGCCGGCACCGCTTTACGAGGCGGCACGGCTCGGCTGTGATCTCGGAGCAAACGGCAAAAGGCTCGATTTCATGCGGGCTCGGTTGACGGGCAGCGAAAGCGACCTGCCGACCGTGACGCCGTTTGACCGTCAGGACAGCGCGATGATGGCGTTGTTTGCTGATGCCGATTGCCTTTTGATGCGCGAGATCAGCGCCCCCGCTGCCAAGGCCGGTGATATTGTTAAAATCGTCCGTCTCGGCTTTTCCATGAGTCGTTTCTAGACGATTTACCGTGCTTTTACGGGCAATGACCTGTTGACAGGGAATGAGAACTTAAGTAGAACTTTTAACTATTGTTGGTAATTTGTTCCACTTCTGATCACCAGATGATCCCTATATTTAGGGTGTTATCAGGTTGAGGACCGCTAAATGCTCACACGCAAGCAGTATCAACTCCTGATGTTCATCGACACGTCATTGAAGAAAAACGGTGTATCGCCGTCTTTTGATGAAATGAAGGAAGCGTTGAATCTCAAGTCGAAATCCGGGATTCATCGGCTGATTACCGGGCTTGAGGAACGCGGCTTCATCCGTCGGCTGGCGCATCGCGCCCGTGCCCTCGAAGTGATAAAATTACCTGAAAACGCCGTTTCGCCAGAACTTCAGGCACAAGCAGACACCCCCCGCCCTGTCTTCAACCCCCGGGTCATCAAGGGCGAATTCAGCCTGATCGGTGCGCAGACTGCGGAAGCGTCCGAATCCATGCAATTGCCGCTGTACGGTCGCATCGCCGCGGGCACTCCGATTGAAGCCCTTCGTGACCCCAACACGTTTATTGATGTGCCGGCGTCACTGCTGGGGAGTGGTGATCATTACGCCCTCGAGGTCGACGGCGATTCCATGATTGAAGCCGGTATTCTTGACGGCGACACGGTGATCATCAAACAGACCGAAACCGCTGAAAATGGTGCCATCGTCGTCGCTTTGGTCGATGACGGCGAGGTGACCCTGAAACGGCTGCGCAGACGCGGTGCCTCGATTGCCCTGGAACCGGCCAACTCTGCCTATGAAACGCGGATTTTCGGTCCCGATCAGGTCAAGGTTCAGGGTGTCCTCAAGGCGCTGTATCGGGATTACTGATCGCTTCCCCGCCCCGTCACTCATTTCGGCGCAATTACCCAGGGACGCGCGCCACGCTCGCCGTTCACGGTCAGGATCACCGGCCCCGCGTCGCTGAAGCGGATGCTGTGCGTACCATCACGCCACAGATCGAAACGGTCGATAATACCCCATGGCGGCCGGCATCGCCCGCGCACCGGGACCATGGCGACCAGCATGTCGCTGCGTTGGCAGTCTTCGTGCAGTGTCGTTTCATTCAGGGCGATGGCGATGTGTCGAGAGCCGATAGCGACGCTGCAGCCGTTGGCATCACAACGCAGCCTGCCCTGCATATGCTCGGCGCTGTCCTGCCACGGCAGCGGCTTGCCACTATAGCCCAGGCGGCGCTGCCAGGTCGCGACCTCGAAACGTGCAGCCCGGCCGTTCGAGGTCCGCAGTCCCGATAAGCCGTCGTTGACGGCAATCGTTCTGGCATCACCGTCAATAATCATGTCCGGCGCTTGCCCGAAGTTCGGGCTGAAAAACGCCAGAGCCAGCACCGGCACGGCATAGTAGCGCAAGCGTGTCTGCCACAGGGACAGCCACAATCCGGCCAGCGTACAGAGGCCCAGCGACCACGCCGGCGGTGCGCTGATATCGGCTGCGGCACCGGGCAGTCCGGCAAACAGATCGGCGCTCGCCAGTATTCCGTCGATCCCGAAACACATCACGGCCAGCGGTGCCGCATCCCAGCCGAACGGCATGGCCAGCAGTGTCGCGATGCCGGCCGGCATGACCCATAATGCTGCAAGCGGTACGGCGATGGCGTTGGTGATCATCCCGAATACCGAAACGTGCTGGAAATGATAGACGGCAAACGGTGCTGTGGCGGCACCGGCGACAACGGTCGTCAACAGAACGCTTCCCAAATATCCCATGCATTTACCGAGCGTACTGCGTTCAGCAGATCGCGGTTTCAGACGGCGGCGGCGGGACAGCCACGCATAGGCGGCGATCAGTGCCGTCACGGCGGCAAAGGACATCTGAAACCCGGGCTCCACCAGGCTTTCCGGACGGAACAGCAGGATCACGATAGCAGCCCAGCAGAC
>JBBDOA010000135.1:11099-14566 GCA_040877275.1 Rhodospirillales bacterium | reverse complement strand
AAAAAGGCACAAAAAAAGACGCCCGGGGCGCCGTTGGCAAACCAGGAGCAAGAACTCAGACCGAAACGTTGACTTTCGAGCCGATGCTTTCCGCCACGGGAGGATCAGAAGATTCCGAAGATTCCGAAACGCTGCTTTCGGTTTTATTGCTGGCCAGGGTTTTCTCGGCCTTGTTCACATCAACGACATCGTCAACACGTTCGGCCTTGCGAATGTTTTCTTTAACAGCCTGGATTTGTTTTTCGCTGACGCGCTCAAGGGTCTCTTCAAACTGCTTCTGCTGCACGACCGCAACCTGAAAAGCAGCACTCGCCGCACTTGTGGCGACGGTTGGCGATCCCTGTGTAATGTCTGTGCGCATTCTGCTATCATTCCTTTCGGAGTAAAATTTATTCTAAATTACTCCTCTACGTCATCATGATACACACCTTCTGTCATTTCTGGCAAGAAAAAAAATAACATTTTGTCAAAATAAGTTACAGAATGTTAACTTGTTGAAAAATCAATGATAAATTCAGTATTCTTAATGTGTCCCGAAGGCCGGTCGCAAAAAAATACACATCCTTACGCTGGCGGAACCCCTGTTCGATTCCCCCGGCACAACACGTCAGGCGTATTTTTTATTCCCTGAAATTCCGCACACAAAGTGCGGCAAAATGCGATCAATCGTCGCGATGCGTCCGTTCCATACGCTCGTGGCGCTCCTGCGCTTCAAGCGACAGGGTTGCGATGGGGCGTGCTTCCAATCGAGCCAAGGTGATCGGCTCATCGGTTTCTTCGCAATAGCCGTAGGATCCGTCTTCAATCCGCTCCAGCGCCTGGTCGATCTTGCTGATCAGTTTGCGGGCGCGATCACGGGTCCGCAATTCAAGGGAACGATCCGTTTCGATGGCTGCACGGTCGGCAATATCCGGCTCGATGATACCCCCTTCCTGCAAGGTCTGAAGCGTTTCGTTCGATTCCTTGACCAGTTCAGCACGCCAGCCGAGAAGCTTCTGACGGAAATACTCCCGCATGCGGGGGTTCATGAACGGCTCTTTGGCGGTCGGCTTGTAATCCGGGGACAACGTAACGCTCATAATGCGGATAGCTCCTTCGAGGTGGCTAAGCGCGCGGAATATAATTGCGCAAGCCAGTCCCTGCAAGCACGTAATTTATTGCAAGGAATCTGCCTATCTTCTTGATTTTAATGGATGTTCAGATTATGTCGCGAAATCGGGCCGGAAACCGTTTATCGGGTCAGCTTGGCAATTTCAACTTCAACGCGCAGTTCAACCTCGTCAATCAGATCATTCAGCCTCGGATCGTCGCTGCTGATCTTTCTTTCGCGAAGCCGGCGAGCAATATCCTGGAGCCGGTCTTTTGAAATGGCCCCGTCGAGGATCGCCATGCGTATCTTGTCGAGCTGATCAAGCAGATCATTGCCATATTCCATCATCAGGCCGCGTGAACGGTGATCGGTCGCGTCGGCGGTCTGCTGCATGGCGAGAATGGAACTCACGGCACCGACGCCACTTGTGGTCTGGGTCTGCCCGGCCGCTTCGGTGCCGGCGACATCACGCAATGCGTCGGCAAAACCACTGTCACCACCCGCCGTTTTATTGGCTTTACGTGATGATGAAACCCCTTTTGCGCCGTCCGTTTTGGTGACTTTCATTGAACTGCTCTCCCAGGCATCCACCGATACCCACCCCGATCCGGGCTTCAGTCTGCCTTGCACGTACCTAGCACATCAACACAGGTGTTCGCGAGGAATTTCAAACCGCCGACCACAAGGACACTGCCTTGCCCTTTACAATAGGGCCATTTTTGCAATTGAGAATGACTTGCATAGGATATCCGAACAGATTACAACTCATCTTCTAATGATAATCATTCTTAACTGTCCGCCCGGTCGGGTGGCCGGAGGGAATGTCCCCCAACCCAGACACTTACTATCGGGAAGTGTGAAGCGAGGAGACAACGAGAAATGTCGCACATTAAAAGAGTTTTGGGCTTGTCGGTATTTGCCCTGTCAGCCATCAGCGCTGCGGCACCGGCGATCGCATCGGGTGAAATCAACCTGTATTCCAATCGTCAGCCATACCTGATTGAGCCGTTGACCGAGGCGTTTGCCAAGGAAACGGGAATCAAGGTGAACATCGTTTTCGCCAACAAGGGTATCCTTGAAAAAATTCAGGCCGCCGGTGCCAACACGCCGGCAGATGCCGTGCTGACCGTCGATATCGGCCGGCTTTACGCTCTCAAGCAGGCCGGCGTGCTGGACAGCGTCAAATCAGACGTGCTCAACGCCAACATTCCCGAGCATCTGCGTGATCCGAACGGCGAGTGGTTTGGGCTGACGCAGCGGGCCAGGATCGCACTGGTTTCCAAGGAACGGGTCAAGCCCGGCGATCTGCAAACCTACGAAGATCTCGCCGATCCGAAATTCAAGGGCCGCATCTGCATGCGCACAGGCAAGCATGCCTACAACATTGCGCTGATCGCTTCGATGCTGGCCCACCACGGCAAGGAAAAGACCAAGGCCTGGCTCGAAGGCGTGAAAGCCAACCAGTCGCGCAAGCCGCAGGGTAACGACCGGGCACAAGCCAAGGCCGTGTATGAAGGTCAGTGCGATGTCGCCATCGCCAACACCTATTACATGGGCAAGATGCAGACCAATGAAGAAAAGCCGGAACAGAAAAAATGGGCAGAAAGCATCCGTGTCACCTTCCTCAATCAGGGCGCAAGTGATCGCGGCACGCACATGAACATTTCCGGTGCCGGCGTCCTGAAAGGGGCCAAGAACCGTGCCAATACGGTCAAGTTCCTGGAATGGCTGTCGGGAGAAAAAGCCCAGCATATCTATGCCGAGGTCAATTTCGAATATCCGGCCAACCCCAAGGTTGCGCCTTCGGAGCTGGTCAATTCGTGGGGCACCTTCAAGGGCGACAACCTGAGCATGGAAGAAATCGCCAAAAACCGTGAAGATGCAGCCAAACTCGTCGATGAAATCAACTTCGACGAAGGTCCGACCAGCTGACACGCGAGCAGCTTGTCGATAAAGCTCACAGCGGACGCCTCCAGACCGGAGGCGTCCGTTCCGTGTTGAGAGAGCCTGAACGATGACCCCGTCCGTCGCCGCTCCGTCATTCGCAGCCAGACGCCTGCCCCGCTTGCACATCAGCGGCTGGACCATCGGTGCGCTGTTCCTGGCAGGGCTGGTGGGCGCGCCGATCCTGACCGTCCTTGCCATTGCCGTAACCGACAGCAGCGATATCTGGCAACATCTTTACGACACCGTGCTCGGGCTGTATCTGCAACAGACCGCGCTCCTGATGGCCGGTGTCGGCATCGGCACCCTGATCATCGGTACCGGCACCGCCTGGCTCGTCACCATGTGCCGTTTTCCCGGTTCCAGATACTTCGAATGGGCATTGTTGTTGCCGCTTGCCGTGCCGGCCTATGTGCTGGCTTTCGTCATCACC
>JBBDOA010000135.1:0-11089 GCA_040877275.1 Rhodospirillales bacterium | reverse complement strand
CAACTTGAATATGCCGGCACCGTTCAGGTCGCCCTCAGAAATCTGTTCGGCTGGACCCGGCCACAGGATTACTGGTTCCCGGAAATCCGCTCCCTGGGTGGTGCCATCTCGGTCATGACCCTGGTTCTGTACCCGTATGTGTATCTGCTGGCCCGGGCCGCTTTTCTTGAGCAGTCGGTCTGCGCGCTTGAGGTCGCCCGGACACTGGGCAAATCCGCCTGGGGCAGTTTCCTGCATGTGGCCCTTCCCCTCGCCCGCCCGTCGATTGTGGTCGGCGTCACGCTGGTTCTGATGGAAGTCATCAACGACTTCGGCACCGTAGATTTCTTTGCTGTCCGCACCTTCACTGCCGGCATCTTCGATGTCTGGCTCAACATGAATTCAATCGGCGGCGCGGCACAACTCTCGTCGGTGCTGCTGTTGGTGGTGCTGGTCCTGATCGTCACCGAGCGGCTCGCCCGCAGGGATCGCAAATTCCATCATACATCGAACAAGTATTCCGAACTGCCGAGCTATCGGCTGCGCGGATGGCGGGCTGCGCTTGCCCTGCTCGCCTGCACGTTGCCGGTGCTGCTCGGCTTCGTGCTGCCGGCCGGTGTGCTGATCCACTATGCCGTCAGATTTTATGAAGAGACCCTGTCGGCGGACTATTTCAGCTTTGTCACCAATTCGCTCGTGCTGTCGTCATCGGCGGCCTTACTTGCGCTGATCATCGGCCTGTTCCTTGCCTATGCGGTCAGATTGTCGAGCGGCCCCTGGGTCAAAATAGCCGCCCGAACGGCCAGTGTCGGATACGCCGTGCCAGGTGCCATTCTTGCCGTCGGTGTGCTGTGGCCGAGCAGCGCCGTCGATCATCTGCTCGTCTGGTTCGGCGAGTTGAGCGGCCTCGCCATCGGTGCCGTCATGCTCGGCTCTATCGGTCCCGTCATATACGGGTATCTGGTTCGCTTTCTGGCCCTTTCATATGGCACCGCCGAAGCCAGCCTCGGCAAGATCACGCCCAGCATGGATGGCGCGGCCCGGACTCTTGGTGCCAGCCCGGCAAAAGCACTCAAGCGGGTTCATTTTCCGATCATGCAGGGCAGCCTGTTGACCGCAGCGATCCTGGTTTTCGTCGATTGCATGAAGGAATTACCGCTGACCCTGATCCTGCGCCCGTTCAATTTCGACACCCTTGCGACCTTCGTCTATCAGTATGCGTCCAACGAATTGTTGGAGGAATCCGCTCTCGGTGCGTTGACCATTGTCGGCGCGGGCATTATCCCGGTCATTCTGTTGAGCGTCACCATCGCCGGTTCCCGGCCTGGAAACCGCTGAACACCGGATCGGAGACGCCATGAACGGCCTGCACATGAGAGCGATATCCCATGCTTTCGGCATCCATGAGGTGCTGTCCGGGGTTTCGGTTTATGTCGCACCGGGTGAGCTTGTCTGTCTTCTGGGGCCGAGCGGCTGCGGCAAGACGACATTGCTCAGGCTTGCCGCCGGGCTTGAACACCTGCAGACCGGCCAGGTCGAGATCGACGGTCGCATCGTTGCCGATGGTGCCGATCCGAAACAGCTGCCGCCCGAGCAACGCGGGGTCGGCCTGATGTTTCAGGATTACGCCCTGTTTCCGCACCTCAATGTCCGTGACAACGTCGCATTCGGCCTTGATCCGGCCAAGGGTGGACGCCGCTCTGCATGGATCAACGAAGCGATCGCGACAATGGGGCTGACGGACTATGCCGATGTTTATCCGCACACCCTGTCGGGTGGCCAGCAGCAGCGCGTCGCACTGATTCGCGCCCTCGCCCCCGGCCCGCAAATTCTGCTGTTGGACGAGCCTTTTTCCGGTCTTGACGTCACCCGCCGTGCGCAAATCCGTGCCGAGACCCTGCACCTCGTCAAGCAGGCCGGCGTCGCCACCCTGATGGTGACGCACGATCCCGAGGAAGCGATGTTCATGGCGGATCGGATTCTGGTCATGAATTCGGGTCGCGTCATTCAGGACGGCACCCCCGTCGATCTGTATTTCAAGCCCAGGGACAGTTTCGTGGCCGAGCTTTTCGGCCCGGTCAACCGCTATGCCGGCACCGTTCAGAACAACCAGGTCGCGACCCCGCTCGGCAGCTTCAGCACGGCAGCATTCAGCGACGGCACAGAGGTCGAGGTGATGGTCCGCCCGGAAGGGCTGCGCCTGGCACTGCAGGACGAGACACCGATACCGATGCCCGGCGATCCGGACACCCTGGTCTACTGCGACAGTCCGGCAGAAGTCCTGACCGCCCGGCCGCTCGGTCGGTCTTCCTACGTCGTTTTCAAACTGGCCGACGGCGAGACCGCCGAAGCGCGCATCCCCGGTGTCTTTCTGCCGGCAGCCGGCAGCCCTGTACGGGTTGCCGTGAATGCCCGCCAGGTGCACATCTTCAGCGTCGCCTGAACCCGGTAAAGATTGCCGCATTTTACCGGAAATTACCAAAAGCTGCCGTTACAGGGTTCAGGCCTTCTTGGCTAAATCAATATAATTCAATGACTTGAGAAAGCCTCAAAGTTGGCATCACCCTTGCTTAACATATCGCAAGGACAGGTGCGTGCCCGGTTCGGGTACGTCTAACTCAAGTAGAGAGAGCACGATCCATGAGCGGATATGGTCTTTTTCAGCCATCGACCCTGGGTATGCAGGCCCATACGCAACGGCTGAACACCATCGGCTATAACATTGCCAACGTCAGCACCGGCGGCTTCAAGCGGACGGACACTGAATTCCAGACGCTGCTCAGCGACAAGCTCTATCAGCAAAGCGACCTTGGCGGCGTCAAGCCCTATGCACGGGCCACCAATGATGTTCAGGGCACCGTCACGCCGACCAACAGGATCCTCGATCTGGCCATTGTCGGTGACGGATTTTTTGCCCTGCAGCCGGAACTGACCGGTACATCCGACATTTATTTCACCCGTGACGGGTCATTTTCCATCGGCACCGTCGATGGCGATACCAGTACCATTGTCGCCGATGACGGCGAAACCATTACCGTCGCCAATGGGTATCTCGTCGACAAGAACGGCTATTTCGTCATGGGTTCTGCGATCAATGCAGACGGTACATTCTCGTCGAGTGCGGCAGCACCGATGCGCGTCGATCAGTATGCCTTCCTCGATCAGGGGCAGCCGACAACGGAAGCCGGCCTCGAATTCAATCTGCCGTCAACCAACGAGTTCGGTGATACCGCGGAGACTTTCGGTCTCCGGACCTATGATTCCAATGCGACAGCCAGGGATATAACGCTCGATTTCCTGCCCATGCAGGCCGACAATCAGTGGCGTATCAATGTACGCGCCAATAACCTGACGTCATCGACACTGAGCCCGTCGGCTACGGCGACACTCAACGTCGGACTGGCTGCCGATACAGGTCTCGCCTATGATTCAGAGTTTGTTTTCAATACGGCGGACAAAACCGTCACCGTCAGTGATACGGCGACCGGCAACGGTGTCGGCAACGCCTTTGCACAGTATGTCGCCGGTGATCAGATCACCTTCTCCAACACAACCTCGAACAACGCGACCTATACCATCAGCAACGTCACCAACAACGGCGCAACACTGGTGCTGGAAGAAGCCGTCGCGGCAGAAAGTACCGGTGTCCTCGCATCGACCTCGGCATCCGCTGCAGCCCTGTTCACACCGCTGACCTTCTCCAGCCTCGGGCAGTTGAACTCTGCCGGGGAACTGACTTTCAATGCGACATGGGATGACGGTGCGACGTCATCGTTCACCATCGATGTCAGTAACATGACGCAGTTCAGTGGTGAATTCACGCCATACACATCCTTTCAGAACGGCCTCGGCCAGGCCAATCTGGTCGATGTCAGTTTTGACGACAAGGGTCAGGTAAACGGCACTTTCAGTGACGGCACATCCAGAACGATCTACAAAATCCCGCTCTACGACTTCATCAATGCAAACGGCCTTGAAGCGACCAACGGCATGCTGTTCAAGGAAACGGAACAGTCCGGAACGGCAAGTGCCTTCTTTGCCGATGAATCGTCCAGAGCATCCTTTATTCCGGCCGCCATCGAGATTTCCAACGTCGATATCGCCGTTGAATTCGCGCGCATGATTCAGACCCAGAATGCCTACAACATGAGCGCGACAAGCTTCAAAACCATTGACGAAATGACCACCGTGGCACGCGACCTGAAGGCCTGATGGCAGACAAGGCGTGGCATTGCGGCTCCGCCGGCGGCGGGGCCGTCTGCGTTTTCCGGGTTTGAAAGGCACCCGGCAAATCTTACCGCCCACCCCCGCAATCGGCAGAATCGACCTTTCTCAAGCCCGCCGAAATCATCTTAACGCATTGAATTATAATGATTTTTAATGGCTAAATTCTGGCACGTTATTCGCATATAATCATGTATACGCGTAAGCCGTACAGACGGCGGGCGACGAAACCGGGAAAATCAAGATGACGCAATCATACAACCGCTTCCGCAAAGGCCTGTTCAGCGCCACTGTCCGGTGCATTGTTGCACTGGCCCTGCTGATCCAGACGACCGCCACCGTCGGCGCCGCGTCACGCATCAAGGACATCATCGATTTCGAAGGGGTCCGCGACAACCTTCTGGTCGGATACGGCCTTGTTGTCGGCCTCAACAATACCGGGGACAACCTGGCCAACGGTCATTTCACCAAGCAGAGCCTGCAGGCGATGCTGAACCGTCTCGGCGTCAAGCCGACTGAAGCCGGCCTGGATTCACAAAATGTCGCCGCCGTCATGATCACGGCCACGTTGCCGCCGTTTTCCCGTCAGGGCACGCGGATCGACGCCACAGTCAGTGCATTGGGTGATTCCTCAAGCCTGCTCGGCGGCACACTCCTGGTAACTCCCCTGCTCGGTGCTGATGGCGAGGTTTATGCCGTCGCCCAGGGCCAGGTCGCCGTCGGCGGCTTCCAGACACAGGGCAATGCAGAAACCGTAACCAAGGGAGTCCCGACCTCGGGCCGGATCGCCAGCGGTGCCATTGTCGAACGCGAAATCGACTTCAATATGTCCGGCATGAGCAAGGTCAAACTGTCGCTCCGCAATCCGGATTTCACCACCGCCCGCAGGGTTGCCCAGGCCATCAACGCCTTCCTCGGCACCTCAGCCGCCGTGCCGAGCGATCCGACCACCGTGCAACTGTCAGTGCCTGAAAGCTATCTCAACAACGTCGTCAATCTGTTGACGGATATCGAGCAACTGCGGATCGAACCCGATCAACTGGCCAGGGTCGTCATCGACGAGCAAAGTGGCACCATCGTCATGGGCGAAAATGTCCGCATCTCGACGGTTGCCATCGCCCAGGGTTCACTGACCATCCGCATTACCGAAACCCAGCAGGTTGCCCAACCCGGACCGTTTGCCGAGGTTGGCGAGACCGCCGTTGTCGATCGCACCAACATCGAAGTCGATGAAGGCGAGGACAAGCGCCTGACCGTGCTGCAACCGGGTATCAGTCTGCAGGAACTCGTCAACGGCCTGAACGCGCTCGGCATAGGCCCCCGCGACATGATCACCATCCTTCAGGCGATCAAGACGGCCGGTGCCCTGCAAGCCGAAATCGAGGTGATGTGATGTCCGGTCTTTCTGCCAACATGGACGCACAGTTAAGCGCTGCACGGCTGACACAGGCACCGAAACTGCCCAGCGTCAGCGGCAACAACATGAAACAGATCCGGGAAACGGCGAAAGAGTTTGAAGCCCAGTTTCTGTCAGAAATGCTGCGGCCGATGTTCGCAAATATCGAGGCTTCCGAACCCTTTGGCGGCGGCTCCGGTGAAAAGATCTATCGTGATATGCAGGTTGACGAATATGGCAAAGCCATCGCCCGCGCTGGTGGCATCGGCCTGGCCGACAACGTGATGCGTGAAATGATCAAGATGCAGGAGGGCAAGTAATGGACACGACCAAACGAATGGCCGATCTGGTGAATGTCACGACACGGCTGATCAACGTTCTTGAGCGGGAAAGCGAAATCCTGCACGAACGCCGGCACAGTGAACTCAGCCTGATCCTTGATGAAAAGGAAACCATCGCCAGGGTCTATCAGGCCCGCATCATGGGCCTGGAAGAAAACCCCGAACTGCTTGACGGCGCCAGCGATGAAGAAAAAGCCGTGCTGTTTGAGCTGGCAAAGAAAGCCGACAGACTGATGCATGAGAACGCCCGCATGCTTGAAGTCGCCATCGTCGTCAGTCGCCGTGTTGTTGATCTTGTTGCCGAAGCGGTTGCCGAAGCGGCACCGAAAAGCGGCGCTTATTCCGCCAAGGGCCGCACCGCTGCAGCCCCGCTCAAGGGCGGCAATATGTCGCTGTCATTGAACGAGACGCTATAGAAAATTGCTGAACCGCCACGAAAGGCGACACGAATGGGTACCATTACACAGGCTCTGAGAACGGCACAAAGCGGCTTGCTCGCCACACAGCAGGCGCTCGACATCACGTCCAGAAATATTTCCAACGTCAACACGCCTGGGTATTCCAGGAAGATCGTCACGTTCGAAAATTCAGCCCTCGTCGGTGCCGGTTCCGGTGTCAACATTTCCGAAATCATGCGTAATGTCGACCAGGGGCTGTTAAAAAGTTTCCGCCTTGAAAGCTCGGAACTGAACGGCCTGACCTCGCAGAACACGTTCTGGGACCGTCTGCAGGATCTGTTCGGCACCCCGGAAGCCAACACATCGATCAGCCACACGGTCAGCGAATTCAGTGAAGCGCTTGAATCGCTGGTGGTGTCGCCGAACAACGCGCTTGAACATACCGAAGTCGTGCGCCGCGCCGATGATCTGATGCAGCAATTGCAGGAAATGTCGCAGGCTCTGCAGGAACTGCGATTGCAGGCAGACCAGAAACTCACAGAAGTGGCCGTGGAAATCAATTCGCTGGTCAATGAAATCGATACCCTGAACGACGATATCATTGCGTCCGGATCGGTCAGCCGGGAAACCTCGGATCTGAAAGATCAACGCGATCTGAAGGTCAGCCGCCTGGCTGAACTGATCGACATCCGATACTTCGCCCGCTCCGATGGCGATCTCGTCGTGTTCACGTCGAACGGCCGCACCCTGGTCGATACGGTACCGCCGGCCGTCACGCACACGTCCGCATCCGCCGTCACACCGACGACAACCCATGCCGAGGGCGATTTCGGCGGATTTTTCATCGGCAGCAGTGAGAACCCGGCCAACGACGCCACCAGCGACATCCGTGACGGCCAGGCCAAGGGCCTGATCGACATGCGCGATACGGTGCTGCCGAATTTACAAAGCCAGATGGACGACATGGCGGCACAACTGCGCGACATCATGAACCAGGTCCATAACCGCGGCGTCTCGTTTCCGGGTGCCCAGGAATACAATGGCACGCGCAATTTCACCGAACCGACAACCCAGACCATCAAACTTGATCCGACCAATTCGTCCGATGACGTGGCCATGGTCCTGTTTGATTCCTCGGGGGATCAGAGCAAAAGCACGACCCTGAACACAATCATGACCGGGGCCGGCTTCTCTTCGCGGGGGGCAGGCAACGACTGGCAGATCGATGACGTCGCGTCGACCATGCAAAGCTGGCTCAGAAACAACGGTGCCGCATCGGCGACGGTCTCGGTGACTTCCGGCAAGATGCTGATCTCGCTGAACACGACGACACTCAATCTGGCGTTTCGTGACGAAACAGCAACAGCCAGCGGCTCAACTGCCGGTGACGCCGAAATCGCCTACGACTCGAACGGCGACGGCGTCAACGATGAGACCACCAGCGGGTTCTCGAATTTCTTCGGTCTGAACGACTTTTTCGTCGATAACCTGGCTGACAATATCTGGGAATCCGACGTCCTCGCCAGCACATATACCGCCACGGCATCGACCCTGACGTTCCGCGACAGCACCGGTGCCATCGGCACCCTGGCCATTGCCGGGGGCAGCAGCCTCGCCGATATCGTCACGCAGATTTCCAACGACGGAACACTCAGCCAGACGATCACCGCTGCGGTTATTCCGGATGGTGCCGGTGTCCGTATCCGTTTCTCGCATAACGACGGCTCCAGCATGCAGATCACGCAAGCGGCTGGAAACGTATTCCTGAGCGATACCGGAACCGATATCGCCGATGTCCGTGTTGCATCGACACTGCAAGTCCGCGCCGACATCCTGCAAACACCCTCAAAAGTTTCTGCCGGTGCACCGCAGTGGGATGCGTCACGGGGTGTTGCCGGTGAATATCTGATGAGCGTTGCCGATGAAACCATCGCCAAGGCCATGGCTGAGGCGATGAATGCCCCGACCTCGTTCAAGGTTGCCGGCTCGTTGCCGAACGTCGCTACTTCCTTTGCCGAACGCGCCGCCGCGATTGTTGCCACCAATGCCTCGCTGGCCAGTACGCACGAACGCAACGCCGAAGCACAGCAATCCCTGACGGAATCGCTTGAAAGACAGTTTGAATCCGAACGGGGTGTCAACCTTGATGAGGAAATGGCTAATCTGATAGTCTTCGAACAGGCCTTCAGTGCTGCAGCACGTATCATATCAACCATTCAGCGCATGTTCGAAGCGCTTGAACGCGTGATTTAAGGCGGAGATATCAACCATGTCCCGTATTTCGAGTTATTCTGCCAACACAACGCTGATCAATCAGATGTTGCGCACGCAGGAACGACTGTTCGATCTTGAAACCCAGGTCACCAGCCAAAAGAAATCACAGGACTACCTCGGTATTGCGGTCAACACACAACGGCTGGTTAACCTCGAAAATACCAAAACCCAGCTTGAGCGTTTCATCAACAACAACACCCAGGCCGAAGTCCGTCTGAGTATCGAGGCGACGGTTGTCGATGGCATTCAGGAAACTGTTAAAGAGTTCAAGTCGGCCCTGCAGGAATACGAAACCAGTAACGGATCCAACGAGGAACGGGTCGAGGAAGTGCAGGCGGCGGCGTTCCGGGCACTGCGCAGTATCCAGACCCTGCTCAATACCGATGTCGCCGGACGATTTATCTTCAGCGGCAGCCGGGTCACAAACGAGCCGGTTGAACTGGGCATCTCTTCCATCGCCGATTTTCAGGCATTGTTCAACGGCGATACGGTGCAGGTCCCGACGACGAGGGACGGCACGCTGGAACGGTTCTCGTACAGTCAGGACGAGAACAATCTGACCACACAGTATGTCAATCCTGCGAATTTTCTGGTTTTCGCTCAGGATGCCGACGGCGATACCACAACCAGCAGCAACAGCTCGATCAGTGCAACCTCGGCCCTGTTCTCGAACGTGGCCGTGGGCTCAACCATCAAGATCACAGACACTGCCTCGAACAACGGCACCTACACCGTAGCCAGTGTCACCAACGGCGGTCGGACGGTTGAAATCAACACAGCGATGCTGACCGATGAATTGAATGTCCCCAATACCAGTATCGGCTACCGCGATCCGGACAACACATCAACCGAGCTGCTGCTTTCAAGCGGCAGTTACGGCAATTTGACCTTCAACCGGGCTGCCAACTCCATAACGGCACAGAATGCCGGCAGCCTGAACGCTCTTGAGGTCGGTGCCAGGATTACCGTCAGCGATTCAACCCAGAACGACGGGGATTATACGGTGGCCAGCAATGACGGCACCACGGTGACCGTCGTTTCCAACAAACTGACCGACGAAGGCAATGGTGCCGGCAATGCATTCTTTGATTATTTTGCCGGCTCGCAAGTCGTCTTCACGCCCAACGGCGGCACCAACGACGACACCATTGCCGTAGAACAGAATGGCGGCGGCGGTGCCGTCCCTGATGTCTTCAACGGCTTGGCTGTCGGCGATACGGTAACGATTGCCAATACCGGCTCGAACAATGCAACCTATACCATCAATGCCATATCGGCCGACGGCTCGACCATTACCGTCAATGAAACAGTGACCGCCGAAACCGATTTCAATGCGACCTTTACAGGCTCCAACAGTTTCGCCCACACCATCGGCACGCAAATCGACTTCGATGCGGCAACTGACACCATCGAAATGCAGGACACCGGCGGCACCGCCGTGCCCGGCGCATTCTCGCAGCTTAAAGCCGGCATGCAGTTTACGGTCAGTGGCGTGACCACCAACAACGGCGTGTTTACTGTCGCCAGTGTCGCTGGCGATGGCTCGTCGGTCACCGTCACCCAGGACATCACCGTCAATGAAACCGACAATGACGGGGCCAGGATACAATCTTTCGCCGCCGCCGGCACCATTGCTGCAACCCCCTACTATGCCGGAGACAGCGTAACGACCACCCACCGGACCAGCGATCTCAGAAGCTTTGAAAACGAATTGAATGCGATTGACCCGGCGTTTGAAAAGGCCATCCGTGGCATGATGATTATCCTGCAGGGCCAGTATGGCACCGCAGGCGGCCTTGATGAAAACCCGGAGCGGATCAGCCAGGCCAAATACCTGATCGAATCCTCGCTGGAATTCACGGTCAGCGGCACACCGCCATTCGGTACCGAGTTGACCAGCAGTATCGAACAGGTTCAGCAGAACATTGGATTCAATCAGGTTCTGCTGAACAGGCAGAACGCCCTGCACACCGATTTCATCGGGTTTTTGGACAGTTCGATTGCGGATATTGAAAATGCGGACCCGCTGACCACGATCACGCGGCTGCTGGACGATCAGCGGGCATTGGAGGCCTCATACCAGACATTTGCCCGAATTCGCCAGCTCAGCCTGACTAACTTCCTATAAATTATGTCAAAATAGGTATCATGGTGACCCTGAAAGGGGCGAGTTAGGTCTGTTCTAAATAACGAAAAGTGCTATTATGACAGGAGATAGATAAACATGGACGGTTTCCAGATGAGTTCTCAGCAAAGCAAAATCAAGAGTTACGAGCGTGTGCCAGTTGCCGGTCAGCCCGCTCAAACCGAGGGTTGGGCACTGCTTGAGGCCGCCAAGCGCATGGCGGCCGCCATCGTCAGCGGTGATCCTTCTGAAAAGCAGACCCAGGAGAACATGAAGACGGCGCTACGCCTCAACTGGCGTCTATGGACGATTTTTCAGGCCGAACTGCTTGACGAAAAATGTGAAGTGCCCG
>JBBDOA010000134.1:0-14612 GCA_040877275.1 Rhodospirillales bacterium | reverse complement strand
GGCGCACGCCGGAATCCAGTGTGCCGGGCATGGCCTGTCCCTGCCAGAACCGGATGTGTCTCACTGGACCCCGGTCTGCACCGGGGTGACGGTATCTGTATAATTCGTCATTCCGGCGCACGCCGGAATCCAGTGTGCCGGGCATGGCCTGTCCCTGCCAGAACCGGATGTGTCTCACTGGACCCCGGTCTGCACCGGGCTGACGATGAGTGAAATAACTTAACCGCATTAATTCCCGTCCCCGTTAACCAACCAACCGCCAGATGTTGACCTGATCCCGCCTGATGCCACAAATAGAGTCCTTTTTGTCACGCCCGGGTCAAACATGGTTAAAATACGAGGCACGCCAAGGGCTTTGGTCTTGTGTGTCTTTTGCATCACAGTGACGCTAAAAAACCTCACAGGGCTGCGAATTCGCTTTGCTCACGAACGGAAATACATAAGATACATTTTGGAAGCCGCCGTTAGCGGCTGGGACGCCCGCCGTATCGCGGCTTCCCTTTATAACTGGGGATACCCCAATTTGTTGGTGAAGGAGAAACCAAAGTGAATATCAAAACAACTCTCAAAACGTCGGTTGCTGCCGCTGCCCTTTTCGCAGTTGCAGTGCCTGTCGCCGAAGCTGGCACCGTCAGCAACGGCAACGGAAACTCGGTTACCGTTTCCGGTCAGATCAGCAAAATGTGGATGCACTTCGACGACGGCAAGTCCGAGCGTTCGGCAGTCGTCGACAACGATAACAGCGGTTCGCGCTTCCGGATCCTCGGTTCCGGCAAAGTCAACGAAGCTGTTTCCGTTGGTACGGCTCTGGAAGTTGAATTCCAGGACAACGCCTCGAACAACTTCACGGTTGCCGATGGTTCCGCAAACGCAACGGACGATGCCGGTGATGCATTTGGTCAAACCAGCTTTGCGCAGCGTCGCATGGAAGCCTTCATCAGCCACAAGCAGTTCGGTAAGCTGTCAATCGGCCAGGGTCCGACCGCTTCCGACGGTACGGCAGAAGTCGGCCTCAGCGGTGCCTACATGGCTGCCGGTGGTGGCGTGTTCTTCGTCGTCGGTGATGCACACATCCGTACGGCCAACCAGGCTGACAACGTCTTCGGTGCGACCACCTGGGGTGACCAGATGACGAACCTGGACGGCGCCAGCCGCTCCGACCGCGTCCGTTATGACACGCCAACCTTCGCCGGCTTCAGCATTGCTGCTTCGGCGATTTCCGGTGGTGCCAACGACGTTGCCGTACGCTACAAAGGCAAGTTTGGTGGCGTCGCTGTTGCCGGTGCGGCATCGTACCTCAACACCAGCGCAACCAGCACTTCGGTTGACAACCAGTGGGTCGTTTCCGCTGCTGCCAAGCACGACAGCGGTCTGAACATGCGCGGTCACTACGGCAAAGCCGAAAAGACCTCGACTGCTTCGAACGATACCAAAGCCTACAACATCAGCGGTGGCTACGACGCTTCGCTGACCAGCATGGGCACGACCGCTTTCGCCGTCGGTTACACCGTGACGAAAGACCTCGCTGCTAACGGTAGCGAAGCAGAAATGATCGACTTCGGTGTCGTTCAACACCTGAAAGATGCCGGCACGGAACTGTATGTTGGTGTGCAGATGATGTCGTTCGATGACGCAACCGCCACCAGCTATGAAGACGCCACGGCGATCTTCGCTGGTACGCGCATCAAGTTCTAAGAACTTTTTGCCAGAATATCGGAACGTTCTGCGTTCTGATACGGGAAGGCCAGGTCTTTTGACCTGGCCTTTCTTTTTGTGCGTATAAATTTCACCATACGTCATGCTCGACGATACCGACATCAAAGCGACACTCCAGAGCGCGCTGCAGGGACCGGATCCGGCTTCGGCGCTCCAGCGCTGTGCGCCTTACTTTATGGAAGACCAGCAGGTTCCTTGCGATTTGTGGTATCTGCGCGGTCTTGTCGCCGAGAAGGCCCGGGATTATCCGAAGGCACTTGCCTCATTCACCAAGGCGAACGCAGGGTTGGGAGAAAGCGCCGATTTTCTCAATTATTTCGGCACTTTTCTGCTCAATAGCGGACAGCCCTGGGCGGCTCTTGATCCTTTCAAGAAGTGTGCGGCCCTTAAACCGGACGCGGAGGCTGTTCAATATGGACTGGCCGGAGCGTATCTGGAATCCGGTGATTATCGCCGGAGTTTTGGACAATGGGAAAAGCTTTACAAGAAATCCCGATCCGCTGACCACCTGCACCACATGATCCTGAGCAAAGCCCTGGCCCGGGATTTCCGCAGTGCCTTTAAACTGCTGGACGCCGAAGGTGAGCGGTACCGGTTGCTGATCATCGCGCTCTATTCAAGACAAGCCTGTGATCAGGCCGCAAGGATTGCCGCCAGGGCGACAGAGCTTTGGCCACAACAGGCCGGGGCCTGGAATTACCTGGGCATCATTGCCGCCCGGCAAAATCAAACCGATGAAGCCCTGCGTGCCTATGAAAAGGCTCTGGCGCTGGCACCCGCTGATCATGAAATCCTGTTTAATATGGCCAACCATCTGGCCAGCATCGGCAGGCAGCAACAGGCGGCGGAATATTACAGACAATCCCTGCGTCTGGCACCCGACGATGTCCGCGTGCTGCGGAACTATGGCGAGAGTGTTCGCTTCGACGCTGATGATCCAGCCATCAGGACGCTTGAAGAACTGTCGACTCGCCCGAACCTGCCCCCCGAAGACCGTGTCAGCGTGCTGTATGCCCTTGGCAAAGCCTATGAGGATATCAATCAGTATAATGATGCGATGCGTTGTTTTCTCAAGGGCGGTGAGGTCGCGGCCGGGCTGCGGGCCTGTTCGGTCACTGACGAAATTGCCCTGCTGGAACGGGTTGCGGCGCTTTTTGATGATATACGCATCGACGGGACAACAAAGGGGCGGTCCAGCAGCGCCAGACCCGTCTTCATCGTCGGCCTGCCCAGAAGCGGCACGACCCTTGTCGAACAGATCCTGGCCGGACACGACAAAGTTCATGGTGCCGGGGAGCTTTCGTACCTGCGCGATGCAGTGCTTGAGCATGTGGACGGACGTCTCGGGCGGAAAACCCTGCCGTCCTGGGAATTTACTGAACCGGATGCGGATCGTATCGGGCCGTCGCTGCCGGCGATATCCAGGCAGTATCTCGACCAGATCACAAAACTGGATCCGAATGCGCTCAGGGTAGTCGACAAACAGCCGATGAATGACCGTTATCTGGGATTTGCCGCGCTGGCCTTTCCGGGCGCGACAATCATTCATTGCGTGCGTGATCTGCGGGATACCTGTCTCTCGTGTGTATCAAAGAATTTTGACGCCGAGCTGGCGTTTGCCGACAGCTTTGAAGCCGTTGCCGCCTATGCGACGGCGCAACGATCCCTGATGGCATATTGGGAACGGAAATTTCCGGACCGCATCCTGACGGTTTCCTATGAAGCGCTGGTTGAGGAACCGGAAGCGGAAGCGCGCCGGCTGATCGACGCCATCGGGCTCGACTGGTCAGATCGCTGTCTGGATTTTGCGGCGTCGGGACGTGTCGTGAAAACGGCGAGTGCCCGGCAGGTCAGACAGGATGTGTACAAAACATCGGTCAATCGTTGGCAAAGGTATTTACCGGCTGCAGCGCCGTTGATCCGCCTGCTGGATAACGCTCCGTAATGGGTTGCCCGTTGCCGTCAGATGCTTTTGTTTTTCGGCGCATCCTCTTTGGGCGGGTCTTTTTTCAGATTTTCAAGCATGTCGTCGAAAAACTTTTTGGTTTTCTTTGCCTGATCCTCAATCCACGGCTTGGCCTTGTCGTATGCAACGCCGGCATCACAGGCAGCATATTTGCCCGAGCATTGCGGCACGCAGGCCGCGTGCCCGGCGGCGTCGTCGGCATAGGTCGTCTTGCAGTCGGCAAGGCAGACATCGAAAGCTTTTGCGCACTGGGCGTGATCAACCTTGTCGGCGCTTGCCGGCAGGGACACAGCAGCCAGCAGCATCAGGGTCGGGATGAAAAACCATTTCATGTGACTTACTCCACGGTGACGCTTTTAGCGAGATTTCGGGGCTGGTCGACATCCGTGCCCTTGATCACGGCAACATGATACGCCAGCAGTTGCACCGGGATCGCATACAAAATGGGCGAAACAAAGGCATTCACGGCAGGTAATGCAATGATCGCATGAGCGCTGTCGCCCAGTCGCTCGGCCCCTTTGGTGTCGGTGAAGGCGATGACCTTGCCGCCCCTGGCCTTGACCTCCTGAATATTGGACGCCGTCTTGTCGAACCACTTGTCACCGGGGGCGATGCAGATGATCGGCACGGCCTCGTCAATCAGCGCAATGGGTCCGTGTTTCATCTCGCCTGCGGCATAGCCTTCGGCATGGATATAAGAGATTTCCTTCAGCTTGAGCGCCCCTTCAAGCGCAATCGGATAGCTGGTGCCGCGGCCCAGATACAGCACATCGCGGGCTTCGGCGACGGTTGCGGCGAGGCTGCGGATGGCATCGTCGTGGTTGAGAACCTCGGCCGCCCGCGCCGGCACTTCGGTCAGCGCGCCGACCAGTTCGGCAACATCCTTCTCGCTGACGGTGCCTTTGGCTTCGGCGGTGGCTATGGCAAGGCAGGCCAAAATTGTCAGTTGTGTGGTAAAGGCCTTGGTCGAGGCGACGCCGATTTCCGGTCCGGCCAGGGTCTGCAGCACCGCATCGGATGCCCTGGCAATGGCGCTTTCAGGGGCGTTGACGATGGACAGGATTTTCTGTCCGCCGGCCCTGGCCTGCTTGAGCGCAGCAAGGGTGTCGATGGTTTCGCCGGACTGGGAAATAAAGATCGCCACGCCGTTTTCAGGCGGCACCGGATCGCGGTAGCGGTATTCCGACGCGATATCGACATCAACCGGTATCCGGGCCAGGCTTTCGAACCAGTATTTGGCCGTCATGCAGGCATAATACGACGTGCCGCAGGCAATCAGGGTCAAGCGGTCGGCTTTGGCAAGATCGACAGAGCCGGTCGGTATGATGATGCGCCGCTGGCCCGGATGGATCAGCGACTGCAGGGTGTCGCCAATGACCTGCGGCTGCTCGTAGATTTCCTTCAGCATGAAATGCCGGTAGCCGCCCTTGCCGATGGCGGCACCGGACAGTTCGGTCAGTCTGATCGGCCGCTCGACCGGGTCTCCTTCGGCGTTGTAGACAGCCGCGCCACTTGCCGTCATCACCGCCCAGTCGCCGTCTTCAAGATAGAGTATTTTGTTTGTCAGCGGCGCCAGCGCCAGCGCATCGGAGCCCAGATACATTTCCTGATCGCCGAAGCCGAGCGCCAGCGGGCTGCCCTGTCTGGCGGCGATCATCAGATCGTGCTCGCCGGAAAAAATGAAACCGAGTGCAAACGCGCCATGCAGTCTTTTCAGGGTTTCGAATACGGCATCCTTCGGTGTCAGACCGTCTTCCAGATATAACGTGACCAGATGTGCGATCACTTCGGTGTCGGTTTCGGAAGCGAGTTTGCAGCCGGCGCGCCCGACCTCGTCGCGCAGTTCCTGAAAATTCTCGATGATGCCGTTGTGGACCACGGCAACACGACCGGTCGCATGCGGGTGGGCGTTCTGTTCGTTCGGTACGCCATGTGTCGCCCAGCGTGTGTGGCCGATACCGGTGGTGCCGGCGAGGGGTTCTTTCGCCAGCCGTTTATCCAGATTGATCAGTTTGCCCTCGGCGCGGCGGCGTTCGATACCGCCGTTAACAAGAGTGGCGATGCCGGCCGAATCGTAACCGCGATATTCCAGCCGCTTCAGGGCGTCGATCAGGCGGGGGGTCGCCGCATTGTGGCCGACGATGCCGATAATGCCGCACATCAGCCTTTCTCCCCCTTGTCCTTGAGCGCCTGTTTGCGCGCGCGGGTTTGCCGGCCCCAGTCACTGATCTCGCGCTGCGGTGCACGGGTCACGGCCAGTGCATCCTTGCTGACGTCTTTCGAAATGGTACTGCCGGCCCCGGTCACTGCACCGTCGCCGATGCTGACCGGCGCAACCAGTGCCGTGTTCGAGCCGATAAAGGCGCCGGCACCGATTGTCGTGCGCCATTTGAAAACGCCGTCATAATTGCAGGTAATGGTCCCGGCGCCGATATTGGCCCCGGCCCCGACATCGGAATCGCCGACATAGGACAGATGGTTGGCTTTCGCGCCCGGCCCCATCGTCGCGTTCTTGATTTCGACAAAATTGCCGATGTGGACGTTCTCCGCAAGCGTAGCACCGGGCCGCAGTCGGGCGAAGGGGCCGACCACCGCGCCGCTGGCGATGCGGGCCCCTTCTATGTGGCTGAAAGCCCGGATCGTGACCGCATCGGCGATGTCGACGCCGGGACCGAACACGACATTGGGCTCGATCGTCACATCGCGGCCTAGCTTTGTATCCAGACAGAAAAACACCGTCTCCGGTGCCATCAGGGTTGCGCCGCCAGCCATGGCTTCGGCCCTGAGGCGCTGCTGCACGCGGGCTTCGGCGATGGCCAACTCGGCCCTTGAATTGATACCCAGAAGATCCCGGGCCCCGGCTTCGGCATAGGCGCAGGTGCGACCCATGTCCCGGGCCACGCCGATGACATCCGGCAGATAATATTCGCCGGCGGCATTGTCGTTGCCGATCCCGGCCAGCATGTCGAAGGCGGACGCGCCATCGAGCACCATCATCCCGGCACTGCAAAGTGTGATCGCCAACTGATCGGGCGTCGCGTCCCTGGCTTCGATGATCCGTTCCAGCCGGCCTCTGTCATCCGTCAGCATGCGGCCATAGGCCCCGGGCTCGGGTGTCTGGAAGCCGAGCACGGTTACCGCAGGATGATCAGGTGTGCGCTGTTTCGAGAGCAGATCCGTAATCGCCGATGCCGGGATCAGGGGATTGTCACCATTGAGGATCAGCAGATCATCGATGCCGTCGGAAAAGGCATCCCTGGCGCACAACGCGGCGTGCGCCGTGCCAAGGCGGTCTTTCTGAATGACGGTCCGGTGGGGGGCGACGGCGGTGCTGACAGCTTCCATATCGGGGCCGACGACAACGCAGATCTCGTCAATGCCGACGCTATCCAGCGTGATCAGGATGTGGTGGATCATCGGCTGGCCTGCGAGCGGGTGCAGGACCTTGGGCCGGGATGATTGCATCCGTTTGCCGTGACCGGCGGCGAGAATGATGGCTGCTGTGCGTCGACGACTCATTTTTCTGAAAAACTACTCCGAAACGATCAGGCGGTTGCAAACCGTGTGCCACATCGACTGTGAAGCGCCAAGTCAAACATTGTTTCCAGAGATTACAGCCGGGCCCGGAACGCAGTTCGGGCAGGGCCGCTCGGGAAACGGAAGGTGATATCCGATTGGTCAAAAGATAGCCGATATTATATCGTTGAAAAAGTATTCTGCCCGAGAGCACGCCCGTAAGCACGCCCGTAAGCACGCATGAGAGTTTTCTGATGATCAATCACCCCTTCGACCTACCTGCAAAGGTCCGGCATGACTGACGAACAGCAAAAACAGGTATTGGGCCGGGTCGCCGCGATGTACGAACGCCATCCGTACCCGCCCGTCGATGATGATATCGAAGCCTATGTCAGGGGCGAAGCGTGGTTGCTGGAATCGCCTAATCCGGGCTTTCATCTGTACTGGCCATACCGGACCCGCAGTGATGATCTGGATATCCTGATCGCCGGCTGCGGCACGCAACAGGCGGCCCAGATCGCCGCCGGGCTACCGGGGGCGCGGATCGTCGCCACCGACATCTCCGATAACAGTCTGGGCCAGACGGCGCGGCTTCTGGAGCGGATCGGGGCAAAGAATGTGCGGCTTGAAAAGCGCAGCATCGAGGATACCGCCGGGCTTGCACAGGATTTTGATCTTGTCGTCTGCACCGGCGTTCTGCATCACCTGAGCGATCCCGAAGCCGGCCTGGCCGCGCTGGCTTCGGTGTTGCGCGCCGGTGGTTCCATGCATCTGATGCTGTATGGACGGCATGGCCGGCAGGGCATTTACATGCTGCAGGCGCTGTTCAGGGCGATGCGGATCGATCCGCTCATGGTATCGAAAGCGGATATCGCCGCCCTTCGCACACTGGTTGAACACCTGCCGGTGTCGCACCCGTTCGCCGCCGTCCGCCACCTGCATCCGGATTGGCAGGACGATGAAGGTCTGGTTGATCTGCTGTTGCATGTGCAGGACCGGGCCTACGCGATTGACGAAGTGCATGATTTTCTGGGCGGGGCCGGGCTGAAAATGCAGAAGCTGCTGTTTGCCGGGCGCACCGATCCGATGTTCTCGCCGCTAGCCGGGGTCGGCGGCAAGGCTTTCAAGGGCTTGTCCGAAGTACAGCAGCGCGCTTGTGTCGAGTTGTACCGGGCGTCGATCAAGAAGCATACCTTCATTGCCTGCCATCGCGAGCGACCTGAAAGCGATTATGAAACCGTTCCGGTGCGGGCCAACTGGGCACACCTGCGACCGATCCTGGCGCACGGTCTTGAGGTGGAGCGGCCGGACAGCGGGCGCAAAGCCTATCGCATCACCTGGCCGTATCATGGCGAGGCGGATATTGCCGTCGAGACGACGGAAAACGGCATCGCGCTGCTGGAAGCGTGCGACGGTGTCAGGACCATTGCCGAGGCGGTCGGCAAGGCCGGGTTCAGGAAATCCGACACGGCGCTGATGCGGCAACTGGAAGGGTTTCTGGAGCGTTGTGCGCGCGCCGATTTTCTCAGTTTCAGTGGCCGGCCTACATCGTCAGATTAAAGGCGATGGAGATGCGCTCTTCCTTGCCCCGGGTCGGTTTGACACTGTGCTTGAGCCAGCTTCTGAACAGCACCATGTCGCCGGCCCGGGGTTTGAAGGCGATCATCGGCGTGTTGACGTCGTTGGTTTCAACTGTCGGCGGTGCCAGCATGACGTCTGCCTGCGGTGAATGGAACAGCAGCTCGCCACAGCCTTCCGGGGCGGCAACATAATAGATGCCGCTGATCACCGAATTCTGGTGCAGGTGCACTTCCTGTGAATCGCCCTGGCCATAGACGTTGACCCAGCATTCGGTAATCCGGACCGGGTGGTTCTTGGTGTCGTAGGCATAAGCCGCGGCGAATGCGGTTGCCTCGGTGAAGATATGCTGCTGCAGCGTCTTGAAAGCCGGACGGTCGAGCAGGTTGAAGCCGCTGGCGATGGTCGTATAGAGACTGCAGCTCCAGCCTTCGGGCAGGCTGTTCGGCACCGTGCCGCGAACTTTGTGAATCTCATCGATGATCCCGGCATTAAGCTGTTCAGCCCCGGCGATCGTTGAAGATTGCACGGTGACGGGGAAAAAACTGTAAACGTTCCGCGGGCTCATCTTGTACTCACTTGTTCGTTATCCGGCTCAGGCGTAGGCGCGGTCAAAGCCGTAGCTGCCGCGCAGCATGACGTTGAAGCTGAGGCTGATCCGTTCCTGCTTTGAGCGATTGATGGCGACGCGATGCGCCAGCCATGACGGGAACATGATCATCTGGCCGGGCTCTGGCGTCACGGCATAGGTATGATTGTTGAACGGTGTCACCTCGTTGACGTCGGGTAGCAGCACGTTGGCCTGCGGGCGCGGGTCGTCGAAAACGATGTTGCCGCATTCCGGCGAGGTTTTCAGATAATAGACGCCGCTGATGATGTTGTTCGGATGCACGTGGTTGCGATGCGAATAGCCGGGTCTGGAGACGTTGAACCAGAAACTGGTCATCTGGATGTCGTCGTATTTATATTGCAGAAAGCCGAGCACCTCGCGGGTTGCCGCCATGGCGACATCGACGAAGCGCTGGCTGTCCTTGCGCTGATGCAGCTGTTCCGAGCTTTGCAGGTGTTCGAGGGCCTCGTCCTTGCCGGCAAGGCTCTCTTCGTCCCAGCCTTCTTCCTTGCGGACGCGGTTGATGAATTCCATCAGATAGGTGTTCAGGCTATCGCGGTCCGCGATCAGATAGCTGAACAGCGGCGTTGGAAAGATGTCTGCGACATTGCGTTCGGAAAACATGGATCGGTGCCAGTGTTGCCTAAGAAACTGTCCGCACGTTAAACGGCGTTGCAAGCCGAGACAAGATGTCCCGGCGCTCATGGTCTGCCCGCCAGCCCACCCTCTGGCCCACCCCCGGCATTGACAGCCGCAAGGGCAGGGCAGTATATCACGCCTCCCGGTCAAGCCGACCGGGTTGGTGCCGGCCCCGATATCTCGCAGGCGGCACCCGGCGGGCGCGTAGCTCAGCGGGAGAGCACTGCCTTCACACGGCAGGGGTCACAGGTTCAATCCCTGTCGCGCCCACCATTCCAAAGCCCGGAATTCCGGGCTTTTCCCATTTTCAGCGATTGCAGATTGGCCTCTTTACGCAGGGGTCGTTTGTACGGAACCGGTACACTCTCGTCGTAAGCGTCCGACGAACCCGCTCTGACGAGGGATCGATTTTTCGGCGATAGTGTCCACCAGAGACAAGTGGACACTACGGGGTTGAGATGGATGACCGGAGGCGGCGTTATTGGTCGGCGGAAGAGAAGCGTTCGATCTGCCTTCAGGCCTCGGCACCGGGGGTATCGGTGGCACAGATTGCCAGGCGCTATTCGATGAACGCGAACCTGCTTTTCAAATGGCTGCGCGACCCGCGTTTTGCACCTGAGCGCGAAGCCGGCGCGGGATCGTGTTTTCTTCCGGTCGAGATCGGTCTGGAGTCGGTTGATATGTCCGGGGATGCGCGCACCGATTTGCCGGCGGGCCGGGTACATATCGAACTGGTAGGCGGACACCGGGTCGTCGCCGGGGGCGGGTTCGACCCGGATCGGTTGGGCCGGCTGTTGAAGGTTTGGTTATCATGATCCCGGTGCCTTCCAATACACGGGTCTGGCTGGCAGCGGGGGTGACGGACATGCGTCGCGGTTTCAACTCGCTGGCGGCGCAGGCGGAACAGGTTCTGAAGAGCGATCCGTATTCGGGGCATTTGTTCGTGTTCCGGGGCCGGCGTGGGGATTTGTTGAAGATCATCTGGTGGGATGGCCAGGGCGCGTGCCTGTTTGCCAAGCGCCTGGAGAAGGGACGGTTCGTGTGGCCGTCGGCATCAGCGGGCAAGATGAGCCTGACACCGGCGCAATTTGCCATGTTGCTGGCCATGTTGCTGGAAGGCATCGACTGGCGCATGCCGCCCCGGACATGGCGTCCCTTAAGCACCGGATAAGCGCATAAAAACATACCGACAGGCCATATGGGGGATTCTCTTCACGGCCCGGATCGGCTATACAATGGCCATGCTGGATGACTTGCGAACGCTGCCCGACGACCCCGCCGAATTGAAGGCCCTGATCGGTCTGCTGGGCAATGAAGTCAAGTCACAGGCCCTGGAGATCGAGAAGCTCAGGCACCGATTGGCGGGTCATGCCCTACTTGGATAACGGCTTTCTGGAGTTGGACAACAACGCCGTCGAGCGGGCCATGCGCCCCGTCGCGCTCGGGCGCAAGAACCGGCTCTTCGCCGGCTCCGAGGGCGGCGGCAAGGCGCTGGCCATCGTCTTCACCTTGATCGAGACGGCCAGGCTGGGCGATGTCGACCCCCAGGCCTGGCTTGCCTGGGTGTTGGAGCGCATTGCGGACCACAAGATCAACCGGATCGACGAGCTGCTGCCGTGGCATTACGCCAAAGGGACTTCATCATGAGCGGGAAGCTGTCAGGGAAGCTGCGTCAACTGGATACCTTCCTGCTGTCCGACGCGGTCGGCGACGACGCCATGCTGCTGAGCGAACTGGACGGCTTTCTGGCAGGCGTCATCGTCTGCCCCGAACTGATCATGCCCGGCGAATGGGTCTCCCTGATCTGGAGAAATGGCGATGGCCCGGTCTATGAAGACCTGGAGCAGATGCAGACCGTCAACGGCCTGATCGTGGACCACTACAACGACATCATCCGGCAACTGGATCGAAACGAATACGCACCGATCCTCGACATCGACACCCGCACGGACGAGACCCTTTGGGAGATGTGGGTCGAAGGCTTTTATATGGCCCTCACCCTGCGCCCCGATGCCTGGCTGTCCTGCGGCGACAGGAGCACCGCTCACAAAGCCCTGTCCACCTTCATGCGGCTTCACCAGATCGCCTCGACGCCGAGGTCGGAACTGGAGCCGATGGACATCGACGCGGACCTGGAAAGGCTGGCTCCGGACATGATCCCGGTCCTCGTCCATGAACTCCATATTGCCAGACGGGCTCTGGCATCTACCCCGGCCCCAGCCGCACCGGCCAACCAGAACCTGAAAAATGTCGGACGAAACGATCCGTGCCCCTGCGGGTCCGGCAAAAAGTTCAAAAAGTGCTGCTTGAATTGATGCCGAACTGCAATAGTGGGTTCAACGGACGCTTACGAAGGGACGCTAAGAGGCGCCTCTTTGACCGTCTGTGGTAAGCGTTAGCGACAAACTGTCTAAATATGTGGAACCACCTAAAATCTCATGTGCATCCATCAAACGTTTAATTAACTGTACATAAAATACCTAACGTCCATTAAAATGAACATTATTTGACAAACGATACATGTCAATGTATAGTGTCTCATAATCTGTACGTGAAACTAATTTACGTTCATTTAACTAGACAAAAACAGGTGTGTCATGAAGCGCAAGAGGAGCTACTGCCGTGTGACCCGCCAGGCGCTCTCGCTCCTTGGCAAGTTGATCCGTGTCGGACGAATGGAACGCGACATGACGGCACAGGATCTGGCGGATCGTGCAGGTATAAGCCGCACGACGCTCTACAACATCGAAAAAGGCGCGCCCGGCCCGGAGATCGGCACAGTCTTCGAGGTCGCCGTAATCGTCGGCGTGCACCTGTTCGAGTATGACGAGCGCACCCTTCAGATGCACAATGCCCGCCTCGATGAAAAACTGACACTGCTCCCGAAGTCTGTCCGCCCGTCCATGAAGGAGATCGATGATGATTTCTAAGACGGACGCAACAGAAGCCTTTGTCTGGATTTGGCTACCGGGGGCGATCGAACCGGTGGTGGCCGGGCGGCTCACGCAGGATGGCGACCGCCTGCTCTTCACTTATGGTGCCAGCTATCGGGAACGAAAGGACGCAATTCCGATCTACGAGCTAGAGCTCCCGCTTCAGCGCGGCACGATCGCGCCGAAGCCAGGGCTTGCCATGCCAAGCTGCATTCGGGACGGCTCGCCCGACGCCTGGGGGCGGCGCGTGATCATCAACCGCCTGACTGGTGCCAAACCCAATGTGGCGGGCGAGCCGGACATTGGCGAACTGACCTATCTGCTGCAATCGGGATCGGACCGCATCGGCGCGCTCGACTTTCAGAGGTCTTCGAAGGACTATGAGCCGCGCCTTGCCGCAGAAGCCTCGTTCGAAGAGTTGCTGGTGGCGGCCGAGCAAATCGAAAAAGGTCTGCCGCTTACTCCTGCGCTCGATCAGGCGCTGAACCACGGCACATCGGTCGGCGGTGCGCGCCCGAAAGCGTTGATCAACGATGGCGATCGTAAATTCATTGCTAAGTTTTCATCGAGTACGGACACGCATAGCGTTGTGAAGGCTGAGTTCATCGCCATGAAGTTGGCGGCGGCTTGCGGTCTGAACACGGCGCCAGTATCGCTGACCCGTGCAGCGGGTAAAGACGTCCTGATCATCGAACGCTTCGACCGTGCAAAAACAAACAGCGGCTGGAGCCGCCGTGCCATGGTTTCGGCGCTGACCATGCTCGGCCTTGACGAGATGATGGCACGTTACGCGTCGTATGAAGACCTGGCCGAAATCATCCGCCACCGCTTCGCCGACCCCAAGGACATGCTGAAAGAACTCTATGGGCGGATTTGCTTCAATATCCTCTGTGGCAACACGGACGACCATGCGCGCAACCATGCGGCCTTCTGGGACGGCAAAGCGCTGAGCCTGACGCCTGCCTATGATATTTGCCCGCAAAACCGTGCGGGCGGCGAAGCGTCACAAGCGATGCTCATTAAGGGCAATGCTCGCACCAGCACAATCGCTACCTGTCTAGCAGCGGCACCTGATTTTCATCTAACGGAAAACGATGCAGTCGCCTTGATCGCAAACCAGATTGTCATCATCGCCGAGACGTGGCGGGCAGTCTGTGAAGACGCCGCGCTGAGCCCCGTGGATCGCAAACTCTTTGCAGGACGCCAGTTCTTGAACCCTTATTGTATCGAGGGCCCTGGGGAAGAGCATCCCGAACTGACCGCGCAGTTCCAGGTTGCCCGCGCTCAAATTATGAGTTGATCCTGAGAACTTGCTCTTCGCCTCTTTGGCCTGTCCCTACCAAAAATACCATCCGCTGATCCGGGATTGACCGCTTGGCTGATCCGGCGACGATTGCCGGGTCATGCTCGATGTTCTCCATACGATCATTTGGTGTCTTCTTCGACGGTTCGTTCATGGGCCCGCAACCGACGTAGATGTTGCTGCGCTTCGCCACCAAGTCGCGGCGTTGCAGCGGCAAGTTCGTGGCCGACTGAAGCTAACGTCGTGGGACCGCCTGTTCTTTTCGGTTGTATACAAGATCAACCCGCGCTCACTTATGAATATGCTGATCGGGGGCATTGTCAGACGAAAATTTACGGACGCCTGAATACC
>JBBDOA010000133.1:0-14935 GCA_040877275.1 Rhodospirillales bacterium | reverse complement strand
TTCCCGAAAGTGGTTGCCCCGAACAATGATGGGAACTTCGAATCCACCACACTAGTCGCATCTGGCGGTCATACCGCCGTCGACCACCAGCTCGGTCCCGGTGATGAAGCGGGCTTCATCAGAACACAAAAACAGTGCCGCATTGGCTATATCCCGACCGTCCCCCATAAAACCCAGCGGAATACGCGCCTGGCGTTTTTTCAGCAACCCCTCGACGTCACCACCGGCGTGCTGGCCCGCCAGCCGGGCCGCAACCATGGGCGTATGCATCTGCCCCGGAATTACCGTGTTCACGCGAATACCCTTGGGTGCGTACTGCACGGCGACGACTTTTGAAAACTGGATGATGGCCGCCTTGGCTGCGGCGTAGGCGGATTGCGGCACACCGGTCCAGCGTAAACCGGCTGATGATCCGGTATTGATGATGACCCCAGAGCCTTGCGCTTCCATCAACGGCAGCACGGCCTTGCAGGTCAGATAGACGGATTTCAGATTGAAATCCATCTGCTGATCCCAGGTTTCCTCGTCCAGTTCTACCGGCCCGCCCCTGGCCGAACCGCCGACGTTGTTGACCAGAATATCAACACGCCCGAAACGCTGGATGCAGGCATCGACCATCGCTTCGACCTGGGCTTTGTCCGTGACATCACAAAGATGTGTCTCTATCTCGCCACCGATGGCATGAACCCGTTCCAGTGTCTCTGCCATCGGCTCCGGTTTCAGATCGACGGCAAATATTCTGGCCCCTTCCTCGGCGAAGCGGACACACTCGGAACGCCCGTTACCCCAACCCGGACCGACGCACCCGGCCCCCGTGATGATCGCAATTTTGCCCGCTAACCGGCCTGACATAAATTTCTTCTCCCCAGATGGCTGTTGACTGTTGGACAGATAACCCGGAATGACCTGACCATCACCCCTTGTCCATCGTCGCTTTCAGATTATCGTCGAGTTTTGCCAGGAAGCCCTGCGTCGTCATCCAGCCCTGTTCCGGGCCGACCAGCAGAGCCAGATCCTTGGTCATGTGGCCGCTTTCAACGGAACGGATGCAGACCTGCTCAAGGGTTTCGGCGAATTTGGTCACGTCGGGTGTGCCGTCAAATTTGCCCCGATAGGCGAGGGCGCGGGTCCAGGCAAAAATCGAGGCAATCGGATTGGTCGAGGTTTCCTTGCCCTTCTGGTGTTCCCGGTAATGCCGGGTCACGGTGCCATGCGCAGCTTCGGCTTCGACCGTCTTACCGTCCGGCGTCAGCAGCACCGACGTCATCAGGCCGAGGGATCCAAATCCCTGCGCCACGGTGTCGGACTGCACATCGCCGTCATAGTTCTTGCAGGCCCACACGTAACCGCCTTCCCACTTCATGCAGCAGGCGACCATGTCATCGATCAGGCGGTGCTCATAGGTAATGCCGGCTGCCTTGAAGGCGTCCTTGAATTCGGTTTGATAAACCTCTTCGAACAGATCCTTGAACCGTCCGTCGTATTTTTTAAGGATCGTGTTCTTGGTCGACAGATAAACTGGCCAACCAAGACTCAGGCCATAGTTGAGGCAGGCCCGGGCAAAGCCGATGATGCTTTCATCCAGATTATACATGCCCATGGCGATTCCGGCGCCTGGCGCATCGAACACGTCACGCTCGATCGGCGCACTGCCATCCGAAGGCGTGAACGTCATTGTCAGTTTGCCGGCACCCGGAAACAAAAAGTCGGTGGCCCGGTACTGATCACCAAAGGCGTGACGACCAATGACAATCGGCTTGGTCCAGCCCGGCACCAGACGCGGTACGTTCTTACAGATGATCGGCTGGCGGAACACGGTGCCGCCGAGAATATTGCGGATCGTACCGTTCGGGGAACGCCACATCTGCTTCAGCCCGAATTCTTCGACCCGCTGTTCGTCGGGCGTGATCGTCGCGCATTTGACGCCGACACCGTATTTCCTGATGGCATTGGCGGAATCGATTGTGATCTGGTCGTCCGTCTCGTCACGTTTTTGTACGCTGAGGTCGTAGTATTTCAAATCCACGTCCAGATAAGGCAATATCAGCTTATCCTTGATAAATTCCCACATAATCCGCGTCATTTCGTCGCCGTCGAGTTCGACAACCGGATTGGCAACCTTGATCTTGGCCATCAAATGTATCTCCTGATTGAAAGGGTGCTAGAACCGGTCCACGCGGCTTTCATGGTTGTCGGGGCTCGTCGCTTCGAGTGCCGCAAAAGCAGCTTCGACACTGTCGACGATGCTGAAGAGTTCAGCATCGCTGGCATAGGCGAAACCGGCATCCGTGAAGCTGGCAGTCGCTGTTTTCAGAATATCCCAATAACCACCGACACTGATGATGATGATCGGTTTTGTATGCAGCCGAAGCTGTTTCCAGGTAATGATCTCGATGGTTTCATCCAGTGTGCCGAGACCGCCGGCCAGTGTCACGAAAGCATCCGCAAGCTCAAACATACGCTGTTTGCGGGTATGCATGCTTTCTGTGATCTCCAGCGTATCGATTTTCGTATTACCGACTTCGCGCTGCATCAGAAACTCGGGAATAACCCCGGTTACATGCCCGCCGGCGTCCTGTACGGCATCTGCCACCGCCCCCATCAGGCCGACCCGTCCACCACCGTAAACCAGTTCGATATCCCGCAACGCCATCCCCCGGCCAAGCGCACCCGCCGCTTCGATCTGACGGGGGTCATGGCCCGGTTTGGAGCCGCAGAAGACAGCGATGGCCGATGGAAAACTCATAGCCGGTATTATCCGTTTATGTTCAACGCTCACAATAGTGTGATACGAGATATCTCACGCCAGCGTATATATTGCGGCGAAGTTGGTGGCCGTATTCTTAGCGCAATCGGCAACGCGCTGCCAGTTTAATGACCATGCCATTGCCAAGGGAGTAAGAAAAAATGACGATCAGACGAACTTTGCTGACAATTGCCGCAGCGGCCTTGTTGGTCGGCAGCGCCACCATCGCCAAAGCGGGTGAAGATGATATCACCTACAGACAGTCGCTCATGAAAGCCGTTGGTGGACATTTCAAGGCGATTGCATTGATCGCCAAAGGCCAGGCCGGCGACATGAAAGACCTGACAATTCATACAGATTCGCTAGCTGGGCTTGCCAAGGCATCCATGAGTGCATTTCCGGATAAATCCGGGCCAATGGATGGCAAAACATCGACAAAGATGGATGTCTGGGAAAAACCGGATGAATTCAAAAAGGTCATGATGGCGTTCGTCGCTGAAACCGCAAAACTTGCCGAAGTCGCCAAGACCGGTGACAAGGCCGCAATCGGCGCGCAAATCGGCGCCGTCGGAAAAAATACCTGCAAGGCCTGCCACGACGGCTTCAAGGAAAAGAACTGAGCCGGTCGATACCTGCCCCATTTCTGACCCGCGCTGATTTAAAGCGCGCGGTCAGAGGTGGTGAGATCAATACGTCTTGATGGCATACGCAACCGCGGCTGCAATGATGATGATGCAGACCGCTACAATACCAGAACCCCGCACATTAACCACTGTCGGCGCATCTTGCTCCTTCAGGTCTTCGCTCGGGGTTTTGCCGGTGATCATCGCACCGATGATCGGATGGCCCTTGACCGTATAAAATGCAACCGCAGCCAGATGCAGACCGATCAGGACGTACAGCCCGGTCGAACCAAGCGCATGGATCTTTGTCAGAAAATTGCTTGTCGCATTGCTGACCAGCGGAGCCAACGGCCCTTCGGTCAGGATATCGTCGTTGGAAAACAGGCCTGTCCCGACCTGGAGCGCCAACAGGCCGATCATCGCCAGCACGGACCAGCCCCCCATCGGATTGTGCCCCGGTTGTTGGGCCGGGCTGCCCCCGATCAGCTTTTTCGCATAAGCGAAAACCCGGGCCGGGCCTTTGACGAAGTTTGCGAATCGCGCATATCGACCACCGACGATGCCCCACACCAGCCGGAACAATACCAGTGCAAGGACCACATGGCCCGAAATCACGTGTATGGACATATAACCGGTCTCAGCCGAGATCAGTGACGTTGTCACAGCCACCAGTAGCAACCAGTGAAACAATCGCGTCGGCATATCCCAAACATAGACCATTTCGGCAGTTTTTACTGTTTCGGTACGCAGATCATCGGACATTGTTCTGGTTACTTTCTGCCTTGATTTGGTATCTCTGTGTCCCCGAACGGCCTGAAAAGGGTACTGTCAGAGGTCTTTCACAAAAGGACTGTTTCCCTTACATAGCATCTATTTCTTCCATGCAGCGCGTAAATATGGCAATCAGATATCAATGTCCAAGACACCTGTCCTTCTTGTCGTTCTGGGTCTCGCTGCCATCGCTGCCGCGATTGGTTTGAACGAGTTTACATGGCGTGAAGATATCACTGCCGGCAATGAACAATCAGAACCGGCGAGCAAGCCGTCCGCCGATACGGAAACCAAGGCCGAGCAAGAGCAAACGACCCCTTCCAACGTGCCGTCATTTGATGTCGTCCGGGTTAATCCCGAAGGCGATACCGTGATTGCCGGCAAAGCGCCCCCAGGCAGTGAAGTGCGAATTCTGGAGGGTGATACCATCATCGGCACGGTTCAGGCCGATGATCGGGGCGAGTGGGTCTTCGTTCCGGGCAAACCGCTGGATACCGGTTCCAGACGCCTTTCACTCAGCGCCACTCTCAAGAATGGCGACGTTATCGCCTCAGCTGAGGACGTCGTGATTGCCGTGCCTGACAGGCAAGCCCAGTCAGAGAGTGGCCAACCACGAAACGCCCTGATCCTCAAATTTCCAAAAAACGCAAAATCGCCAACAACAATTATCCAGAATCCATCCGGTCCAACAGATCGCAGCCAGTACCCGCTGACCATCGACACCCTTGATTATGATGCCAAAGGCCAGGTTATCGTCGGCGGCGGCGCGCCTGCCGGCTCGATTGTGCAGCTCTATCTTGACGGAGATCTTCTAGCCAGGGTCAACACCGATGCCGAGGGACAATGGATTGTTCGTCCGGAACAACTGATCCCGCCGGGACTTTACACGCTGCGTGCGGATCAGGTCGGGGACGACGGCAAGGTTATCGCCCGCGTCGAATATCCGTTTTCCAGAGCCGAGGACATCAAAACCATGGCCGAAGGCACATATGTCCTGGTGCAGCCCGGCAATTCCCTGTGGCGGATTGCAAGACGTGTGTATGGCTCGGGTTTTTCCTATACTCAGATTTTCGAAGCCAATAAGGGGCGCATTATTGACCCGGATATGATATTCCCGGGGCAGGTATTTGAAATTCCGAACGTCAACTGACGCCCACCGTCGTGACAAATTAGGAGCTGGGTATTGCTTAAAGTCGTATTAGTCCCGATCAATCGGGCCGGTTATCCGTTCATCGCCATTTTTGCAGCTATTGCGGTTGCCCTTTATATCTGGTGGTCACCGGCCGGCGTAATTGGTGCCCTGCTGACGGCATGGTGCATATATTTCTTTCGTGACCCGGACCGGATTACCCCCGTCGGTGAAGAATTGGTCATCAGCCCTGCTGACGGCGTCGTGCAGTCAATTGTCAAGGCTGTTCCACCGCCGGAACTGGGCATGGGCAGCGAACCCCGTACGCGCATCGCTGTGTTCATGAATGTCTTCAACGTGCATGTGAACCGCGCACCGATGTCTGGCATAATCAGCGCCAAACACTACCGCCCCGGTCGCTTTTTTAACGCGTCTCTTGATTAGGCCAGCGAGTTTAACGAGCGCATGTCACTTAAAGTAAAAACCGATAAAGGCATTGAAATAGCCTTTGTGCAGATCGCCGGCCTCGTCGCCAGACGCATACTTTGTTACGTCGAGGAAGGCCATGCGGTACAAGCAGGCGAGCGTTTCGGGCTGATCCGATTCGGCTCTCGCGTAGATATTTTTCTGCCCGACAACGTACAGCCTTTGGTGATCGTTGGTCAGACCAGCATTGCCGGCGAAACCGTTCTCGCCGATCTGTCACGGACCGGCGAGGTCCTTGAGGGCGAGGTTCGCTGATATGAACGATCCTACTGAAGACCAGGAAAAGCCGCCGACAGCAACAAAACGTGGCATTCGGGTCGTCAGCCTGAACAAGCTGATCCCGAATGTTTTGACGCTGATGGGGCTCGCCGCCGGGCTGACGTCCGTGCGGTTTTCATTGGACGGGCAATGGGAATTCGCCGCCATGGCGGTTTCAGTGGCAGCGCTGCTGGATGCGCTCGACGGTCGCGTCGCCAGACTTTTGAAAGGGGCCAGCAAGTTTGGGGCCGAGCTGGACTCACTATCTGATTTTGTCTGTTTTGGTGTCTGCCCGGCACTGATTCTTTATCTCTGGGCAATGCAGGATGCCGGTCGATGGGGCTGGATTGTCTGCATGTTATTTGCCATGTGCTGCGGTCTCCGACTGGCACGCTTCAACGTCGCCCTTGAAGACCCCGACAAGCCGGCATGGGCTTCACAATTTTTTACCGGTGTGCCGGCACCTGCCGGCGCCGGCCTTGTTATGCTGCCGATGATTCTGTCGTTTATACTGGGTGATGATTTTTTTCGCGCACCGGTCACTGTGGCAGTATGGGAACTGGCGACCGGCGCCTTGCTGATCAGTACGATTCCGACCTTCTCATTCAAAACAGCGCGCATTCCTCGCGCATGGTTCCTGCCCGTGATGATCAGTATCGCTGTAGTTGCCACCTTCATCGTCTCAGCCCCTTGGTGGACACTGGCCCTTACACTGATCATCTATATCGGATTGATCCCGGTCAGCATCCGTCGCTACCGTAGACTGCTTGCGCGTTCAGCCGCCGGTCTCCCGGCGGAAGAAACCGAGGAGATTGAAATCGAAGATGACGATGAGGAAAACTCAGCCGGCAAGCCCAGGCGCTGAACGTCATTTTGCAATCAGGCGGTTTCCAGAGCATTGCGGTGCTGTCGTCTACGGGCTTGCCAGTCCTGCAGATTGCCACGCGCCATTAATGCGCACGGGGTTATAATCAGGGTAAGCACCGTCGCAAAGGCAAGACCGAAGACAATTGCCGTCGACAACTGCGTCCACCATTGCGTCGATGGCGCACCGATATTTACACTCCGATTGACGAAATCGATATTAATGCCGAGGACCATCGGCATCAGACCCAGGATCGTGGTGACCGTCGTCAGCATCACCGGCCGCAGACGTTGCGCCCCGGTCTTCAGGATCGCATCGCGAACCGAACGGGATTCGATCTTCAGACGGTCGAATGTATCAATCAGGACGATGTTGTTGTTAACAACGATCCCGGCAAGGGCGATCACGCCGATACCACTCATCACCACACCGAATGGCTGGTTAGTCATCAGCAGTCCGATAAACACCCCGATGGTCGACATCACAACGGCCGATAATATCAGAAAAGCTGAATAAAAACTGTTGAACTGGGTCACGAGTATCAGCGCCATCAGGAACAGGGCGACACCGAATGCCTTGACCAGGAAATCCTGGGCCTTCTTCTGTTCTTCATCCTCACCCTTGAAACGGACATTGATACCTGGATCAAAATTAGCCTGAGCAACCCATTTCTCGACTTCCTTGACCTTGTCATCGACGAGAATACCTTCAACGACATCAGCTTTTACCGACAATACCCTGAGAGTATCTGTGCGGTTCAGCGTGCCGGTTTTCTGCTTTGGCAGAACCGTTACAAAATTGGCAACCGGCACAGAGCCTGTGCCGACATCAATGCGAATCTGTTGCAATTGATCAAGCGTCCTGAAGCGTTCCGGGTAACGCGCCCTGACATCGATCTCATCATCGGCATCATCGGGACGGTATTCGCCGAGTTTGAGACCATTGGTCGCAAGCTGCACGGCGCGACCGATGATTTCGATATTGGCACCGTACTTGGCGGCCTGTGCCCGATCGACGTTGATTTCGAAATCGATCCCCGGGAGCGGACGGCTGTCCTCGATGTTTTCAAAATCACCAACCTGCTCCATGAAGGTGCGAAGACGCGCTACTGCCGGTGCAAGCAACGCGGGATTGCGGCTTGAAAGCTCGACCTGAATATCCTTGCCGGTCTGCGGGCCAGCCTCGGCCTTGCGGCGATCAACAAATATACCTGCCAGATCCCGGGTGCGATCATTGACTTCATCCAGAATGGCATCGGCCTTGCGGCGCAGATACCATTCTTCAAACTCAAGCGTAATTTCACCGATGATATCTTCAGCTTCCTCTGAACGGTCATTTTGACCTACCCGCGTATACGTCGAGCGGATACCTGAAACATCAAGGATTCTACCCTCAACCTCCTTCATCAGGTCGTTCTTTTCCCATGCCGACAAATTGCCACGTGCGCGGACCTGCAATTTCGCCAGTTCCGGTTCGACTTCGGGAAAAAACTCAACCCCTTTACCGATATTTGCATACAGCGCCTGGACGCCGATCAAGAGCGCAAGGGACATCATCAGGATCTTCAAGGGATGCCGGAGGGCCTTATCAAGGACACGCACGTACAAACCTGTCGAACCCGTGATCTTGTCCGTATTGAAGTCGGATGATGCTGCAAGTTCACGCATCAGTTCCGCATCGACTGTACCACCGGGTTTTCCGATATAAGCCCCCAGTGTTGGTACGAAAATCAATGCCATCGCCAAAGACGCCGCCAATGTCATCAGCAGTGTGATTGGCAGAAACTTCATGAATTCTCCGACCAGCCCCGGCCAGAAAACGAGCGGCAAAAAAGCAGCCAGCGTCGTCGCTGTCGACGAGATGATCGGCCATGCCATTCGTTTTGCCGCAAGTGCATACGACGTCCGGGCATCCTCGCCTTCGATCATTTTCCGATCCGCATATTCCGTAACAACGATAGCACCGTCGACAAGCATGCCGACCGCAAGGATCAGACTGAATAAAACCACGATATTGACGGTCATGCCGACCAAATACAGAATCAGGATAGCCGTCAGAAACGATCCGGGAATGGCAATGCCGACAAGACCGGCACTCCTGAGCCCAAGTGCTGCGACGACGATCACCATGACCAGAACAATAGCCGACAGCACGTTATTCTGAAGATCTGTAAGCATCAATCGGATATCGCCGGATTTATCCTGCAGATATTCGACCTTCACGGCCTGGCGCATGGCATCCGGCCAGGCAGCGCGCGCGGCCTCGACCGTAGCACGAACCGCTTCAACCGTTTCGATAATGTTCTGACCAGTCCGTTTTGAGACTTCAAGGGCAATCGCCGGGTGACCATCAACGCGGGCGAACGTGTCTGGATCTTTGTAACCTCGGCGAATTTCCGCGATATCACCAAGCGTGACGACGCTGTCGCCTTCAGTTCTTACCGGCATCCCGGCAATATCGTAAACAGTTTCAAACAGTCCGGGAACCTTGATCGCAAATCGGCCGGAACCCGTATCCTGGACACCGGCGGCAACCAGAAGGTTGGAACTGGCAATGCTGTTGACGGTATCCAATGGCGACAGGCCGTAACTTTCGATGGCAACCGGATCAATCACAACCTCGACCAGTTCTTCCCGGTCACCGGCAATGTCCGCTTTCAGAACCTGCTGCAGGCCCTCGATCTCATCTCGCAGATCGCGGGCGATGCGCAGCAAGGAACGCTCCGGAACATTGCCTGAAAAGGTCACAACAAGGATTGGAAACAACGAGATATTCACTTCGTGAACTTCCGGCTCGTCGGTTTCGCCGGGCAGTTCCGGCTTGGCCAGATCAACCTTTTCCCGAACATCCGTCAGCGCCTCATCGGCGTTAAAACCCGCATCAAATTCCAGCGTGATGTTGGCACCGCCCTGATAGGATTTAGAGCGCATCTCCTTGACGCCTTCAATGGCGCGAAGTTGCTGCTCCATCGGTCGGATCAGCAGGCGTTCAGCGTCTTCAGGTGAGATACCCTCATGATGCATCGACACATAAATGATCGGAATATTGACGTCCGGGTCCGCTTCCTTGGGGATATCGTTGAAAGCAATGCCGCCGGCCAGCAATATCAGGACAAGACTGCCGATGACCGTACGGCTATGGCTGATGGCGGCATCGATAAGGGCGTTCAAGACGCGCCTCCGGCGGGCTTAGGCGTATTTTCAGCATCACTGACAGGCTCGACCTTCTGGCCTTCAACGACAAATTCCTGTCCTACCGTAATGATACGAGTACGGTCCGGCAGGCCATGAACCCAGGCCCCTTCCGGCGTGCCGTCCAACAGAGTCACGGGCATGAAGCGAACGATGTCGTCCTCATCAAGGATACGGACGCCAAGAACGCCCTGATCGTTCAGCGTCAATGCAGAGCTTGGAATCTGATGTGCTTTCCGCGTTCCGGCATTCAATTGCACTTCGGCAGTCTGCCCGGCAGGAATGGCACCGTCGGGGTTGTCGGTCCAGATATCGACGCGGAAAGTCCGGGTTGTTTCGCTGGCAACCCTGGAAATATACCGGATTGTGCCCCCTACCTCGCGACCGTTTGGCAACCGGATTGTCACAAGATCATCAAGATGGAGAAAATCGACATCCCGTTCGGTAACATTGACGATAATGCGCATCGGGTCCAGATCGACAACCATTGACACCAGTTCGCCAACTTCTACGTAATCGCCCGGTCCCGGCAGCAGTGTTTCGACAAAACCGGCAATCGGTGCACGGATTTTAGTGCGCGAGATATCCAGTTTTACAGCAGCGAGTTCAGCTTCGGCCTTTGCCAGATCAGCATTGCTTTGAGCCAGCTTGATCTCGGATTCAAACTGTTTGCGCTGCAGGTTCCTGGACGCTTCAAAGGTGATTTTTGCCACGCCCACTTTGGCTTCGGCATCACGCAATCTGGCCGAACGGTCATCCATCGCCAATTCCAGAAGCACGGCTCCCTTTTCGACAACAGAACCCTTTCTGGTCGGTCGCGCGATGACCAGACCTGCAGTTTCGGCCTTGATTTCGGCATCCTTGATGGCATTGGTACGCCCGGTGACGACCAGCACGCGTGGATGGTCAACGGCGCTCAATTCTTTGGTGCGAACCCTGATTTCGGCGGTTTCCTGAGCATTGCGATCCGCTACCGTTTTCTCGGCAACCGGCGCTTCACTGTTCAAGGCACCAGAAGCAACCCACACAACGGCGGCCAACGCCAGAAGTGCGGCCAACAGGTAAGAACGCCTGCTCCCCGATTTCGCCTTCTCGGCTTTGCCGGAACCGGATTGATCTTCGTTTTGCATCGCACTCCGCTCGCACGTCTGTTCTGGATGCTTCGCATGTACTCAAGCAGGGGTTGATAGCATTTCAGCCCTGAATAGCCACTGCAAATTACGCACTTCTACTATGTGCGGGCCATGCTCTTTGAAATCCACAGATTGCCTTAGGTTTTCCGCTCCCAGGGCGGAACCGGACTGAATGCATCGACGAGCGTATCAACAAAAGCACGAACCTTGGCCGAAAGGTTCCTGTTATGCGGCCAAACAACAAAAATCCCGGGATCGCCTGAAATCTCGAATTCCTGCAGAACCTGCACCAGACGACCGGCCTTGATGTCTTCACCGACAACAAATGTGGCTGCGCGGAACAATCCCAGCCCCGCCAGTGCCGCTTCATGCAGGGCAATGGCGTTGTCGGCTTCAAACCGACCCGACACTTCTACCGTTCTTGGTCCGTCAGCAAGTACAAACTCCCATTTGTTCAGGGATGTCGGTATGCTGAGTTTGAGGCATTGATGCTGTTCAAGATCAACCGGGCACTTCGGCACACCATGCTTCTCAAGATAGGCAGGCGACGCCACCAATACCCGGTGCGCAACACCGAGTTTACGGGCAATCAGTGACGAGTCCGTCAGTGTCCCGATGCGAATACTGACGTCGAACCCTTCTTCGACCAGATTTACGATGCTGTCGGTCATGGTCAGTTGCACCTGCAAACTTGGATAGCGATCCAGCATTTTAGGAATCAATGGCACAATCTGGTATTGACCAAACGCCGTCGAGGCGTTGACCCTGAGCACACCGCGGGCCTCTGCCGTCGACAGAGAGACGGTGTCTTCTGCTTCCGCTACTTCCGACAGGATGGGTGTAATACGCTGAAAGAAGACCCGGCCTTCCTCGGTCAGGCTCAATTTACGGGTCGTCCTGCTGAGCAGGCGCACACCAAGCCGGTCTTCAAGTCGGCCGATCATTTTACTGACGGCCGATGGCGTCATGTGCAAATCACGCGCTGCACTGGAAAAGCTGCCGCTATCCACAACGCGCACGAAGGTTTCCATTTCGCCAAAACGATCCATGACTCTATATTAGTGAATATTATTCATTAAATATAGTCATATTTTATAGATTATGTATTTTTCTGTGGCCTGTATGATCTTTTCAACAGCGCGATATGGAAAACTTCATTTCACGCGCATAGAGCCACAGAAATTAAGGGATCAGAAAATGAACAGCAATTCAGGATCAACCGCCGGTGAAACCAGAAGTATTTATGCAAGCGGCGTTGTTGAAGATGCAATTAGAAAAGGGCGTCGGTTGCGCGCCGAAGCGATCCGCAATGCCTTTGCGCACCTGCGCCCGACGCTCGGTCCGGTTGACTAAACCACCTACCCGTTTACCACCCCTGTAACTCGCCCCTCCCTCGGGAGGGGTTTTCTTTTGCCGCCACTCATAGACACGGCACGACGGGTGAAATGATATTCGCAGCGCCCAGCGACAGCACCGTCGGTGCCGACAACGCTGCATTGAGAATGGTTAGCGTACCCCCGACAACCGATACCGTCGCTCCACCGATAGATGGAAAAACACCGGGAAGAGTGGATGGATCGGCAGGTCCGGATGCGGTCTCAAAATTATTCAGTTCATCCCAGTTAGTGGTGCCATCACGTTTCTGCTCGACAACAATATCAACACCGATCATCCGCAACCTTGGCACAGCCATGTCCCCGGCCAGCAGCGGCAGCAGATCAATCTCGGCGACGATTCTTTCCGCTGTCATCATGTCCGGGCGGGTGCCCCACTTGGCATTTTTGATACGGACATTTTCAATCGAGACCGTCGGCGGGAAGGTCGCCTGCAATTCCACTTTGCCATCGATCTGAATGCGTCCGGCATAAGATTGCATGACCTTATCCAGCAAATTCTGACGGAGATCACCGAATTCACTGAGCCGGGCATAGGAAATAACGACCGCGATACCAGCAATGACAACAGCGCATTTGAATGCAAATTTGATAATCCTGATCAGAAAACTCATCATAAATCGGTCCGATCTTACTGCTTAAGCGCATTAGGGGAGAGTTCCGACTGAATTGGCTCAGGCGGCGTTTTCGGTCTGTACTGACGGACTGCGGCTTTGGCACGATTGAGTGACGTGCTGTCAAGACGCGCCGTCAGACGCTTGGCATTTTCCAGTGCTCCCTTGGCACCAAGGGAGCCGGCAACCGAGAACCAGACATAAGCGGTTTCCGGATCGGGCGGGATTCCCTGCTCGCCCTTGGCCAGCAGATGGGCGAGACGAACCTGTGCCGGCACCGCGCCCATCTCCGCCGCATGAGTCAGGTTTTCAAGGGCAAGGGCTGCGTCCTTCACCCCTCCTGCACCGGACAACTGCATGAGGGCCAGGTTATAATGACCGAACGGATCGCCTTGTTGAGCGGCGCGCTCGAACCAGATCCTGGCAGCATCCTTGTCAGCCGGTCCATACGTGCCCTGATACAGTAATGTGCCGAAATCGTATTGTGCCTGAGCCAGCCCACCGTCCGCCGCCGCTTCCATCAACTCCATGCCAAGCGTGCGGTCATTGGCACCACCGATCCCCTTGAGATGAGCCAGCGCCAGATTATACGTCGAAGGTGTGTGGCCAAGCGCAGAAGCTGCTTCGAAGTACCTGACGGCCTCTGCCGGGTTTGGTGCACCCACCGCACCGCGCAAGGCGAGCACGCCAAGCGCATGGAGCGATGGCCCGACGTCCTTTTGGCCGGCATCGCGAAACAGTTCCAGCGCCACGCGCTGATCCTTCGCCCCACCCTGCCCGCGCCATGTCAGGACCGCCAGATTGTGCATGCTGATGCCATGGCCGGCGTCGGAGAGCTCGCCCCATCCGGCTCTGGCCGTTTTGTAGTCCTTTTCCCGGTATGCCGCCAATGCCGACAGGAATTCCTTGTCCAGCGGGTTAAGGCTATCCGGGGGTACATCACCCGTTGGCGGTGCTTTCAGGATAATGTCGAGATCAATCCCGCTGTCCTGCGCTACCGCTACAGTTGCCGGTGCGATGAACAGGCCGGGAATCAATGCCATGGCCAGCCAAAGATATATTCGTCTGGAAATCATAAGCGCACAGTATCTTGTGGATTTCATGAATGGAACGACAATATCTCGATTAATAACCCGATATTCGGCGAGTCATCCTATACTGGAAAAAAGCCATGGTCGGAAAAACAGGGATCGACGTCGCAATATGGACAGACGCCCCCCCTTGACGATGGGAAAGGAGGACATCTAGCTTGAGGTAATGGACGAACGTCCGGTTCTTGCACCAGCGCCGATTAAAATCCGGCGACGTTGGCCGACAAGAAAGTCCAAATGGGATGACCAATAGGGATTTCATGACGAAATATTCAATATTCAGCCTGCTTCGAAATGCGATGGGTTACCACCGTGACTGGCAGCAGGCATGGCGTTCACCCGACCCGAAGCCAGAATATGACGTTTTGATTATCGGTGGCGGCGGACACGGCCTGGCAACGGCCTATTATCTCGCCAGGGAACACGGTATCACCAACGTCGCCGTGATCGAAAAAGGCTGGCTTGGTGGCGGCAATACAGGCCGCAATACAACGATCATTCGCTCCAACTATCTTTGGGACGAAAGCGCCCATCTCTATGAGAAATCGCTACAGCTTTACGAAGGCCTCAGCCAGGATATCAACTACAACATCATGCTCAGCCAGCGCGGCGTTCTGAACCTGGCGCATAATCT
>JBBDOA010000132.1:0-15064 GCA_040877275.1 Rhodospirillales bacterium | reverse complement strand
GTTGACACTCGGTGTCGAGCTGATCCGCTTCGACATGTCCGAATACATGGAGCGTCATTCGGTTTCCAGACTGATCGGCGCACCGCCGGGCTACGTCGGTTTTGATCAGGGCGGATTGCTGACCGACGCCGTTGACCAGAACCCGCATGTTGTTCTGCTTCTCGACGAGATCGAAAAGGCCCATCCGGATCTGTTCAATATCCTGCTGCAGGTCATGGATCACGGCAAGCTGACCGACAACAACGGCAAATCCGTCGATTTCAGGAACGTCATCCTGATCATGACGACCAATGCCGGGGCATCGGACATGGCCAGACCGGCGATCGGTTTCGAACGCGAAGGCCGCGCCGGCGAGGACAAGGAAGCGATTGAGAAAATGTTCACGCCGGAATTCCGTAACCGGCTGGATTCGGTTATCGGATTTGCCCCGCTCGGGCCGGAAGTGGTCTCCAAGGTCGTCGACAAGTTCATCATGGAACTGGAAGCGCAGCTTGATGACCGCAATGTCATGATCGAGCTGACGGATGCCGCACGGTCCTGGCTCGCCGAAAAAGGCTACGACAAGCTGTTTGGTGCCCGTCCGCTATCCAGGGTCATTCAGGAACACATCAAGAAGGCACTGGCCGAGGAAATGCTGTTTGGCAAACTGGCCAAGGGCGGACTGGTCGTTGTCGACGTCGAGGACGGACTGCCGGTATTCACCTATCCGAAACCCGGCAATGACCGCCCTAAGGGCGGCAGGAAAAAACCGGCCTACGTCGAGTAGATCAGGGCTTTACCACCGCGTTATACGCACACTGTCCCGTCATTCCGGCGTGCGCCGGAATGACGGATTGAGTTTGTGTTGTTTCGCTTCTCAAACCGCCGCCGTGTATGGCGGGGCAGGGAAGTACTCGATCCCTTTCTGGACGAAGCGTGCGAAGTCCGGATCATAGATCTGGCCGAGAAGCCAGAGCGACATGTCCATACCAGCAGAAATGCCGGCCGAAGTCACAACATTGCCATCACGCACGTAGCGAATATTTTCCAGCACTTCGACATCTCCGGCACTGCGCAGCAGATCGGTTGCGGCCCAGTATGTCGTTGCCCGTTTCCCGCTCAGGACGCCGGCACGCTGTAACAGCAATGCGCCGGTGCATACGCTGGTGACCCATGTGCATGTCGGTGCGATTTTCCGGATCCAGTCAATTTCCGGGCTGCCGTTCTTGAACATCGGTCGCGTTCCCTGGCCGCCGGGCACGAGAACCACGTCGAGAGACGGGTGATTGTCGATGCTGTAATCGGTGACGATTTTAAGCCCTTTGGCACACGAAATTTCACGCTTCGGGCTGCCGATGGTACAGACGGTCATGTCCGATTGTTCCTGTTTGGCAGCCCACGACAGCACTTCCCATGGTCCGATCGCATCCAGCTCTTCCATTTCGTCGAAACATAAAATGCCAAATTGAAGAGTCATCATTTTTTCCTTTTTCAATGAGATGAAGGGGTTGCAAACCGGCGACGGTAGTCATCGGGGCTGATGCCGTAGTCACGCTGAAAAGCGCGACGCATGCGTTCGATATCACCGAAGCCGCATTCCGCAGCAATCACTTTGATCTGCAGGGAACTTTCCTCGATCAGACGTCTGGCCGCATCGAGCCGTGATTGCGTGAGGAATCGCGCAGGCGTCATGCCTGTTGATTTTTTAAAATGGCGATGAAATGTGCGTGAGCTCATCGCTGATTTTTCAGCCAGCTTTTCGACGTCGATTTCACGTCCGAGATTGTCCAGCAACCACAGTTGCACATCACGGATGCTTCCGGACTGTGCCATCTGTACAGACAAGTGCGTGCTGAATTGCGCTTGTGAGCCTGGACGTTTAAAAAACATCACCATGTCGCGGGCAGCAGCCAGTGCAATTTCACGCCCCAGATCTGCTTCAACAAGGGCAAGCGCCAAATCCATCCCCGCCGTTACCCCTGCTGACGTGAAGACGTTGCCGTCCTTGATGAAAATGGGATCGGCCTCGACGGAGATTGCCGGATAGTCTTGTGCGAGCTGTTCACAGTAAGCCCAATGTGTTACCGCGCGCCGTCCATTCAGAATTCCGGCCTTGGCAAGTATGAAGGCCCCGGTGCAGACCGAGACAACCCGTGATGCGCGTTCAGCAAGGTTGACGACGGCGATGACAGCTTTGTCATTTTTAATAAATTCATGTGTCCCTTTCCCGCCCGCGCATATAAACGTATCGAATGCGGCATGTTGGCTTGACAGGGACAGGTCTGCGAATAGTGACACACCCGCTGACGTTCTTATCGCACCCGCCGACGGTGCAATGAAGAAAATATCATAGTAGGGCGACGGCTGGCCTGCGGCCTTCAGAATTTCGTTAGCAACACCGAAGACCCCGGCAGCGCCGGTCGCATCGACGATCTGACAACGCTCGAAAATCAAGATGCCGATCCGCTTTTGCATGATGTCTGTTTTCATCTGTTTATCCTCACGGCAAACCAGATTTGGCACAATGACAATATCCCCTCATTTACTGCCATAATAAACTTGGACTTGATAGCGTCCTTCCGGATGCGGAAACTGCAGATATCGGTATGTTTCGGAGTAGGCGATGTCACTTGATTATCTTGACGGTATCCGCGTACTCGATCTCAGCCAGTTTCTGCCCGGTCCGTTTGCGACGCAAATGCTGGCCGACATGGGGGCGGATGTGGTCAAGGTCGAACCGCCCGGCGGCGACCCGATGCGAGCCCTTGATCCTGTCACCAATGACCGCGGTCCGGGGCCATATCACGCACTGGTCAATGCCGGGAAACGGGTCGTGCAGATTGATCTCAAAAGCCCGTCGGGCAAGGCCGATTTCGAGCAGTTGGTCGCCGTCACAGATGTCATCATGGAAAGTTATCGGCCGGGCGTGATGGAGCGTCTCGGTTTCAGCTATGAGCGTCTCAGCCACATCAATCCGAAGTTGATCCATTGTGCGCTTTCGGGCTACGGGCAGAACGGTCCGATGCGGCTTGTCGGTGGTCATGACATCAACTATGTCGCCGCTGCCGGGCAGTTGGGCCTGAGCGGCTCCGCTGACAAGCCGCACATGGCCTATCCGATGGTGGCCGACTATGCCGGGGCCATGCAATCGGCTATTGCCATTCTGGGCGCACTGGTCGGGCGCGGCAAAACAGGCCGGGGGGCTTATCTGGATGTAGCCATGACCGACAGCGTGCTGACATGGCAAAACCAGGCCCTGACGGCATTGTCCCGGGGCGACAAGCCCGGCAGGTCGCAAAACCTGCTGACGGGCGGAGCTGCGTTTTACGGCATTTATGAAACGGCAGATGGAAAATACGTCTCGCTCGGTGCTATCGAAACGATCTTCTGGAAAAATTTTTGCGCGGCTATAGGCAAGCCCGAGCTGACCGCCAGACAGTCAGAACCACTGCCGCAGACAGACCTTATCCACGAGGTCGCCGCTATTTTTAAATCCCGGACCCGTTCGGACTGGGACGCGGCGCTGTCCGAAGTTGATTGCTGTTACCACCCGGTGCTGGATATCGACGAGGTTGCCGGTCATCCACAGAATGCCGCTCGCGGATTGATCAGCGAGCAGAATGAGCAGGGGGCTGTTGCCGTGCTGCAGGGGTTCTGGACCGACGGCAAGGTACCGACGCCGCGCTCACCAATGCGGGATATTGACGTCCTGGATGTGATAACCGAATGGTGCAGGTAAGGATCAGGGGCAGGCGATTTCCGCCAGCAGGCCGACACGGGTATAGCCGTTTGATGCCACGGGCATACTGGCCCCGCCGGCAAGCGCCATGTAGTCACGGCTGCTGTTGCCGCCGCCGGCAACCCTTTCGATGGCCACCGCACGGCACTCGCCGCAGCGATTGACCAGCACGATGCCGATCGTATCGGCGCGTTCCATGCTGACGCATTTGGGCTCACTTTCGGGTTTGTCGAAGGCTGTCATCAGATCCTTCGGTGCGCCGGCCTCACCGGGGCAGGCACGCTCCGCCTTGATGCGTGAACGGCCCGGTCCCTTGAAGGGTACCGGGAAATCCGAGCGGGCCTGCACATTGATTTCACGCCCGACCGGCACTTCGTTGCCGGGCCTGGAACGGATAATAGAGGCGACCCGGCAGACATCACAGGTATTGATCAGGGTTTCGATGTTGCCCTGACGGATCAGGCGCACACACCTTTCGGCGGCTTCGGTATTTTGGACCGGCAATGATATGCCGATCAGCACAATAAAGACCGCAGGTATGAGCAGGGCCAGCAATCGCAACATGGTAAACGCTCCGTCCTTCAGACCTTGAAACCTAAGGGCTAAAGGTTAACAGAGCCTTTCCGGGGCACCATTCAGCGATCATCGTTTTGCCGGTATGGAGAATATTCCCTGATGATGGCATCCATCTCGTGGCGCACCTGGCGTTGTTCATGGTGCAGGAAATCCCGGACCGCGTCCTCAAACCCTGGTTCACGCAGATAATGCAGGCTGTAGATCGGTGCCGGCAGATAGCCGCGCTGGACCTTATGCGGTCCCTGCGCACCGGCTTCGACGCGGGCCAGACCGTGTTCAATGGCATAATCGATAGCCCGGTAATAACAGCATTCGAAATGCAGGAACTTGTGCGACTGTAACGATCCCCAGTTGCGGCCGTACAGACAGTCGCTGCCCTTCAGGTTCAATGCACCGGCGACAGGCTTATTGTCATCAAAGGCCATGATCATGACGACGGCATCGGCCATACGTTCTCCCAGCAAGGAAAAGAATTCCCGGTGCAGATAGCTTTGTCCCCATTTCTTGTCGGTCGTCGCCAGATAAAACTGAAAGAATGCATCCCAGTGCGGCTCGGTGATTTCGTTGCCGCTTAAGGCCCGAATATCGAGGCCAAGTTCAGCCACCTTCTGGCGTTCCTTGCGGATCGACTTGCGTTTTCTGGATGCCAGCGCGCCCAGGAAATCATCGAAATCGGCATAGCCCTGATTATGCCAGTGGAACTGCTGGCCGAGCCGCTGCAGATAACCGGCCTCGTGGCCGAGTTCCCACAAGGTCTCGTCACAGAACGTGATATGCGCCGAGGAAACCTTGAGCTGATCGGCGACCCGGATCATGCCGGACAGCAGGATTTTCTGTAATTCCTGGCGTTGGGCTGTGGTGGCATCGCTGTTGACCAGCAGGCGCGGCCCCGGAACCGGGGTGAACGGTACCGCGCATTGCATCTTGGGGTAATAACGGCCACCGGCGCGCTCATAGGCATCGGCCCAGCCCCAGTCGAAAATGTATTCGCCATAGGAATGGGTTTTCAGATACAGCGGCGCACAGGCCTCGATGCGGCCGTCCGGGGCTTCGACGACAAGATGGCGGGGAATCCAGCCGGTCTCATCGGTGGCCGATCCGGAATCCTCCAGCGCGGACAGAAAGGCATGACGCACGAACGGGTTAGCCGTACCGGCACAGGCATCCCAGTCATCGGCATCAATCGCCGACATGCCGCTGAGTGTTTTGAGTATGCGTTGATCGTTACCGTCTGGCATTTGCACCAAGCATACGACATCGGGCAGGGGATGAATACGGAACTTTGCTGCGGATTACGAAACAACGATCCATGTCATCGAGCACAGAGGCACCGACACAAAGAGAAAATCGACTTTATCCTTCTGAACCTCTGTGACTTTGTGGTTAATTTTAAGGCTGTGGTAGTGACGCTCACACCAGTTCGAAAATGCCGTCGATTTCAACAGCGACATTGCGGGGCAGGGCACCGGCGGAAACGGCGGCCCGTGCATGTTTGCCGTTCTCACCAAGGACTTCGACCATCAGATCGGAAGCGCCATTAATGACTTCCGGCTGATTGGTAAAGCCGGGCACCGCATTGACGAAGCCGCCAAGTTTGACGACGCGTTTGATGTTATCCAGATCACCGCCGGCGGCGGCTTTTGCCTGAGTCAAAAGGTTCAGTCCGCAAAGCCTGGCCGCCTGATAGCCTTCATCGATTGTAAATTCGTCACCAATCCGGCCGATGTATTCGATCTTGCCGTTCAGGAGTGTGATCTGGCCGGAAATAAAGACCAGTTTGCCGCTGACCACATAGGGGATGTAGTTGGCCGCCGGTGTTGTGGCTTCTGGCAATTCAATGCCGAGTTCCTTCATGCGTGCTTCGATTTTTCCAGCCATGTTCCGGCCCTTTCTTTGATCTGATGGTAATTTTAACGACTTGATTCTGCTTACAGTTTGAACTGATCGCCTTCCCTGGGGGCAACACATGTTACCGAACTGTCAAGTTTTTCAAGACCGGCGCAGGCGGCATCATACTTGGCATCGATGGCGGCGTCGTCCTGATCAGGATCGTGGTGAAAGAGATACAGGTTTTTGACAGTGCCCCGATGTGCCATTTCGCAAACCTTCGAGATACAGGAATGCCCCCAACCAACCTTGGTTTTGTATTCTTCATCGGAGTAAGTGGAATCCGTAATCAGGACATCGGCATTGCGGATAAACTCGACGATGGTCTTCTCGTAGTGCTGATCGAAGAAGTCGCTGTCCTCGAGGTACAGTTCCTGATCGGTAATGTAACAGATCGAACGACCGTTATAATTGACGCGATAACCCAGCGCCCGACCGGGGTGGGCCAGCAGTTTGGTTTGAACCTCTATACCAGCGACGTCGTACGTGCCCTCCTCGAGATTGCGGAAGTAAGTGCGAGCCGAAAACTCGGTCAACGTGATCGGAAAATAAACACCGTCCATCTGCGCGGAAATCAGCTCGCGCATGGTGATGTCACCCTGCTTGGCACCGAGAATTTCAAACTCGTTGCCCTGTTTATAGAGCGGCGCAAAAAACGGAATTGCGTTGATGTGGTCCCAATGCGGATGCGAGATAAACAGCTTGGCATTGATGCGTCGCTTTTTGTCGGCCATCAGCCGATTACCCAACTCCTTGATGCCCGAGCCGCCATCAAAGATGAAAAGCTGCTGGTTCGGAAATTCAAGTGTGACGCACGATGTGTTACCGCCATATTTCAGGGCGCCGGCACCGGTTTTCGGTAACGTGCCGCGCACACCCCAGAACGTCAGGCTCACCTGGTCATTGATGATGGCGAGCAGGCTGTCGGAAAAAGTTTCCGGGTTGATCGGCTTGCGGATAAAGCCATCGGCACCCAGTTCACGTGCGCGGACTTCATCCGAAGCATAGGCCTTTGCCGAGACGACGATAAAACGGGTGTCGTCGAGGTCCTTGTTTTCACGGACACTCTGGCATAATTCGAAGCCATCTACTTTTGGCATCATCAGGTCCGACAGGATGACATCGGGACGTGACTGTTCTATGGCGTGCAGCGCATTTTCGCTGTCGGACATGGTTTGTACGCTAAACCCGGCCTTGTCTAGGACAGCCTCGATCAACGACAAGGTAAGCTCGTCATCATCAATGACGAGAACACTCGTCTTGTCGGTGGCGGCGTCCATCATGCGCGATCCTCAATTCCTGCTCTCGCGACATTATAGCCCGCAGCAAGGTGTGTCGACACGCTATTATCATTTAATTACAAGAGAATAGGGGGATATCCTTATCAAAAATGGGGCCATTTGGCCCCATTTTCGTTACCGCTCCCCAAAAAACAGGGCACGCACCGGAACAAAATTCCGGTACGCGCCCCAAGTTTCCCAGGGAGGATCTCGATATACCCTCATGAGGTATTCCTCATTTTTCAGACCTCATTCATGAACATCCGGTCGTCCCGCCGCAGGTGTTGCATTTGAGGCAAGTCCCGTTACGGACCAGCGTGAAATTGCCGCACTCGCCACAGGGATCGCCCTCATAACCCTTCATCCTGGCTTCGCGAAGCCGCGTCAGTTTGGTGTCGGTGCGCTCCATGACTTCAGCCGAAACCGAAACGGCAGTCGTCGCCTGTTCGGTCACAATCTGGGTCTGCGCGCCGCCGCCACTGGCCTGCATTTTCGCTGCCTGCACTGGTGCGGCTGCCTGAGCGGCCGCGCTCTTTGCCTTGGCACCGTTGATGACCAGGAACTTGGTGCGCATGAAGCCCATGCTGGCCCCGGCCGGCAGACCGTTATCCGGCAGATCGGATTCACTTTCACCGGCACCGATGCTGTCCGGCGTCAGATCGGACGGCTCGACATGGGCCAGATCATTGCGTCCCATATAGCTGACGGCGAGCTCGCGGAAGATGTAGTCCAGGATCGACGTCGCCATCTTGATCGTGTCGTTACCGCGCACGATGCCCGATGGCTCAAAGCGGGTGAACGTGAAGGCTTCGACATATTCCTCGAGCGGCACGCCATACTGCAGGCCGATCGACACGGCGATGGCGAAGTTGTTCATCAGCGAACGAAAAGCTGCACCTTCCTTGTGCATATCAATGAAGATTTCACCGATCCTGCCGTTCACATATTCACCGGTCCTGAGGTAGACCTTGTGGCCGCCGACGGTGGCTTTCTGGGTATATCCCTTGCGACGGTCGGGCAGGCGCTGGCGATCAGCGACATACCGCTCGATGATCCGTTCCGTAATTGCTTCGGCGCGGGCGATCATCGGTGCTTCGGAAAGTTCTGCTGCAACCTCTTCGGCATCCTCGACATCGTCGTCGATCAGCGATGCGGACAACGGCTGAGACAGCTTGGAGCCGTCGCGGTAGAGCGCATTGGCCTTGAGGCACAAACGCCATGACAGCATGTAGGACTCTTTGCAGTGCTCGACCGTTGCCGAATTCGGCATGTTGATGGTCTTGGAGATTGCACCCGAGATGAACGGCTGTGCAGCCGCCATCATATGGATGTGGCTTTCAACCGAGAGCGCACGCTTGCCGATGCGACCGCACGGGCTGGCGCAATCGAAGACAGCCAGATGTTCGTCTTTCAGATGCGGTGCGCCTTCGACGGTCATCGCCCCGCAAACGTAGGTGTTGGCGGCATCAACTTCGGCTTTGCTGAAACCGATTGCCGTCAGAAGATTGAAGTTGAGGTCGTCGAGGGCGGCCCGGTCGATTTTCAGCACATCCGTGCAGAAGGCTTCGCCCAGCGTCCATTTGTTGAAGGCGAACTTGATCTCGAATGCTTCGGCGAGGTTCTTTTCGACCCTGGCGATGGCGTCATCGGTAAAGCCTTTGGCTTTCAGGGTATCATGGTTGATGCCGGGTGCACCCTTGAGCGAACCGTGACCAACCGCGTAGTCAATGACGGCCTTGATCTCGGTCTCGTTGTAACCAAGTGTCCGCATTGCCGAGGGGACCATCGTGTTGATGATCTTGAAATAACCGCCACCGGCCAGTTTCTTGAATTTCACCAGAGCGAAATCAGGCTCGATACCGGTGGTGTCGCAGTCCATGACCAGACCGATGGTGCCGGTCGGCGCAATGACCGTGACCTGGGCATTGCGATAACCGTGTATCTCACCCTGGGCGAGGGCGCGGTCCCACGCTTCAGCGGCTGCTTCTGCCAGCTTGCTGTCCGGGCAATCCGATGCCTTGAAAGGCACCGGATTGATCGACAGGCCTTCATAACCGTCACCGAGGCCGTGTGCGGCGCGGCGATGGTTGCGAATGACGCGCAGCATGTGCTTGGCATTCGGCGCATACCCCGGGAATGTGCCCAGGCTTTCAGCCATCGCCGCCGAGGTGGCATAGGACTGACCGCACAACAGTGATGTGATGGCGGCGCAGAAAGAGCGGCCTTCGTCGCTGTCATAGGGGATGCCCGACGCCATCAGCAAACCGCCGATGTTGGCGTAACCAAGACCGAGAGTACGGTATCTGTAGCTCAGCTCGGCGATGCGTTTTGACGGGAATTGTGCCATCAGCACCGAGATTTCCAGCGTAATGGTCCACAACGTCACCGCATGGGTGAAGCCGGCAACATCGAACACACCGTGTTCACCACGGAAATTCATCAGGTTGAGCGACGCCAGGTTGCAGGCCGTATCATCCAGGAACATGTATTCGGAACATGGGTTGGATGCATTGATGCGACCGGACTCGGGGCAGGTATGCCATTCGTTGATGGTGGTGTCGAACTGGATGCCGGGGTCGGCACAGGCCCAGGCCGAATAACCGACATCATCCCACAACTTGGCGGCGCTGACGCGCTTGTCGACCTTGCCGTCCTTACGACGGATCAGGTCCCATTCGCCGTTGTCGAGCACGGTCTGCAGGAAGGCGTTGGTAACACGGACCGAGTTGTTGGAATTCTGGCCGGAAACCGTCACATAGGCATCTGAATCCCAATCCGTGTTGTATTCCTTGAACTCAAGCGACGTGTAGCCCTGTTTCGCAAACTGGATGATCCGCTGCACGTAGTTTTCCGGAATCAACACCTTGCGGGCCGCACGGATGGCGGATTTCAGGGCCGCATTTACCTTTGGATCGTATTTTTTGTCGTCATCGAGATCGCTTTCGCAACACGCTGTCATGACGTCGTTGAGATGCTTGTTGGCAAGCTTGGAGCCGGCAACGAGAGCAGCGACCTTTTGTTCCTCGATGACCTTCCAGTTAACGAACTTCTCGATATCCGGGTGATCGATATCGACGACGACCATTTTCGCAGCACGTCGTGTGGTGCCGCCGGATTTGATGGCACCAGCAGCGCGGTCACCGATTTTCAGGAAGCTCATCAGACCGGACGATTGGCCGCCGCCGGAAAGGGGCTCGCCGTCGCCACGGATGGCCGAGAAATTGGATCCGGTCCCGGAGCCGTACTTGAACAGGCGGGCTTCGCGGACCCACAAATCCATGATGCCGCCTTCATTGACCAGATCATCGCTGACCGATTGAATGAAGCAGGCATGTGGCTGCGGATGCTCGTAAGCGGATTGCGACTGCACCAGCTTGCCGGTTTCAAAATCGACATACGAATGGCCCTGCGCCGGTCCGTCAATGCCATAGGCCCAATGCAGACCGGTGTTGAACCACTGCGGCGAATTCGGGGCGCCGGACTGATTGGCGAGCATGAAGCGCATTTCGTCGAAATAGGTCCGGGCGTCTTCTTCGCTGTCGAAGTAGCCGCCTTTCCAGCCCCAGTAGGTCCAGGTCCCGGCGAGCCGGTCGAATACCTGCTTGGCACTGGTTTCGCCGACAAACCGTTCGGATTCCGGAAGGGTCGCCAACGCCTTTTCGTCAGGCACCTTGCGCCACAGCCATGACGGCACCGAGTTTTCCTCGACCGTCTTGAGGATGGCGGGAACACCGGCCTTGCGGAAGTATTTCTGCGCCAGGACGTCGCTCGCGACCTGCGAGAAGCGCTTCGGCACCTCAAGTTCTTCCAGCCTGAAAACGATGGACCCATCCGGGTTGCGGATCTCGCTCGCAGTGGTGCGGAATTCAAGGATATCGTAAGGCGATTTGCCCTCTGTCGTGTAGTGTCGCGAAATACGCATCGTTCCCCCAAAGTGATGACAAGGGTTGTCAACTCAAAATGATAAATGGACCGTGACGGCCCCCCGGTTGCCTTTCGGCGGCGGTTTACCCGCTGCTCCAAGAGTTATCTGCTAGAACACAAGATATCGCGTCTGCCCAAGTACAACGAACGACATCTAGCCATAGGTGGTTTTTGGGTTCAACTATATTTCGTGTTTAGATTGTCAAAAAACCGCAATATTTAGGTTGACATTGAGACGACCCGCGGAATTCCGGGGCTAAGAGGGAAATGGCCGATGCCAATTAATTTCTGATCATTGCAGTCGGCAGCGGCTGTGGAATTTTAATAAAATTATCGTGTATTCGGGAAAAATCGGCTGTCACCAAAGCGAAACATTGTTAATGGCCGAAATGGTCAATTTGTAAGAAAAAATCCCGAACATCCGATTTCAGTGACGATTCGTAGCAGGATCACCGCGCCCTGGACGTCAGGCAGCCGCCACAATGACGGTGGTTGGGGCGGTTGCGAGTATACTTGCCGCATCAAGGGGTAAGTGCGATATTGCCGCTGTTCGGTTGGCGGGGTCACGCTGGCTACAAGCGACTGCAAACGACACGACAGCAAACGGATCTGAGTGAATGACAAGTATCGGCACGTTGATTTACACCTGGATGAACGGCACTCAGGTCGGCACAGATGAATTCGGCAACCGTTATTTCGAAGCCAGAAACGGCGCGATGCTGCATAACCGCAAGCGCCGCTGGGTTTTGTTCAAGGGCGATGTTGAAGCCTCGAAGGTGCCGCCGGAATGGCATGCATGGTTGCATCACATGACTCCGGAACCCCTGACCGATGAGGCGGCGATGGCCAAACCCTGGCAAAAACCGCATGTCGCCAACATGACCGGCACCATCAATGCCTATCGTCCAAAGGGACATGACTTCAAAGGCGGCAAGCGCGCCCATGCCACCGGCGATTATGAGGCATGGTCACCGGAATGAAGACCGAAGTTAAGGAAATCACCGTCGGGGCGGCTGTATTTGCGGTCTTTCTCGGGGTGATGATCTTCGTCTACGGCGGCAGCAGCGATAATGCCGCCTCCGCTTCCGGCACCCGGATATCAGCGAGCTTCAACCGTGTTGACGGACTGGTCGAGGGCGACCCGGTGTATCTGTCTGGTGTCCGCATCGGTTCCGTCGATAAAATGTGGCTGAACGACAATTTCCGCGCCATCGTGTCCTTCTGGATCAGGGGTGATATCCCGATCCCCAGCGACAGCTCGGCGGCCATTCACACAGACGGGCTGTTCGGATCCAAATACATCGTCGTCGAGCCGGGCGGTGAGGATAAAATCCTCAAGGACGGCAGTATCATCAATTTCACCCAGGATGCGGTGGTGGTATCCGAGTTGCTGGATCTGATCATATCGGAAGGCAAGGCGAACCGCGCCAAACAGGGTAAACAGTAGACGGTGCTGTATATGGGTGCCGGGGGAAGACGTCATGAAGAATAATGCGGTCGAAACGATACTTGGCGCTGTGGTGCTGGTCGCGGCTTGCACGTTTCTGGTCTTTGCCCTGAATACGGCGCAGGTCAGTACGGTCAAGGGCTATCAGATTACAGCGGCGTTTTTTAAGGTCGGTGGTCTGACATCAGGCAGTGATGTCCGCATCAACGGCATCAAGGTCGGCACCGTCAGCGATCTGCATCTTGATCCGAAAACATTTGATGCCGTGGTCTCGATGTCGATCCGCGAGGATGTCAAAATTCCCCAGGACAGCATCGCCGCCATCGGCAGCGCCGGCATCATTGGCGGTAAATTTATCAGCATCAGACCGGGCGCCGCCAAGGAATTTCTCGGCAATACCGGCAAGATCGCCCGGACCAAGGATTTCAAATCCCTTGAAGACCAGGTCGGTGAGATCATCTTCCTGGCGACGGGAGGGGGCTGATTCCCATCTTTCCGACCAGCCTTCGACGATTGATGATGTTCAAAACAGGGTTTGTCGTGCTTCTTGTCAGCCTGTTTGCCGGCACTGCGCCGACCCAGGCCGAACCTCATGCCGTCGCCGTGCTGCAGACGCTGGACAAGGTGACGGCCAGGGTCGACACCATCGACGTGCGGGTCGGTAGCACAGTTCGCTTCGGCACCCTGTTGATCCGCGTTGATCATTGTGACAAGCGCCCCCCCGAAGAAACACCGGAAAGTACGGCTTTCCTAGAGATTGCCGAACAACGGCCGGGTGAACAGCCGATTATGACCTTCGCCGGCTGGATGTTCGCATCAAGCCCGGCGCTGAACGCGCTTGAACACCCGGTCTATGATGTCTGGCTGCTGGACTGCAAAGAGCGGTTGAGCGACGGCAATTAGGGCCTGTGGACAGCCTGCCCGAACATTTTCGTAAACTCACTATCCAGTGTTTCACGGTCAATATCAGCCGGGAACAGGCAGTGGACGGCCAGGGCCGCTTCCAACCTTTTCAGGAAATCGCGTGCCGGGATTTCAATGGCCCCGAAATTTTTCAGGTGATCGGTGACGAATTGCGTATCCAGCAGTTTGAAACGACCGATCCTGAGCCGTGCGACAAGGTGGATGAGCGCCGCCTTTGATGCGTCTGTGACCCTTGAAAACATGCTTTCGCCAAAGAAAACCCCGCCCAGCGCAACCCCGTACAGACCGCCGACCAGTTCCCCGTCAAACCAGCTTTCGACACTGTGCGCATAGCCCATGGCGTGCAGGGCATTGACGGCCTGTTCGATCTGCGGATTGATCCATGTCTCGCCGCGTTCGGGCGTGCGTCTGCCGCATTCGGTGATCACATCGGCAAAGGCATGATTACAGCGAATCTCGAACGTGTTTTTACGTATGGTTTTCTTCAGGCTTTTGGAAATGTGGATGGCATCAAGCGGAAGGATGCCGCGATTTTTCGGATCGATCCACGATATCGTCGACGCATCGCGACTTTCGGCCATCGGAAAGACGCCGACAGTATAGGCCCGAAGCAGCAGTTCGGGCGTCAGTTCAAAATCATCTGAACTTCGATTGCTCATCGTCCTCCGGAATCTTCAATATCCTTCAGATAATTTTCCAGCCAGTGAATATCATAAGCCCCATTGATGAAATCGTCATTCAGGATCAGCTCCTGATGCAGGGGGATCGTCGTCTTGATGCCGTCGATGACGAATTCCGTCAGCGAACGGCGGAGCCGCATCAGGCATTCACCACGATTGCGGCCATGAACGATCAGCTTGGCGATCATGCTGTCATAATGCGGCGGCACCGAATAGCCGGAGTACAGCCCGCTGTCGACGCGAACGCCAAGTCCGCCCGGTGCATGATATTCCGTCACGCGCCCCGGTGACGGTTGAAAGGTGAATGGGTCTTCGGCATTGATCCGGCATTCGATGGAATGGCCGTTGAAGCGGATGTCATCTTGCGTGTAGTCAAGCGGCTCGCCGGCTGCGATGCGAATCATTTCACGAACCAGATCCAGCCCCGTCACGGCTTCGGTAACCGGATGTTCAACCTGCAGGCGGGTGTTCATTTCGATAAAGAAAAACTCGCCGTTTTCATACAGGAATTCGATGGTGCCGGCGGAGCAATAACCGAGCTTGCGGATCGCCGAGGCGACGGTTTCGCCGATGTCGGCACGTTCGCGCGCGTTGAGGGCGGGCGAGGGCGATTCTTCCAATATTTTCT
>JBBDOA010000131.1:0-15185 GCA_040877275.1 Rhodospirillales bacterium | reverse complement strand
CGGAACATGCCTGTCTTTACTGTGAAGAAGCCGACGTGCTGATTTCGGGCGATCAGGTGCTGCCGAAAATCAGTCCCAATGTCAGCGTCTGGCCGCAGGAACCGGAAGGCACGCCTCTGGCGCATTACATTGAATCAATAGCCCGTATCCGCCGTGAAGTACCGGGCGACCCCCTGGTCCTGCCAAGCCATAACTGGCCGTTCAAGGGGCTGCACGCGCGTCTGGATGATCTTGACGCGCACCATGTCGAGCGACTGGACGAGACGCTTCAGGCGCTGCACGAGCCGAGCACGGGCGTTGACGTGCTGTACCGTCTTTTTAAACGTCAGTTGGATGAGCATCAGACGTTCTTTGCCATCGGCGAAACACTGGCGCATCTGCATCATTTGCTTTCAGAAGGGCGCATTACACGCCAAACCCGTGATGATGGTGTGGAAATTTTCTCCCGTCTGGCCTGATTGAGACGTTCAGATCAGACCGGCGGCACGCAGTGCCTTGAGGATTTGCTGAGCGACGGTCCCATTCAGGGAATAGTAAACGGTCTGTGCATGACGCCGGGTTTTTACGAGGCCTTCCTGGCGCAATTTTGCCAGATGTTGAGACAACGCAGACTGGCTCAGTTTAACAACACCCTCCAGCTCCGATACTGAGGCTTCAGAGCGGGACAAATGGCACAGAATTTTCAGCCGATGGCTATTGCCCATCGCTTTGAGAACAGCGCTGGCACGGTCTTGTGGCTTGAATTCAGGGGGATTTGTGCGTGGTCGTGTGGCTAAAGTTGGCATCAAATACTCATATTGTTGTCACGACCTGCAGTCGTTGTTATCCTTTTCTAACCCTTTTTTGTGTACTTTGGCCAAACACGGTTTCGTTACCTGAAACCGGCTGATCGACGCTAAACTGTTGCAATGCAGCGTAAATCAAAGGATTTTTACATCTGGCGAAATTGTCCAGAGGCGAATTCATGACGACCGTATTTCTTGATCTCAAGGGGCTGAACTGTCCGTTGCCGGTGTTGCGTGCGAACAAAAAAATGAAAGAACTGATGGCGGGTGATGTTCTGGAGATCGAGGTCACGGATCCGGCGGCACCAAAGGACTTTGAGACCTATAGTGCCACAACGGGCCATGCCTTGCTTGAAAGTACGGAATTTGACGGGGGGTTCCGCCTGACGTTGAAAAAGGCCGGTTAATCCGCAATCACAGGCCTGTCAGGTGCACCGGTTTTACCCGATCAGTCTGGCCGGGGAAAGTTCCGCCGCACTGACTGCGATGTCAGATATACACTGCGTTGAGGTTTGCTCCAGTAACTGGTGCGTCGCCAGTCGCGCCATGGCGTCAGACGTTGTGATGCCATACCCGCCTTGACCGGCCAGCCAGAAAAATCCTTCTGCTCTGGGATCAAAGCCAAGCGCCGGCACGCCGTCATCAAAAAAGCTTCGCAAGCCGGCCCACTTGTTGTCGATACGGCTGATTTTCATCGTCGTTGCCTGCTGAATACGCTCGACCGTTACCGCGACGTCGTATTCATCGGGCTGCACATCGCAGGGCGGCATCGGGGTCGCTTCTTCAGGTGAAGCCAGAATGCGCCCGGCGTCCGGTTTGAAATAGAATGTCTCGTCGATGTCATTGATCATCGGCCACTGTGACGTGTCGTGCCCAGCCGGGGCCTGAAAAACCAGCGCCGTGCGCCGTTTCGGCACAAGGCCGAGGGGGGTAATCCCGGCAAGGGCGGCGATCTCGTCAGCCCAGGCCCCGGCCGCGTTGATCAACACATCAGTCCGGATCACGCTATTCCGGGTATTCAGTATCCAGCGGCCTTTGGCTCGCTCGATACCAACAACATCCGCATCGATCATGATGGTACCGCCCCTGGCCTTGAAGCCGCGTAAATAACCGTCATGCAATTGTGCGACGTCCATCGACATGGCATCAGGCTCAAATACACCGACGGCAGTCCATTCCGGACGCAGAACCGGGACCAGGGCGGCAACTTCAGTTCCCTCAAGCAGGCGGATATTCGGTGTCAGGGATCGGCATTGTCGGTAAAGCTCTTCCGCCTTGTCTCGTCTGTCCGCACCACCGATCAGCATGATACCCAATGAATGCAGCAGCGGATGGGCGGCGAAACCAGGGGGCGGGTTGTCGAAAAAACGTCTGGATGCTGCCGTCAGGGCGCGGATCGCAGGTGGGCCATAGGTTTCGGTGTAGACTGCGGCAGAACGGCCGGTCGAATGGTATCCAGGCCGCTCTTCGCGTTCGAGAATGACAATTCCCGCACCGCCACCGAGCGCTTCACTGAGCCGATAGCCGAGCGAAGCGCCGGCAATGCCGGCACCGATAATGGTGAAACGTACGTCTCGCATCAGATCGGTTATTCGGCCGGCTTGGGCTCGGCATTGGTTGGATGCCGGGCAGTGCCATAGGGTTCGGACTGCCCCGTCTTGTCCTCGATTGCCGGCAGCCGTGCCTTGCGGTCATCTGCGTCGCGTTCGGCCTTGTGTTGGAGTCGGGTGTCCCGGTTACGCTCAATAGCAGCGCAAAACAGGGCCATCAGCGGCGGGATAATCGCCAGCGTCAGAACGGCCGACAGTGACAGTCCGCCCAGTACGACCGAGCCCAGTCCCCGATAAAGCTCGGAGCCGGATCCAGGAAACAGCACCAGCGGCATCATGCCGAAAACGCTTGTGGTCGTTGACATGAATATCGGTCGAATACGATTTGATGTGGATTCCAGAATTGATTCAATGACAGGCATACCCTCATCACGGATATGATACAGCGTCTGATGAACCAGCAGAATTGCATTGTTAACGACAATGCCGATCAAAATTACGAACCCGAGCAGGGTCAGCATATCCAATGGCTGGAAGGTAAACTGATTCATGATTGCCAGCCCAAGAACACCGCCGGCCGTCGCCAGCGGTACGGACAGCATAATGACGAGCGGATACATGAAGCTCTCGAACAACACCGCCATGACCAGATAAACGATCACCACGGCGATCATGAGATCATACTTCATGTGTGTCCACGTCTGGTTGAGGTTGTCTGCCGTGCCGGTCAGACGCAGTTGCACACCAGCCGGTAACCCGGCTGCTTCAAGCTTGTCGATAACACCTGTCTGCAGGGTTTCGAGGGCTGTTTCCAGCGGCACCGCATCGGGTGGACGGATTTCCAATGTGACTGTTCTGAGCCGTTCGAGGTGATTAATCTGCGTCGGACCCGATGTGACGATGATGTCAGCCAATTCGCTTGCCGGCAGGATAATGCCCGATGGTGTCGAAACCGGCAGGAAATTGATCCCCTGTGTTTCTTTAACCTGTGACACCGGTCCCTTGATCATCAGGTCGATGCGATTGTTGCCGACCGTGATTTCGGCGACTCGCAACCCGTCGTTAAAGGCATCCATAGTATCCGAAAGTTGCTTTGCCGTGACGCCGTTGTCGGCCAGTTTGACCCGGTTCGGATAGATACGCACTTCCGGAGCACCAAGCTCCAGACCGGGTTTCGGGCGCAACTGCGTCCCCTGGCTTCTGGGCATGGCCTCTTCGATCAGACCAACGGCCTGCAGGGCGGTGCCGAGGATGGTTTCCATATCTTCACCCATGACGTTGAGCTCGATCGAACGCGATCCACCGATGCCGCGACCGAACAGCGAGCGCTGGGAAATAAGGCCGAAGGTTCCCGGCTCCTTGAGGGCCGCAGATTGAAGAATCGGGATCAGTTCCTTGACCCGGTTCGGATCTTCTGCCTGGGCACCCAGGAAAGTACTGCCACGGGTCGCTACGAAAAAGAACCGGTCGACCAGCGGTTTGCCGTCGGCACGCTCGCCCTCGGTATTGTTGGCAGCCAGTAACGGGATCATTTCCGCTTCAAATTTTGACGCAATCTGTTCGGTCGTGTCGAGATTGTAACCGGGTGGCGGCACGACGATACCGAAGATGAGATTACGGTTACCATCTGGCAGATATTCCAGTTTCGGCAACAGCGCAAAAGTGATGAAGGCGCAAATACCGGTCAGTGACAGAATACAGCTGATCGACAGCAATTTACTGGCGATAACCCGGCGCGTCATGCTTATCACGAAGCGATGAAAGCCTTCTGCAAATGAGTCGATGACAGGTATGCGCATACGGGTAATCGACGTTTCGTCCGGATTGCCCAGCAGTTTTTTCGACAAGGCTGGAATGACCGTGATGGCGACCAACAGCGACAGCATGACGGAAACCGAAAGGGCGACGGCAATGTCGCGGAACAACTGGCCGACTTCCAACTCCATGACAAGAATTGGAATGAAGACCATGACAGTGGTCAGCGCCGATACCAGCACGGCAACCCAAACCTGTTTTGCGCCTAAAAAAGCGGCCTCGACACGGCTCAGGCCTTTTTCACGCAAGCGGAAAATATTTTCCAGAACGACAATCGCCGCATCGACAACCATGCCGACGGCAAAGGCAATCCCGGCCATGGAAATCACGTTCAGCGACCGCCCCAGAAACGCCATGGCGACAAAGGCACCGATGACGGACACCGGAATGGCCATGGAAACAATCAGCGTCGCTCCCCAGGAACGCAGGAAAACCAATAGTACGAGTGCCGCAAGCAGGCCGCCGATGAGAATATTCTGTTGTACGAGATTGATGGATGAATCGATGTAGATCGTTTCATCATAAACCTGAATCATTTTCAGTTTTTCGGCCGGCAGGCGCTGCTCGTTCAATTCTTTGATGGTGGAACGTATACCCTTCATGGTTTCGATCACGTTGGCACCGGTTTCGCGAACGGTATTGATGGCGATGGCCGGATGACCGTTCACCCGAATGAGTGCGGTCGGTTCGGAATAATCGAATGCAACCTCGGCGATGTCGCCGATGGTGACCCGGGCTACGCCCCCCGACGCTTCTTCGCTTTGCGAACGAACGATCACACTGGCGACATCTTCGAGGGTCCTGAATTCACCTTCGGTGCGGACCACATAACGCCGTTTGCCTTCATCAACGTCACCGGCAGACACCGAAGAATTCGCGGCACGCATGGTTTCGACAACATCGGTGACGGTCAGCCGGTAACGGGCCATCAGATCCGGATTGACGCGAACCACCATTTCTCGGTTCGACGATCCGTAAATATTGACACGGGCAACACCACTGACCCGTTCCAGCCTGTCCTGAATGACGTCCTCGGCAAAATCGCCAAACGTATGGATCGGCTTGTTGTTACCTTCAGCATGCATCAAGACAATCCAGGCAATAGGATTGTCTTCAGAACTTGCAGTGCGGATCGAGGGTTGGTCCGCTTCTTCGGGATAATTGCTGACCCTGTCCAGGCGGTTGGCGGTCAAAAGCAGGGCCCTGCTCATATCCTGACCGATGGCAAATTCCATCGTTATCCGCGAACGGCCGTCCTGGCTTTCCGATGATATCTGTTCCAGGCCTTCGATACCCTTAAGCACTTCTTCTTGCTCATTGGTGATTTCACGCTCGATTTCAGCGGGTGCTGCGCCCGGCCAGATCGTCTCCAGGCTGATGATCGGTTTGCGCACATCAGGTGTCAGCTGGATCGGAATTTTTGTGAAAGCAACAACGCCGAACATGACGACCATAAGTACCGCTGCCAGGACAGCGATCGGTCGTTCTATCGAGAGGCGGATCAGTCCGTTCATGATGCTTTACCGTCTTGCGCGTCCGGATTGCTGTCCTTGATCATCTCGCCCGGCTGCAGGCGTTCGTTGCCGCGAATGACGACGATATCGCCTTCGACCAGGCCGCTATTGATGATAAATCGCTGGCCGATTGCCTGGCCAAGCTTGACGGGCCTGAAGATCGCCTTGCCATCCGCGTTGAGGACAACCAGTTGTGCGCCACCTCGGTTGAGGACGGCGTCCTTGTGGACTGTCAGCACATCACGAATTTCGCCGGCAGGAATTTCAACGGTGACGGTCTGATTGGCCGCCGTTGATTTCACAGACCCTGGAAATACCGACGTGAAACGAACGCGGCGCGTCCGTGTGCGCGGGTTTTCGTTGGGGATGACAGCGCGAACGATAGCCTTGAGGGTGTTGCCATCTTCCATTACGGCGGCAAGCTCACGCCCCTCGTCGAGACCGCTAATGCGGTTCGCCGGGACATCGGCTTCGATTTCAAGATTATTGTGATCAAGCAGTGAGACCACCGGATCGCCCTCACGAAGGTATGCGCCGGCCTCGGAATGGCGCTCAATAATGACTCCGGCATAAGGGGCGCGGATGGCCGTGTTGGCCAGCGCGATTTCACCGAGTTGAAGATTTGCTTCGGCAGATTTTAGCTGGGCGGACGATTCGCTGACTTCACTTTTGGCACGGATCGTTTCCTGGGTTTTATCGCTCAGGCGGGCCGGGGAAAATGCCGGGGAATCCTTGAGCCCCTTAAGACGATCCAGTTCCTGTTCCAGCAGGTGCAGACTGGCACGGCTGGTCTGTAAAGCGGCCTTGGCGCTGTCGACATCGGCCATGCGGCGGTTGCGTTCCCAGATGAAGACATTATCGACCAGCATGACGATTACATCGCCGGTATTCACACGGTCGCCCACTTCAACCAGGTATTTGTCGACGGGGCCGGAAACCCTTGAAGCGACGACGCCGGACTGATGCGGTACGAAGCGCCCGATGACGGGAACTGTCTGACGCAGAGATTCGATGCGAACGGTATCCATGCCGACAGCCTTGGCCGCCGGTACCGCCGGTTTTTTCTGAGCATCTACAGGAATGGCCAACGCGCAAACCAGTATGCCTGCCGCCACCGCGTAAAAACCTGATTTCTGCATTGACGTAATTCCTGACTGCCAACCCTGAACGTAAAATAACAAAAAAACACCCACGAATTACGCGTCTTCGCAGGTTAAATATTGGACTGTCCCAATATTGGCCAGTGGCTGGACTAAGATTGGACTGGACGGTCCAGTCCTATTTAAATTAGTTTGGTATATCAAGCAATTGAATTGTCCCGATCTTTTGACATCGGTGTGATCGGAATGCCTATGATATCCGCAGAAATAAATGACAGAAGGTCCGGTGACTTTTCACCGTCTTCGACGACGAAGTGCGAAGCTATGATTTACGCAGCCGCAAGAATTTTCATGCGTGCGCGTAAAATTGATGGCGCATCAGCCTGATGAATTGATCAGGACCATTGAAATATTGCAATCAGTGGACAAAATACCCTCCATGCGAAAGTTTTATGGCCTGTTTGCGCTGGCAGCCTTTACGGCATTTCTTGCCGCTTCCTTGTCGGTCCGCGCACAGGCAGACCTGATTGGCCACGGCGGCATGGTCCGAAGCGTTGACATCTCTGCGGACGGAACGCGGGTGATAACGGGCAGTTTCGATTACACGGCAAGGGTCTGGAATTTTGGCGATCAGAGTGAAATCGCCGTACTTGATTTGCATGAGGGGCCGGTCACCAGTGTCAGATTTGATCCCGCCGGCACTCTTGCCCTGACCACAAGCGACGATTTTACGGCCATTCTTTGGGATATGGGTACGTTCAAGCCGGCCCATCGTTTGACCGGCCACAACCACAAGATCATGGCTTCTGCGTTTTCGTCGGATGGAAAACGGGCAGCGACCGGTTCGTGGGATAAAACCGTCAAGATATGGGATGTGCAAAGCGGCAAGGAAATCAGAACCATATCCACCAACAGTCCGGTCAACGCGGTTGTCTTTCTGAAGGATGGGAAGCGTCTGATCAGCGGCGGCCACCATCCGATGGTGCAAGTATGGGACACCGAAACCGGCAATATTGTTGGCAAGCTTGAGGGGCACCGGATGGGGATTACGGCCTTCAGCCTGTCGCCCGATGGTCAGCGGTTGCTCACCGCCAGCATCGATAAAACCATCAGGCTTTGGGATATCGAAACAATGGCCGAGCTTGGCATGATCGACGTGCGCGATGGTCAGGTTTATGACGTTCAGTTTTCACCCGACGGTAAACGGGCGCTGACGGCCGGCAAGGATGGTTTCATGGTCGAATGGGACCTCGCCAAAGGCCTGCCTGTGCATGAAATTCAGGCGCACGACCGAATCGCCTGGTCGGCCAGATACACGCCGGACGGTCGTTTTTCCGTTTCCACGAGCTCGGATGAACAGGCGCGGGTCTGGCATCTTGAGACCGGAGATCGCATCGGGATGACGGAGCTTGCCGGTAACGAGCCCAAGCCTTGGCTGGAAAGCAATCATCCCGGTGCCAAACTTTACACCAAGTGTGCCAATTGCCATGCCTTGTCGGCCAATGCACCGGCCCGTTCCGGCCCGCATTTTTCCGGTCTGTTTAATCGCAAGGCCGGGTCCGTGGAAAATTATCGTTACTCGAGCGCGCTGACCGGGGTCGATTTTCGTTGGGATGAAAATAATCTGTTCCGGCTGTTTAGCGAAGGGCCGGACAAGATGCTGCCCGGCACAAAAATGCCGGTGCAACGTGTCACCGACGCCAAGGAATTGACCGAACTGGTTGACTATTTGCGCGACCTGACGAAAAAAGGCGACTGACCCTCCCGAAAAGGAGACACCGATGACGACGTTTCTGTATTCCCATCCGGCCTGTATCGCGCATGATCCTGGCGAGTATCACCCGGAGCGGCCTGATCGTCTGCGCGCCGTGATGGCCGGGCTGGAAGCTGAAAAATTTCAGCACCTGCATCGCCTTGAAGCACCGATTGTCGATCTGAACGACGTCAAGCGGGTCCACACGTCTGATTATGTCGACATGATTATGGAGAGTGTGCCGAGCGAGGGCCGGGTCAGGCTTGACCCCGATACGGCGATGTCACCGAAATCCGGTGAAGCCACACAGCGCGCCGCCGGTGCCGGTATTGCGGCCGTCGATGCCGTCATCAACAAACAGGCCCGCAATGCCTTTTGCGCCGTGCGCCCGCCTGGCCACCACGCCGAATCATCGCAGGCGATGGGGTTTTGCCTGTTCAACTCGGCCGCCGCCGCTGCCTTTCACGCCCGCGCCAAACACGGTATGGAGCGGGTCTGCGTGCTTGATTTCGATGTCCATCACGGTAACGGCACGCAACACAGTTTCGAGCAGGTTGAAGGCCTGTTTTATGGCTCTTCGCACCAGTTTCCGGCCTATCCGGGGACCGGCGCAACGTCCGAGAAGGGTAAGTACGCCAACATCTGCAACATACCTTTGGCGCCGGGCACCGGGTCCAGCGGCTTCCGCGAGGCGTATGAAGACGTCATGCTACCGGCGATCCGCGCCTTCAAGCCGGAAATGCTGATCATCTCCGCCGGTTTTGATGCCCACAAAAATGATCCGCTGGCGCAACTCATGCTTGAGACTGCGGATTACCGCTGGGTCACTGACCAGTTGCTCGACCTCGCCGATGAGATTTGCGACGGTCGCGTGGTGTCGATGCTCGAAGGGGGCTACGATCTGGATGCGCTCAGGGACAGCGTCGTCGAACACGTGCAATCCCTGATGGAGCATTGACGGCTTGCCCGCACCGGGCATGACGCATAGACTGCGCGCCGTTTGCAAAGTTACGAATTGAGGCTGGCCGCATGGCTAAGGACAAAACCGCCGGGCAAGACGCGATTCCCGACGATATCGCCAGAATGAGCTTCGAAGCTGCTCTCGAGGAGTTGGAAGATATCGTTCGCGAACTGGAAACCGGTGATGGCGATCTTGATACCTCGATCAACGGCTATACGCGCGGCGTTTTCCTCAAGAAACATTGCGAGATGAAACTCAAGGAAGCCGAAGCCCGGATCGAGAAAATCGTCGTTGGCAGTGATGGCAGCGTCGCCACCGAACCCCTCGACGACGCCTGAAGGATATCCCTATGAGTGATCTGGACAGCGCGCTGAGAGCGTGTGCAGAAAACATTGAAGCGGTGCTGGACCGGTTGCTGCCGAAATCGGACATGCCGGAAGCCCGTGTCATTGATGCCATGCGCTATGCCGCGTTGGGTGGCGGCAAGCGCATTCGCCCGTTTTTGCTGACGCAATCCGCCAGTTTGTTTGGCGTATCGGAAAGCCGGGCGTATCGCGCTGCTGCAGCGCTTGAAATGGTGCATTGTTATTCGCTGGTTCACGATGATCTGCCGGCCATGGACGACGACGATATGCGGCGTGGCAGACCGACCGTGCACAAGCAATTTGATGAGGCAACGGCAATCCTTGCCGGCGACGCCTTGTTGACTAAGTCGTTTGAAATTCTGGCAGACCCTGATACGCATGATAACGCAACCGTTCGTGCGGAACTTTGCCTCGCACTGGCGAGGGCATCCGGCGACCACGGTATGGTCGGCGGGCAGATGCTGGATCTGGTTGCCGAACAGGCCGATCTGGATATTCCCGAGATCACCCGGCTGCAACGGATGAAGACAGGGGCCTTGATTGCGGTTGCCTGCGAGATGGGCGCCATAATGGGCAAAGCGTCTGAACAGGCCCGCCTCGCGCTGCAACATTATGCGCATGATATCGGTCTGGCGTTCCAGATCGCCGATGATCTGCTCGATGTTGAGGGCGATGCCGAGGAAGTCGGTAAGCGTACCGGCAAGGACGAAGATGCCGGAAAAGCAACGTTTGTCTCGCTTTTGGGCGTGGAACGGGCCCGTGATCAGGCGCATCTTCTCGCCGACCAGGCCGGCACACACCTTGAAATGTTCGAGGAAAAAGGCGAGCATTTGAAAGAACTTGCGAATTTTATCGTGACCAGGCGCAATTAATCGCCAAAACGCTGAATTATTGTGTGCTTTACGCTGGTTTTTCAGCGAATCTGAATTAAACGACGGCAAAAATGATAAAGGGACGGCATCGTTGGACGACGTAAACAAAACACCGCTTCTTGATACGATCAAATTTCCGATCGACACGCGAAATCTGTCGATGGCCGAGTTGCGCCAGCTTGCCGATGAAGTGCGACGTGACACGGTACGTATCGTTTCGATTACCGGCGGGCATCTTGGCGCTTCGCTTGGCGTCGTTGAACTGACCGTGGCGCTGCATCATGTCTTCAGCACGCCTGAGGACAGGCTGATCTGGGATGTCGGTCACCAGTGCTATCCGCATAAAATTCTGACCGGACGACGCGAGCAGATGCTGACCCTCCGTCAGGGCGATGGCATATCCGGGTTTACCAAGCGCACCGAAAGCGAATATGACCCGTTCGGCGCTGCGCACTCTTCAACCTCAATTTCATCCGGTCTCGGCATGGCGGTCGCCAGCGCACTTTCCGGGAAGAAGAATAACGTCGTTGCCGTTATCGGCGATGGTGCAATGACGGCCGGGATGGCCTATGAGGCAATGAATAATGCCGGTTCCATGGATGCCCGGCTGATCGTTGTTCTCAACGATAACGATATGTCGATTGCACCGCCGGTTGGCGCTTTGTCGGCCTATCTTTCTAAGCTTATTTCATCGAAGACTTATCGCTCAGCCCGTCATCTGGCAAAAAATGTCTCGAAACGGCTGCCGCGTCAGATTGAGACGGTGGCGGCACGGGCCGAGGAATATGCCCGGGGCATGGTCACCGGTGGGACGCTGTTCGAAGAGCTTGGCTTTTATTATGTCGGGCCCATCGACGGCCACAACATGGATCACCTGATTCCTGTCCTCAAAAACCTGCGCGACGATCAGGAAGACGGACCGGTTCTGTTGCACATCGTCACCGAAAAGGGACACGGCTACAAACCGGCCGAAGAATCCGCCGACAAGTATCATGGTGTGTCGAAATTCGATGTGATCACCGGCAAGCAGCACAAGCCGAAGCCGAATGCGCCGAGCTACACCAACGTCTTTGCCAAGGCACTGATTGAAGAAGCACGACATGACGACAAGGTCGTTGCGATCACCGCCGCCATGCCATCCGGCACCGGTGTCGATAAATTCGGCGATGTTTATCCCGAACGCAGTTTTGACGTCGGCATTGCCGAACAGCACGGCGTGACTTTTGCCGCCGGTCTGGCGACGGAAGGATACAAGCCGTTTGCGGCAATCTATTCGACCTTCCTGCAGCGGGCCTACGATCAAGTCGTGCATGATGTGGCGATCCAGTCACTGCCGGTGCGCTTTGCCATAGACCGGGCCGGCTATGTCGGCGACGACGGCTCGACCCACTGTGGCGCCTTTGATATCGCCTATCTGGCGACGTTGCCGAATTTTGTCGTCATGGCCGCCGCCGATGAAGCGGAACTGATGCACATGACGCGGACGGCGCATTCGATTAACGACCGTCCTTCAGCTTTTCGCTATCCGCGCGGTGAGGGTGTCGGCGTCGAGTTGCCGGAACGCGGACAAATCCTCGAGATCGGCAAAGGCCGCATCGTTCGTGAAGGAAAAACGGCAGCGATCCTCAGTTTTGGTGGTCGCTTGCAGGAATGCATCAAGGCGTCGGAAGAACTGGCCACGCGGGGGCTTTCAACGACGGTTGCCGATGCACGGTTTGCCAAACCGCTCGATCACGAACTGATCAGGGATCTGGCACGCAATCACGAAGTGCTGGTGACCATCGAGGAAGGCTCCATCGGCGGCTTCGGCTCACATGTTCTGACATTTATGGCCAACGACGGGCTATTGGAAAATGGTCTCAAGGTGCGTGCCATGATGATGCCGGACGAGTTCTTTGATCAAGACAAGCCGGCCAGGCAGTACGAGCGGGCGCGCCTGAATGCACAGCATATCGTCGAGACAGTGATGACGGCACTTGGCCGCGCATCCGAGTTGAGCGCCCCTGTCAGGGCGTAAGGATTATCGCCAGGATACGCCTCGACCAACTGCTGGTGGACCGCGGGCTTGTTGAAAGCCGGTCCAGAGCCCAGGCCTTGATCATGGCCGGTCTGGTTTATTCCGGTGAACGCAAACTCGAAAAAGCCGGTCAGCAGGTCGCGCCGGACCTTGCTCTTGATGTGCGGGGTCAGGATCACCCCTGGGTCAGCCGCGGCGGCTTGAAGCTGGCGCATGCCCTTGAACATTTTGCCATCAACCCGACCGGCGCCGTCTGTATTGATGTCGGGGCGTCGACCGGTGGTTTTACCGATGTTCTGCTGCAGAATGGCGCTGCAAAGGTATATGCCGTTGACGTCGGACACGGCCAACTGGCGTGGAAGCTCAGGTCCGATGAACGGGTGATCGTGCTCGAAAAAACCAACGCCCGGTACCTGAGCCGTGCTGAAATCCCTGAACCTGCCGATCTTGTCGTTTGTGATGCCAGCTTTATTGGTCTGAAAACCGTATTACCGGCAGCTCTGGCGTTGTCAAAAAAAGGCTCGAGCCTGATTGCCCTGATCAAACCGCAGTTTGAAGCCGGTCGAGAACACGTCGGCAAGGGCGGCGTGGTCCGTGATCCGGATATTCATACGGCCGTCTGCGAAAACATCCAGGGCTGGTTGAACGGATTGGGTAACTGGTCAGTTTCGGGGATCGTTGAAAGCCCGATCACCGGTCCGGAAGGGAATATTGAATTCCTGATCGCCGCCAATAAATCAGCATAATCGCATCGTTTATTCGTGGGGAAACCCGGCCTGGACCCAGGCAACGATGCCGCCTTCCATCGAATAAACCTCGCTCAAGATATCCTGAGCCAGCAGGTAGTCTGCGACCTGATAGGAGCGCATGCCGTGGGCGCACATGATGACCACTTTTTTGCTGCCGTCTCGGGGTACCTTGTCGAAATCGAACGAAGACATCGGATTGTGCTCGGCTGAAAGGATACAGGCTTCGTCCAGCTCGGGCTGTTCGCGGACATCAATCAGCACTGCATCCCCGGCGTCGAGCCACGCTTTGGCCGTTGCGGCATCGATTTCCTGAACCGTCGGTGTTCCGGATGACATGTCAGTATCCTTTGTGCAGGGGCCGATATACAAGGTGGAGGGTAAATGTATCTGATTTCTCCAACAAGTACCCTGTCAGCTTTGTTTTCCGTGCCCCCGGAATATCAAAGAGCATTTACCGCAAAGCCCCGGAGCCTTAAGTTCGAAGCAACAGGAGGTTGCCGATGTTTCAGGATTGCCGTGGACTGGATATCACTGCTGCGTCAGAAGATGCGGTAAAGGCCTTTGATGCGACCATCGTATCCTACCTGGGGATCAATCCCGGCGCCGGGCCGAATTTGAAAGCAACGCTGGAAGCCGATCCGGATATGCCGATGGCGCATGTGCTGAAAAGTTATTTTTTCATGCTCATGGCAACCGCGCCGTTGCAGGTCCGCTCGCAGCAGGCCGCTGCAGAAGCCGGCAAGCGAGCCGACAGCGCCAACCCACGGGAACGCCAGCATATTGATGCCGCCGAACACTGGTCGCATGGACGCAAGCATGCGGCAATTGCTTGCTGGGAGTCGATCCTGGCTGAATTTCCAACGGATGCGCTGGCGCTGCGCCTGGCCCACCATGGACATTTTTATGAAGGCGACGGCCAGAACCTGCGCGACACAATAACCCGCCGCCTATACGCGTGGTCGCCGGATGTGCCCGGGTACGGTTATGTCAAAGGCATGCAGGCGTTCGGTCATGAAGAAACCCATGATTATGATGCTGCACTCATGGCCGGCATGGAAGCCGTCGACCTCATCCCTGAAAACCCGTGGGCTATTCATGCCGTGGCGCACGTCTATGAAATGCGCGATACCCCCGAGCCCGGCATTGCGTGGATCGAAAAGAACCAGCCCGGATGGATCACCGCCAACAATTTCCGCTATCACCTGTGGTGGCATCGCATGTTGATGCATCTCGACCGGGCTGAATACGACACGGTTCTGAAACTGTATGACGAAGAGTTGTGGGACCCGGAATCCGAGGAATATCTGGACCTCGTCAACGACGCGGCAGTTTTATTGCGCCTTGAGATGCATGAGCAGAATGTGGGTGAGCGTTGGGAAGCACTGGCCGAAAAATGCCGCCGCCACAAAACCGACCAGACACTGGCTTTCATCGATGTGCATCACGCCATTTCATTGTCAGCGGCCGGTGGCAATGACGCCCGGGAACTGCTGGATGCCATGCAGGATTATGCAGATACAAAGGCATCCGAAGACGATAATGCCCGGATCACCGGGACCATCGGCTTGCCGCTGGCGCACGCACTGGTGGCGCATCGCGCCGGAGATCATGCTGCCGTCGTCGATACGTTGCTGCCGATCCGCTATAATCTGCATCGTCTGGGCGGTTCTCACGCACAACGGGATCTGTTCGCTATGGTGCTGA
>JBBDOA010000130.1:0-15264 GCA_040877275.1 Rhodospirillales bacterium | reverse complement strand
CCCACGCGCTGATGCGCGCGGGCCCCTCCCTCTCCCGGCGGGAGAGGTGTAACCAACCCACTCCTCGGGGAGAGGGTGGTGAGCGTAGCGAACCGGGTGAGGGGCTGACGGAAAGAACGGAGCGGACCCCTCACCCTCCCACGCGCTGATGCGCGCGGGCCCCTCCCTCTCCCGGCGGGAGAGGTGTAACCGGGTTTCTACAAAGGATCGCTTTTCGGTGGACCGAACAGAATCCGGCTGACGACCGAGATCGCCATGACGATAAACAGGATACGGACCATGTGATGGGTCGAGACGAACGCCGTGTCGATATGCATGGCGAGGCTGATCAGCGTCATTTCGGCCAGCCCGCCCGGTGCGAATGAAATCCACAGCGCATGATAATCGAGGTTCGTCATCTGATGCAGGATCGAGGCCGCGATCATCGCCATACCCAGCGTCAGCGCCGCACCGATGATGCCGATACCGACCGGGTTGATCAGCTGCTGGCGTTTGACGCCGACAAAGCGGCAACCGACGTTGGTGCCGATCACGACCTGGGCCAGATTGACCAGTTCGCCCGGCGGCTTGGCGGTGGTGAAGCCCATGAAATGCACGACCGAGCTGACCAGCATCGGTCCGAGCAGGGCCGCCGCAGGAATTTTCAGTTTTTTCGCGCCGAAGTATCCGACCAGCGCACAGGCGGCAAGGATCAGCCCGTCACGCAGGTCCAGCTCGCTGACCGAACCCATCGGTGAAGCCGTCGGCGGCTGGTAGCCCTCGAAAATCCGGAAGTACAGCGGGATCAGCATCACCGTGAACATGACGCGGGTGGCGTGGATCAGCGAGATCGAGCGGACACTGACGCCATAGGATTCGGCGACCAGGATCATCTCGCCGAAACCGCCCGGCGTTGCCGCCAGCACGGCTTCGATCCGGGTCAATTTTCCCCAGCGCTCAAAGCCCCAGGCCAGCACCACGGTGATCGCGACAACGAAAACCAGAAGCACGGCGATGCTGACGATCCAGCTTGCCGCGTGCTGCAGGATATCGGGTGTAAAGGCACTGCCGAGCATGACGCCGAGCACGGTGATGACGATGGCGCGGCTTTTGCCGGGGCCTTTCAGGCGGACCCCGCCGACGGCGAGGACGGCGGTGAACATCATCGCACCCAGCATCCAGGCCAGCGGGATATTCATCAGTGAAAACACCCAGCCGCCGAGCGCACCCCACAACAGGGTCCCGATGACAACCGGCAGACGCTGTTTCCAGGTCCTGTCGTCCGGCTTGTCCGGGCGGTCTTCGGCTTCTTCGTATGCGCTCAAGAGCTGAACTGCTCCCTCAGGACTCGTTCTTCGAGGTTATGTTCTGGATCGAACAGGAGTTGCGGTGCGTGCGTGCGGTCTTCGGAGACCTTTACACTGACGACATTTCTGATTTCGTTAAAGTCGGCCGTCGCGCTGACCCGCCGATCACCGGGGTTCAGCACTTCGAAAATGATGACGGCACTGGATGGCAGCAGCGCACCGCGCCAGCGTCTGGGCCGGAACGCGCTGATCGGCGTCAGGGCCAGCAGATCGTTGCCGAGCGGAATGATCGGCCCGGCGGCAGACAGGTTGTAAGCCGTCGAGCCGGCCGGTGTCGCCACCATCACGCCATCGCACATCATTTCTTCAATGCGCGGCACGCCATCGACGATGATTCTGATCTTCGCCGCCTGCCGGGTTTCTCTCAGCAGCGACACTTCGTTGATGGCAATCGAGGTGTGCACCCGGCCATCGAGATCGACGGCTTCCATTTTCAGGGGATGCAGCGAGATCAGCTCGGCACGGTCGAGCCGTTCCTGCAGACCGTCCTCGCCATAGGCATTCATCAGAAATCCGACCGAGCCACGGTTCATGCCGAAGATCGGCACCGCCTGCGCCATCCGTTCGTGGATGGTGTGCAGCATCATGCCGTCACCGCCAAGCGCGACGATGACATCGGCCTGATCCGCCTCGACGCCGCCATATCGCGCAGCCAGACGGTCTCTGGCTTCGACAGCTTCGGCGGCAGGCGCAGCCAGAAAGGCGATCTTGCTGTAAGTCATGGCAGAAAACTAGCCGCTGGCGAGGCAATGGGAAAGACCCGACGCATCGGATTTCACGGTCTGCGCCGGAATGACGGTTTTTCCATTAACAATTTCACGTCACCCCGGCGAAGGCCGGGGGCCAGTAATTGGGAAATCTGGATTCCGGCCGGAGCCTGTGCCCGCGAAAGCGGGTGCCGGAATGACACTTTAATTGACGACCCAATGACGGCTGTTACTGCACCTTGTCCTGTTCGGGGATCAGGGCGCGCCGTTCGACAAAGCGGAAGACACTGGTTGTGGTGTCATGCACGACCACAAGCTCGATGGTGGCGACGACCGTTTCCGGCAGCGCCGTTTCGATATCAATCAGCGCATAGCCATCAACATTGGCCTTCATCGGCGGCGTCATTTCGGCACGGTCGAGCTTCAGGACGAGAAAGCGCCGATTGTCGATGCCGGCCAGACCGATGACCATGCCTTCAAGCCTGAGCGGGATCGGCCCTGCATCGCGGAACAGATCGCCGAGATCGCGCCTGAGGACCGTCAGGCGCGACCCGGTATGCAGGGCACCGCCTTCCAGATCAAGCACCAGACCGAGCATCGGCTGCATCGCTTCGAGGACATCGATGCGGGCTTCCTTTTCGCGGGCGAGCTGGGTCTTGCCGCCGGTGTCGTCAGGGCCGGCCCGGGTCTGCAGGCGGCTGAAAGGCGGCACCCGGCCGGTGTCGATCAGCGCACTGCCGAGCTGGGCGAACTGCAGGCGGTGCGCCTTGCTGTCGAGGTCCTTGAGGCGCAGCTCGATCTGGCGAAAGCGGCCTTCGGGCGTGATTTCGGCGATGATTTCGCCCGTGTCGGCGCGCTCAACGACTTTTGGTCCGAACGTGAAAGCGGTGGCACCCCGGCGCATCGTCACCACCGGGCCCGTCTTGCCGGTGCCAAGCTCAAGCGTGCCCTCGGCATGCAGGCGGTACAGATTGGGGGCCTTTTCCGGTCCCCAGATGAGATCGGTGACAAAGCGTCGGGGCTTGGCCGGGCCGTAGCGCAGTTGAACGACAACCGGGGGCTTCAGGGCCTCGATCCGGTCCGGATACGGCAGCAGGATGATTTCTTCATCAGGGCTTGCCGTCTCGGCGGCCCATGCCGACACCGGCAACGCCAGCACGGCAGCGATCAGTAACAAGCCTGCCCGGCACGCAATCACGGGCGGGGTGCCAATGGCGGTTTGTCGTCCGGCGCAACCGGTGCCGTGCGCATCGCCGTCATGATCGAGCGGCCGCTGCTCTGGCTCGTGTCCTGATCCCGGAACCCCTGCAGCCGCTGCCACAACGTCATCAGGCCGCGCCACAGCTTCGGCAGCACCCAGATCAGGAACAGCGCAAAGACCGCCATCCAGATCAGGAACACAACCGGCTTGAACAGCGCCAGCAGCAGTCCGACAAGGACAATGACATCTTCAAAAATTGATGCGAACCAGTTCGAGAACGGCTCCGGCGAGGTATTGATCAGGGCGCGCGATCCGGTCTTGGCGGCGTGCGATCCGGCGCTGACAAGACCGCCCAGCGCCAGTGCAGCGGCGGCCTGCCACGGCTCGGAAATGCCGGACACGCTGCCCATCGCCAGCAGCGCACCGGCGGGGATACGGATGAAGGTGTGGACCATGTCGTTGAGGCTGTCGACGCCGGGAATCTTGTCGGCAAGAAATTCAAGCGCATAAAGGACCACCGCGGCAATCAGTACCGGCGGGCTTTCCAGTACCGTCAGGTCGGGCGGCAGATCGACCGCACCGGCAGCCCCGAGACCGCCGATGATCAGCACCGTCGCATAAAGATTGATCCCGCTCGCCCAGGCCGCACCAAGGGCCAGGGCCAGTGCGCTCATCGCGTCCATCTGCATGTCCATAGCGGCCCCCTCATGTATCTCTATACGGCCTGCCTCAGGCGAACACGCCCAGGGCCTGGGCCATAATATACCCGCCCAACAGCAACAGCGCGATGAAGAACACCCGGCGGAACACACTTTCGGACAGATGCCGGCGCACCTGCTGGCCGAGCGCCATGCCGATGATCGCCGGCAGCACGCCGCTGGCCGACATCAGCCCCTGATCGGTGCTCAGCAGATCGTTGTTGCCGAGCGCCAGCGCCAGCGCCACGGTCGAGACCGTGAACAGCATGCCCATTGCCTGGATCAGGCTGTCGCGCGGCAGCCCGATGGCCTGCAGGAACATCACGCCCGGCACCACGAACGAACCGGTCATGCCGGTCAGCACGCCGTTGGCGATGCCGAACAGGGGACCGGCCCAGACCTCGCGGGCCGGCTGGATCGTCAACTGGCGACCGGACAGTGAAAGCCCGGCGTAGGCGACCAGCAGCGCACCCAGCAACGCCGACAGATAATCGAGATCAACCCGCGTCAGCGCCATTGCGCCCAGCCACACCATTACGGTCGCCATGACCAGGAACGGCCACAGCCGCCGCGCGACAATCAGGGTGTTCCCACCGTTCAGTGCCTGCCACAGGTTGGTGACGAACGACGGCACCAGCAACAGCGCCATGGCGCCGGGCAGATCGAAGGCCAGCGTCAGCAGGGCCAGCGAAACCGTCGGCAGACCAAGGCCGATCACGCCCTTGACCGTACCGGCCAGCAGAAACGTGGCGAAAATGATGAGTAGCGTCATCGGATCAAACATGCGGTGATGCTAGATCACTTCCCGGGCTGAGGAAACCTGTCTGGATAGCGCCCCTCACCCTCCCACTCACTGCGTTCGCGGGCCCCTCCCTCTCCCGCTGGGAGAGGGTGGCGAGCGCAGCGAGCCGGGTGAGGGGATCAGGGGGAAGCCGGTATGAACAGCGGGCCTTGCAGCCATTCGCCGTGGTGTGCCGCATCCTGAATGTTCCATTGTTCACAGGCAAAGCGGTCATCCGGGATATCGCACAACAGCCAGCGGTAAAAGGCACCAACCGTTTCCGCTGCAATCATCCGGCCCGATGCAAGCTGCCTGGCATAGTCGGCACCGTCCGGAAATATCGCCGGGTCGGCATCCATATGATGGCGAACAATCGCGGTATAGACCGGGCTCGGGATAGCACTGGTCATCAAAATTCCCTGCTCGCCCAGTTCCAGCTTGAGGCACCGGTACAGCATATGCCCGGCGGCCTTGGACACACAGTACGCCGCCCCGCCCCGGCGCGGCTTTGTCGCCGAGTTGGAGCCGACAAACAGCACCCTGCCGCCATTGCCGAGGGTCGGCGCCAGCAACAAAGTCAGATGAAACAGCGCATCCAGATTGATTCGCAGGGTTTCCTGCCAGGCCTCGGCGGCGTCCGCTGCGGTCATCAGTCCGGCCGGGCTGATCGCCGCGCCGTGCAGCAGATAGTTGAGCGGTTGGCCGGCAAGCGCCTGGCGAATCGCATCCCGCCCTTCAACCGTCGAGACATCGGCTTTGACACAATGGACCGAGCCACCGGCCAGGGCCGCCGTTTCTTCAAGAGCGGCAAGCCGGCGGCCGACGGCGATGACATGCACCCCGGTTCGGGCCAGTTCGACCGCAGTCGCCCGACCGATACCGGAACCGGCACCGGTGATGATCGACGTCTGTGCCGAATGATTGCCCAAATCGATTATCCGTTCATCAACGAAGTGACCAGCGGACGCCAGTATTCGAGCGGGTGCGTCTTGAGGCCGACGACCTTGGCCATATCGTCCCAGCGGCGGATCTGCACGGCATCGTCGCTCCAGGGTGTGGCGCGGAATTCGGCCAGCTCCGCGTCGCTCATCAGGCCGCCCTGCAGCGCCAACGTGTGCACGGAACCGCCGGAAATGATCTCGCGGTAGGCCGGCTCGACGGTGCACAGATAGCGCTTGGCGGCGACGTGCATACGGACACCGGCAAGGACGCGCTCGGGAAAATGACCCTCAAGCAACTCGGCACCGGCAACGTCATGGCCCCTGCCGCCGCTTGGCGGATTGCCCATGTGATCCGGCACCAGGGTATCAGAAATCTCGTCCTGCCGCACCGCGACGCGGCCGATGTCATGCAACAGGGCACCGCAGATGATCTCCGGATCACCGCTCATGCGTTCGGCCAGATCGGCGATCTGCAGGGCGTGTTCCAGTTCCGAAATCGGCTCGGTGCCGTACTGAACCGACCCCGCACCTTCGAGCGCACTGAAAAGGCTATCAACGGTAACCTCGGTCATCACATCATATCTCCGGTTGTCGCCATGTTTGCGAGGGGGCATTCTCGGGCATCGGCGTGATACGATCAAATTAATATATGAATAATTATTTTATATAAATACTTATACTAAGGGCTTATCATTCCCGAATGCGCTACATCCAGCTCCGTGCCTTCAACGCCGTCGCCCGCGAACAGAGCTTCAGCAAGGCCGCCGAAGCCCTCAACGTCACCCAGCCGGCCATCACCCTGCATGTGCAGGCGCTTGAGCGGACGCACGGCCTGAAACTGTTCACCCGAGCCGGGCGCGGCATCAGCCTGACCGCCGATGGCGAAGCGCTGTTTCAACTGACCCGCCAGATGTTCGCCACCGAAACCGAAATCGCCGAGTACCTGCAAGGCAGCGAAGCGCTTGAGCACGGGCACCTGTCGCTGTCCGCCGACGGCCCGCACGTGGCGCTCGATATCGTTTCCGAATTCCGCACCCGCCATCCCGGCATCGACATCCGGATGCGGCTCGGCAATGCCGAGACGACACTGGCCGACGTCATGAGCCAGACAGTCGACGTCTGTGTCGTCGCCAATCCGCCCCGGAACAATCAGCTACTGATCGTGCCGATCATGCGCCAGAGCATGGTTGCCGTGGTTGCCAATGATCACGCGTGGGCAAAACGCGCGTCGATCCGGCTCGCCGATCTGAAAGGACAGCCGCTGATTTTTCGTGAAAGCGGTTCCAACACCCGCCACATCCTCGAACGTGCGCTCGGCAAGCGGCGCATCGAGATCGACCCGGTGCTGGAGCTGGGCAGCCGCGAGGCGGTCAGGGAAGCGGTCGCGCTCGGCCTCGGCATCGGCTTCATGCAGGAACGCGAAACAGCCGGCGACAACCGGGTGACGCCCGTGCGGATCGACGAAATGCTGGGCACCAATCTGGCGACACTGGTCTGCCTGAAACGGCAGGCGAAACGAAAAACGGTGGCGGCGATGATCCGTGTCGCCCGCGATCTGTCCAGCCTGCCCTGAGGGTGCCGGGGGTGTCGTATTTTTTTGTCATTCCGACGCACGCCGGAATCCAGAGCGGCGGCCACGACCCTACACGCCTGGACGCCGACGTGTAACTCTGGACCCCGGTCTGCACCGGGGTGACGATGCGATCTATAAATAAAGTTAATGACGGCGTGCAGGAAAGACGGCTCAGGCCGCGAGAACGGTTTTGATCTTTAACGGCTGCTGATTGGAGCGTTTGGCAATCTCCGCGTCCTGTTCCTCGATGGCGCTGCGCGCCAGATCCAGCAGGTCGTCGCCAAAGGACTGGTCGAGACGCTCAGCGGCAACGCGGCGGTTCGACGATAAGGTCCCGTCTTCATAGGTGACGTTGAACGCCTGAAAGCGTGCACCTTTGGATTTTGCTTTTTTTTGAGCCATGGCTCTCTCCGTTGGGGTCTTTGGTCCCGGCTCACTCGGTGGTGTCGTCACTTTCCGGGGTCGGTTCGGATTGCCCGGATTTCATCTCCTGGGCTTCTTTCTTGTCGGCAGCGCGCTTGGCCTTTTTCATTTCCTTCAGTCGTTCGCGCTCTTTGCGTTCGAAATCGTAGTTGGGTTTTCTGGGCATCGTTCCTCTCTTTTTCCTGGAATGTCAGGCGTGCCGGAAACGGCAACCCGCCTCCGTCCGAAGACGGAGGCGATGCATTGCGTGCTCAGTTGCTAACCGACAGGTTCTCGGCGGAGGACTTGCCGTCCTTACCCGGCTGAACGTCATAGGTGACCTTCTGCCCTTCGTTGAGCGTGCTCAGACCGGCGCGTTCAACAGCCGAAATATGGACGAATGCGTCCTTGCCGCCGTCTTCCGGCTCGATGAAACCAAAACCCTTGGTCGGGTTAAACCACTTAACAGTACCTTTAGTCATAGTGCATTCCTTTAACAATTATCTGTTCCGTCCGGCACACCATGTGCCGATGCGGTTTGATTAACGATCACATTGTCAGGGAGCAACTAAGCTAATCGGCGTACCGGTCGGTCCAGGCAACACCAAACGAATGTATCGCGAATGAGCGCCGTATAGAGCATATCACGGCAAAGTCAATGCTGACGGGCAAAAATCAGGCGTGGACGCAACCGCGATCCTTCGAGACGCTCGCTTTAGCTCGCTCCTCAGGATGAGGAGGAGCGTGCATTCATTAAGACCTCATCCTGAGGAGCGAAGCGTCTCGAAGCCTCATCCTGAGGAGCGAAGCGTCTCGAAGGATAGGGGCGTAAGGAGGTGAAAGGCCGCCTATTCGATCCGGTGCACGATACGGGCGCGGACCGTGCCGTTCAGGGCGCGGATGTCTTCCAGCACTGCTTCGGCATCGATGACGGCGGTTTCCGCATCCAGCACGACGTAACCGATGTCGCCTTCGGTCTGATAATACTGGCCGGCGATGTTGATGCCGCGTCCGGCAAACACGGCGTTGAGGCGGCCAAGTTCGCCGGGCAGGTTCTTCTGCACCTGCAGAAAACGGGTCCCGGCCGGACGCGGCGGCAACAGGGCCTGGGGAAAATTGACGGCACCGATGGTGGTGCCGATATCGGAATAGTCGATCAGCTTGCGCGCCACTTCCTCGCCGATGCGTTCCTGCGCTTCTTCGGTCGAGCCGCCGACGTGCGGCGTCAGGATGACGTTGTCGAGACCCTGCAGCGGTGATACGAATTTTTCCTTGTTGGAGCCGGGCTCTTTCGGAAACACATCAATGGCGGCGCCGGCCAGCTTGCCGGAACGCAATGCGGCGGCGAGGGCATCGATATCAACGATGGTGCCGCGCGCATTGTTGATGAGATAGGCCCCGTCCTTCATGTCGGCAATTTCGGCGGCACCGATCATGCCGCGCGTCTGGGCCGTGTCCGGGACATGCAGCGAGACGATATCGGATGCGGCCAGCAGGTCCGCAAGGGACGCCACCGGTTCGACATTGCCGTGGCGGAGCTTGTCGGTGTGATCAAAAAAGATGACGCGCAGCCCCATCGCCTCGCCCAGCATGGCGAGCTGCGTGCCGATGTTGCCGTAACCGACGATGCCGAGCGTCTTGCCCCGGATTTCGCGGCTGCCGGCGGCGGACTTCTCCCAACCGCCCTGATGCGCGGCGACCGATCTGGGAAAGGTGCGGCGCAGCAGCATGACGCATTCGGCAATGGTCAGCTCGGCAACCGAGCGGGTGTTGGAAAACGGCGCGTTGAAGACCGGGATACCGCGCCGCTGGGCGGCGGCAAGATCGATCTGGTTGGTGCCGACGGAAAAGCAGCCGACGGCCATCAGCCGGGTCGTCGCGTTCAGCACGTCGCGGCTGACCTGGGTGCGCGAGCGGATGCCGAGGATGCGGGTGTCGACGAGCTTGTCGATCAGGGCCTGCCCGTCGAGCGCCGTTGCCAGCCGTTCGACGTTCTCGTATCCGGCCTGATGCAGGGTGCTGACGGCGGAATCACTGATCCCTTCCAGCAGCAGGACCTTGATCTTGTCCTTGGAAAGCGACGGGTTCTGAATTTCACTCATGATGGCCATTATCCCCTGAAAGGAGGCCATCTGATACGCCATCGGAAGTGCTCGATCAATGCCTCATCCTGAGGGGCGAAGCGTCTTGAAGGATGGACCCTGAATCAAGTTCAGGCTGACGAACATTATCATACACTATCGTCACCCCGGTGCAGACCGGGGTCCAGTGATACACAGCCGTATCTCGCAGGGACAAGGCCGTGCCCGGCGCCTTGGATTCCGGCGTGCGCCGGAATGACAACTGTTAAAGATTGCATTGTCACCCTGAACGCGATCCATGTTCACATGCAAGGCGTGCCGCCCGCTGCGCGCACGAGACGCTCACTTATGCTCGCTCCTCAGGATGAGGGGCGCTACAGCATTTTCAGCCAGAATTTCAGCGGCTTTTCCGTCTGCTCGTCCTGATCAACATCCTTCCACGAGAAGCTACAGACCAGTGCAGGCTCAGGGGTATAGCCGAAATGCCGCCACACCGCATCGAGCGGCTCGGCATCGGCAGGCTTCAGCGGGTGATCGTCGGGTCTGACGACGCCGCAAAAGGCTATTGTTCTGAAACCGCCAAGCTGTCGCGCGTGGGCTTCGCGGCCTTCAAAAAACTGCCGGTACAGACCCTGCCCGCGCCACGCGGGCAGCAACACCGATTCGGCACAATAGAAGATGTCATCAAGGTTGATTGCGGCGGCAACGAACGGTGCCTTGATCGGTTCGTGCTCGCCCGCCAGCGGCATCCCGGTCGAGGCGCCGACCATCGTCGCGCCGTCGAAGGCGGCGATGCAGACCGCACCATCGGAGCGGGTGAAGTGCTGCAGGTAATCCCGCTCCTGCGCTTCGTCACCGTCGTACAGATACGGCCAGTCGCGGAAAACCCGGACCCTGAGCCGGGCCAGATCACTGATATGGTCGTGCAGACCGCTTTCAGGCGTCAAGGTCCGGATACTTAACGGCATGGCGATCAGCCGACGGGCGTATCGGCAGCGGATGGCAGCGCTTTGAGTATACTGATGATTTCGTTTTCTTCAGGCTCATCGCCGTTGGCTATGATGGCCCGCATGGCGTCGAAATAGCGGCGGGTGTCGACTGCCGACAGTGTGCCGGTGTGCTCGGAAGCGGCAAGAAATTCTTCAAACACCTCGGCGATCCGGGTGATCGACATGAAGCCGAGACTGCCGGCCGTGCCTTTTAACGCATGCGCCGTTTCCCTGATCTCGCAGGCATGGTTTCTGATGCAGCCGTTGTGGCTGTTGATGCCGGCAATCAGGCGATCCATTTCATCGAGCTTGTTGCCCGCACTGACGACGAATTTCTCGCGCAGCGTGCGGACGATCATGTCCACTTCTGATGTGTGCGCTTTGTCCTGCACGGCATAAACCCCGATCTTTGCGTGTTTGCAGGGGCTTCATAAGGGGTTGGTGCTGCGAACGTCAAACATTATGCGTTTTCGGTGATGTGGCGATTTCCACACCGCAGCCCGGATGCGTATACTGCACGGATGGAAAAGGCAGGATGACAATGCAGGCCAGACGCGACGAGCTCTTTATTATTATCGGCTGGGGGGCTGCGCTGGTTCTCTCGGCGTTCGGGCCGAAGGATTATATGACGTGGTTCATGGAGGTGCTGCCGGTCATGATTGCGGTACCGCTGCTGTGGTTCAGCCGCGAGGGATTTCCGCTCAGCCGCATTGTGCTGTGGTCGGCCTTTATGCACGGGCTGATCCTGATCATGGGCGGGCATTATACCTATGCCGAAGTGCCGCTCGGGTTTTATCTGCAGGATGTGTTCGATTTTGCCCGCAACCCCTATGACCGCATCGGCCATCTGGCGCAGGGCTTCGTGCCGGCGCTGCTGACTCGCGAGATCCTGTTGCGCAACACACCCTTGAGGCCGGGCCGGATGCTGTTCACGCTCGCGGTCTGCGTGCCGCTCGCCTTCTCGGCCTTCTACGAGATGATCGAATGGTGGGCGGCGGTGATGATGGATCAGGATGCCGAGGCGTTTCTGGGCACCCAGGGCGATCCGTTCGACACCCAGTCGGATATGTTCATGGCGCTGGTCGGGGCGATCATGGCGCAACTGCTGTGCGCCCGGCTGCAGGATCGCCAACTGGCCCGGATCGCCAATACATGAGCATGCGCATAGCCGTCGCCGGCAGCGGTTTTTTCAGCCGTTTCCATTTCGAGGCGTGGTCCAGGCTTGATGTCGAGGTCGCGGGGATATGTTCCCTGGATCAGGGGTCAGCCGAAGAAATCGCCCAGCGTTTTCCGGGCTGCCGGGTGTTTGATGATTTTGCCCGGATGCTGGATGCGACCAAACCCGAACTGGTCGATATCGTCACGCCGCCGCCAACACACCCGGGGTTCATCGAAGCAGCGCTCGGGCGTGGTATCGCGACTATCTGCCAGAAGCCGTTCTGCGGCGGGCTTGAGGATGCCCGCAAGGCGGCGGCATGGGCCGCAGAGACCGGCGTGCCGCTGATCGTGCATGAGAATTTTCGCTTTCAGCCGTGGTACACCGAGATCAAAAACATCATCGACGCGGGGATGCTCGGCACGGTCTATCAGGGCACGTTCAGGCTGCGGCCGGGCGACGGACAGGGGGCCGATGCCTATCTCGACCGGCAACCGTATTTTCAGCAGATGCCGCGCCTTCTGGTGCATGAAACGCTGGTCCATCTGATCGACGTCTTCCGCGCCCTGTTCGGCGAGGCCGAGTGGGTCATGGCCGATCTCAGGAAGCTCAATCCGGTGATTGCCGGTGAGGATGCCGGAATCGTCGTGCTCGGCTTCAAGGGCGGCAGGCGTGCCGTGATCGACGGCAACCGGCTGGTCGATCATGCCGCACAGAACCGCCGTCTGGTCATGGGTGAGATGCTGGTCGAGGGGGCGGACCGGTGCCTCAGGCTCGACGGCGACGCCGGCCTGTTTCAACGCCGCCACGGCAGCAACGACGAAACCCCGGTTGCCTACGACTGGCACGACAACGGCTACGGCGGTGACTGTGTGTATCGTCTTAACCGGCATGTGCTGGAAGCCCTGGCCGCCGGCGAGACGCCGCTCAACAGCGCTTCGGCCTATCTCGCCAATCTGGCAATCGTCGACGCGGTGTATCGTTCCGATGCCGAAGGCCGGCGCATCGAACTGTAATGTCTCTGCGTGTCCGGTCGTGTCAGCCGCTCTGGATTCCGGCGTGCGTCGGAATGACGTCTGTTAAGGGCCATCCCGTCACCCAAACTAGATTTGGGGCCTATCCTTCGAGACGCTTCGCTCCTCAGGATGAGGGATAAAAAACTAGACCTCATGCTGAGGAGCGGCGCAGCCGCGTCTCGTGCGCGCAGCGGGCGGCACGTCTAGCATGTGAAGGCATGGGCAGTGAATCACGTTCAGGGTGACGGATGTGGTTCAGGATGACGAACATTTGCATACATCCCGTCACCCCTTTTTCGGCTCATCGGTATCCGGCTTGTCCGAGAGCGCATCATCGGCGAAGATTTCCTCAAGTTCGCTGGCCCAGGCCCGGGCCGACGCCTGAAACGCCGCCTCGTCACCGTGCTGGCCGAACTGGTTCTTGAGCCGGCGTTCGTCATGATCGCGGAACAACTCGGCAATGTGTCTGGCCTCCTTCGCCGCAACGCCGATGTTCTCGAACGTCAGCCGCCCGGCCTCGATGCCGGAATGGAACGTCTCGCGGATGACGTGGCTGACGCCCTGCTCCATCAGCTTGTAGGCGTGCTGGCGGTCGCGGGCGCGGGCAATCACGGTCAGGTTGGGGAAGCGCCTGCGAACCAGCTCGGCGGTGCGGACCGACTGTTCTGGATCGTCGACAGCCAGCACCAGAACCTTGGCCTCGGCAGCGCCGGCGGCATGCAAGACGTCGAAACGCGTCGAATCCCCGTAATAGATCTTGTTGCCGTAGCGGGCGACGAAGTTGATCTGGTTGGGGTCCAGCTCCAGCGCCGTGAAACCGATCCGCTTGGCCCTCAGCATACGGCCGATGATCTGCCCGAAACGGCCGAACCCGGCGATGATCACCGGATGCTCGTTCTCGGCAGGCAGCGCCTCTTCGGGGACCGGCTGCGCCGGCACACTGAACAGACGGCCCGATGCCAGATACAGCAACGGCGTGGTCGCCATCGACAGGGTGACGACAAGGATCGCCAGATCCGCATAGCCCTGGGCCAGTGCGCCAGCGCCGACGGCGATCCCCAGAATGACGAAGGCAAACTCACCACCCTGTGAAATGGCGATGGCAAGATTGCGCCGGGCCGCACCTTGCAGTCCGATGCGCCCGCCAAGCCCCCACAACACCGCAGCCTTGACCGCAACCAGGCCCACCACCAGCGCGATCACGATCATGAACTGGGTCGCCAGCAGACCGAAATTGACCGACATGCCGACGGCAATGAAGAACAGGCCCAGAAGCAGCCCCTTGAACGGCTCGATATCCGCTTCGAGGGCGTGGCGGAATTCACTGTCGGCCAGCAACACGCCGGCAAGGAACGCGCCCAGCGCCATCGACAGGCCGACCGACTGCATCAACAGCGCCGTGCCGACCACCATCAACAGGCCGAAGGCGGTGAAGATTTCACGCAGGCCCGTTTCGGCGATCCGGGTCAGCACGAACCTGAGCACATAGCGGCCGACGATGACCACTGCGGCGATCACCGCAGCGATGGTCAGTCCGTCGATCCAGATGTCCGATCCGCTCATGTCCTTGCCGCCGCCCAGCAATGGCACCAGGGCGATGATCGGGATCGCAACGATGTCCTGAAACAACAGCATCGAAAACGCACTACGGCCGTAGCGGCTGGTCAGATGACCCTTTTCCGCCATGATCTGCAGGGCAAACGCCGTTGACGACAACGACAGGGAAAGGCCGATGGCGAGCGACCCCTGCCAGGGAACGCCCAGCAGATAGGCGGCCCCGGCAATGATCACCGTGCTCAGCACAACCTGCGCGCCGCCCAGCCCGAACACCGGTCGCCGCATGGTCCACAGACGCGACGGCTGCAATTCAAGGCCGATCAGAAACAGCAGCAGGACGACGCCGAACTCACCGAAATGCAGGATGCTCTCGACATCGCTGACCAGACCCAGCCCCCACGGGCCGATCACCGCACCGGCGGCCAGATAACCAAGCACCGAGCCCAGCCCGAGGCGCTTTGACAGCGGCACGGCAATAACGGCAGCGCCAAGAAAAATTGCCGTCAGCGCGATCAGTGACATGGTGGCCCTTTCCGGATGGGTTGCGCACAGGGCATGGACCCCGGGTTCTGTTAGTCATACTAACCGGGGAGAGCGACACGGCCAGCGAAAACAGCCCCTCTCCCGTCGGGAGGGGTTGCGCAACCCAATCCTCTCCTCGGGGAGAGGTGGTGAGCGCAGCGAGCCGGTGAGGGGCTGGCTGGCAAACCGGAACGGGCCCCTCACCCTCCCACTCACGATGTTCGCGGGCCCCTCCCTCTCCCGTCGGGAGAGGGGTTTATGCGCGTCCCTTCTCCTCGGTATTTATCCGTATAC
>JBBDOA010000129.1:0-15289 GCA_040877275.1 Rhodospirillales bacterium | reverse complement strand
CCGCTAGATGATGATCGGGTGGCTGACCATCGACTCGAGCACCGCCGCCTCGCTCATCTGCGCAATATCAAGACCGGCGTCCCTGGCTTCTTTTTTGCGGATGATGTCTACAGCTTTCATGCCCAACATGCCGAGAATGCGTTTCAGTTCCGCTTTTGAAGGCGGCATTGTCAGATATTCGACGATCTTCAGATCGGCCTTTTTCTCTTCAAGGATGGCAAGGGTCTGGCGTGATTTTGAACATCTCGGATTGTGATAGATCGTCACGGTCATGAACAGGCTCCGACAATTTCAATTTCAGGTTTCCGGGTTTGCAGGTGTGTTTGCAGATGTGTTTGCAGGTGAACTTTCAGGCGGCACGAACGGCTCCGGCCGGTCCTGAGGCAGGCTTTCGACATAGATCGATGTCGACGGGAAGGCGAAACCGGTCCCCGCCGCATCGACGATTTCCATGATCCGGTAGGCCAGCTTTTCCCTCTTTTCGAGCCACTCGCCCCACACCTTCGTATAGGTGAAACAATACACCAGAATATCAATCGAGGAATCGTTGAAGCGGTCAATCCGGACAAACGTGCTGGCCTCGCTCGCCTTGACGAAATCGTCGTTGCCTTCGATGTAGGCCGCGATGTTGTCACGTATCTCGCGCAACTGGTCGATGCTGGTCCGGTATTCAACGCCGATATGCCAGTAGATGCGCCGGTAGGTCATGTCCGAGAAATTGGTCACTGCCGTATCCGACAGTTGCGCATTCGGCACCATCACAGGGGCCTTGTCGAAACGGCGCACCATGGTCGATCTGAAACCGATCGCCTCGACGGTGCCTTCGACGACGCCTTCGACGTGGATCCAGTCGCCCTTACGAAACCGTTTCTCGCCGAGAATCAGGATGCCGGCGATCAGGTTCTTGAACAGATCCTGTGCCCCGAGCGCCACGGCGACCCCGAACAGGCCGGCACCGGCGATGATCGGGCCGATCTGTATGCCCCAGATCTGCAGGATGGTCGCCGCCCCGACCAGCACCACAGCAACCTTGATCGCCTTCATGATCCATTCGATCAATTCGTGGCTGAGCAGCGCTTCGAGTTTACTGAAGGCCCTGGAAAACGGTGCCAGTGCCCGCAGCATGGCCCAGAAAATAACCATCGAAATCAGCGAACGGGTAACATTTTCGGCGATCTCGTCGACGACGCCATGAAACTGCATGTAGTTGGTGGCGACAAAAATACCGAAGACAACCGGGATCGCCCGCAACGGCGGGGCGATGGCATCGACAATGGCATCATCGATTTTCCATTTCGTGCTTTTCGCCATGTTTCTGAGCCAGCCGATCAGAAATCTGGCGATCAGGCCGCGCAGCACGAAGAATGCGAACAGGATCAGCAGCGCATTGACGGTCCGGCCAATATCGACGCCACCGATACCGTTCATCCAGACATCGACCGTCAGGTCCCAGAATTTTCTCAGATCATCGGTGTTCAATGCATAACTCCGGTCCGTGATTTTGGCAGGGTGCTGGAGGCATAGCCGAGTTGGCGGCGATTTTCAAATGGCACCGCTAAATCCACTTCAGCCGCTTGAAGATCCATATCTGCGTTGCGACCACAGCACCCAGGAAAACCATGACCAGCGCAAACCCCTCCTTGCTTTCGGCCAGCGGCAGCCCGCCGACATTCATGCCCAGCATCCCGGTAATCACACCTAGGGGCAGCATCAGCGCCGCCACCACGCTCAGGGTATACATGTTACGGTTCATGTGCTCGGCAGCCCGGTTGGTCAACTCGTCCTGGATAACCGCAGCGCGTTCGCGCATCGCATCCAGGTCTTCGACGATCCGGGCAACCTGATCGGCGCATTCGCGGAACGCCAGCCGATGATCGACCGGCATCCAGGCGATCGCTTCACTGTGAACCCTGGCCACCGCTTCACGCTGCGGCGCAAGATAGCGGCGCAACGTGATCGCCTCCCGGCGCAGGTCCTTGAGACGATGGCGGATATCCGCCGTCGCCCCCGGATTCTCCACCATGTCATTTTCCAGCGCGTCGATGTCGTCGTTCATTTCCTCAATCACCGGGTTCATGCGCTGCACCAGACCGACCGCCAGCATCCGCAAGGCATCACTGGTGCTGACCGGGCCGTTGCCGACAGTGATCCTTTCACGGACATCGCTGACGGCCATCAGTTTGCGCAGCCGAACCGTGATGATCCGCTTTTCGTCAACCCAGATTCTGAGACTGACCATATCCTCCGGATCAGCCCCCGGGTTGAGATTGACGCCGCGCAGGGTCATCAGAATACCGTCATGCATGAAGGCGACACGGGGCCGTGTTTCGTCGGCCAGCAGGGCATCAATTTGCAACGGGCCAAGGCCGCTTTTGCTCCTGAGCCAGTCTTCGGTTTTTTCGCCGTTACGGTCCAGATGCACCCATAAGTCGTCGTCGGCTGCATCCCCCCGTTCCAGGGTCGGCCAGTCTATTTCTCTGCCGCCTCCCTTGCCGTCAAGAAAACAGGCCCCGATCAATCCGTCTTGTTCGCTCATTACGCACTCCACACTTTATTTTTCCACCAGGGTGGCGTCAGCCGGACTTAAGTCTAGAATAGCGCACACCTGGCCGAAAGGGGAGAGCCGCGTGGATAGCGTCCGCACGCAGATTTTGTCGATTTCATCGCTGCTGATGGGCATGTCGATGCTGCTGGTCGGCAACAGCCTGCAAGGCACGCTGATCGCCGTCCGCGCGTCCGGCGAAAGCTTTAGCGCCGATGCTATCGGCATCATGGCATCGGGATATTTTTTCGGCTTTGTCGTCGGCACTCTGGTCACCGCCTATCTGATCGAAAGGGCCGGCCATATCCGGGGTTTTACCGCGCTGGCCTCGCTGGCTTCGGCGGCAGCGCTTGGCCACATCATCATCATTGATCCCGTCGCCTGGACGATCTTTCGCGCCATATCGGGGTTCTGTTTCGCCGGCATCTACATGGTCATCGAAAGCTGGCTGAACGAACGTGCCACCAACGAAACCCGTGGACAGGTCCTGTCCGCCTACATGATCGTCAATCTGATGTCGCTGACGGTCGGGCAGTTGCTGATCTCGCTCGCCGACCCGTTGGGGTACGTGTTGTTCTGTATCGTCTCGATTCTGGTTTCCATCGCCATTATTCCGGTCTCCGTCACCCGTACGGTTGCACCCGTTCCCCAGAAACCAAAACCGTTGCCGATCCGCAAACTGTTCACGATCTCACCGCTGGGCTTCATCGGCTGTCTGTCATACGGGCTGGCGATGGGTGCCTTCTGGGGTCTGGCGCCGGTATTCGCAGGCCGGGTCGGCCTCGACATCAATGGCGTTGCACTGTTCATGACACTGTGCATTCTCGGCGGCGGCCTGATGCAGTGGCCTATGGGCTGGCTGTCGGATCATTTCGACCGCCGCGTGGTGCTGACCATCGCCGCCTTTTGCGGTGCCGGTATCTCGACCCTTGTCGCATTTGGTGGCGGCATCAAACCTGAATTGCTTTTGTATATGGCCATCATCTTCGGTGCCGCGACGTTCCCGATCTATGCCGTTACCGTGTCGCACGCCAACGATTACGTCGAAGCCGATGAGCGTGTCGTGGTCAGCGGCACCCTGCTTCTGACCTATGGTGCCGGGGCCATTGCCGGCCCGTTGCTGGCCGGGCAGATCATGAACCAGATCGGCGCTGCCGGCCTGTTCTATTACATCGGCGGGGTATTCTTTCTGGTCGGCTGCTATGCCCTGTGGCGGATGACCCGGCGCGCGGCACCGTTGAGCGAGGACAAAACCAGCTTTGTGCCGACGCCGGGATCGTCACTGCTGGCCGCCGCCCTTGATCCGCATTCGGAACCGATGGTCGAGGCAACGGATGGAACGGACAAGGCGGCCGATCCTGCAAGCCCAAAAGAGCCGCTTCAGAACTGAGCTTCAGCTGCCATAGACCGCCAGTTCCAGTTCCTCGACGCTGTCCGCCTCCAGCACCTGCAAAACGACATCGTATGAAAATCCGGCTCTGGCCATGACCGCCATGTCCTTGTCCCGCCGGGCGTCGCGGACCGTGCGATCATCGGACAGAAACGGACCGAGACGGCGGCGTCGGGCCAGCACCAGGGCTGCCGACAGATCAAGATCGCTGGAACGGACCTCGTCTTCCAGTGCCGTCAGCGCCTTGTCCACATCGTCCTCGCCGATCCCCTTGCCGGCAAGTTTATAGCGGATGCCCCGCAGCGGCGTGCCCTTGCCGTGCAACGAGCGCGCCATCATTTCGGCATAAGTGGTATCGTTGAGAAATCCCAGCCGCTCGAACTTGGCGATGATCTCGTCGACAAACCCGGCTCCCTCAACCGGGTCGGTGCCGTGCTTGCTTTCAGAGCGTTTGACCTTCTGCATCATCAGCTGGCGGAGATGCGCCTTCGAGGCGGCAAAGCGGCCGAGATAATGCGCCGCCGAATTCTCCAGATACTGCCGGGTCGCCTTCCTGGGCCCCCGCCGGCGCTTCTTCGACTTGCCCGCTTTCTGATCGTCGTCGTCGCCATCATTCATAATTGGCACATTCCGGCATCTCTCGCTGTCCCGTATCGGCCTCATTCAGGCAATGTCTGGTTTTAGGCGTCATCACTCATTATATAGTCCATCAACGATAACGCACAAAAATGTCGAACATCCAGGTCGAGAATAACCACATGCAGCAACCGCCGACCTCCAACGCGATTGGACTATGGACACTTTATCTGCGCGAAGTCCGGCGCTTCATGAAGGTCTATACACAGACCCTGCTGGCCCCGGTTGTCACAACGCTGCTGTTTCTGGCGGTGTTCACGCTGGCGCTTGGCCAGTTCCGCCCGGATATCCATGGCGTGTCTTTCACCACGTTTCTGGCACCCGGACTGATTATGATGGCAATCACGCAGAACGCCTTTGCCAACACATCGAGCAGCATCATGATCGCCAAGGTTCAGGGCAATATCGTCGACACCCTGATGCCGCCGTTTTCACCGCACGAACTGGTCATGGGGATCGCCTTCGGTGGCGTCACCCGGGGCGTCTTTGTTGGCATATCTGTGGCTTTGGCGATGACCGCTATCGTCGGCCTGTCGCTCAACAATATCTGGCTGATCGCCTATCACGCGCTGATGGCGTCGCTGATGCTGTCGCTGTTCGGGATCATTGCCGGCATCTGGGCCGACAAGTTCGATCACATGGCCGCAGTGACCAACTTCATCGTCACACCGCTGGCCTTTCTGTCCGGCACTTTTTATTCAATAGATCGGTTACCCGAAACCGGGCAGATGCTGGCGCACCTGAACCCGTTTTTTTATATGATCGACGGTTTTCGCTCGGGCTTTATCGGCCATGCCGATATCGACACCCGGGTCGGCATCGTCGTCATGGCGCTGACAAATGGCGTATTGTGGTGCGTCTGCACCTGGATGTTCCGCACCGGCTATAAACTGAAGCCCTGATCAGCGTCTGTTGGCGGCGATTTTCTTCTGTTTCTGTTCCTGCGCCTCTTCGAATTCCCTGGCCATCGGCTCAAGAACTTTTCTGAGGATATTGATTTCCCGGGTCTGGGCGAGTTCGGATTCCTCAAGGCTGATGACCGTCCGGCGCAATCCCTGCAACGCCCCTTCGATCAGGATATCCTGCTTTCTGATCTGTCGTGCCAGATCGGCTTCGGCGTTTGTCATGCGCTCTTCAATCATCAACTGACAACGCTTTGATACCTCGGTCGCATAGACCAGACCGCCTATGCCGAAAAACAGTGCAAACAATGTTACCAACTTGAAAAACAGGTCCATGCACGATCCCTTACCTCTAAGGTCATACATGATAAACATGCGAATTAGTTGCAACAATGACCGCAATCACACCTGAACCGGTATTTTCAATGCCAAAAACTTGCAAAGTCCCTTACGAAAACGGCTGAATACCGCTACAAAATGAACTGAACGCGTCCATCAACAGGGAAACACTCCATGACCAATCTGGCGCCCCGCCCCTGGGTTCCTGTCGACTGCGAGGCGTATATTCAGCAGATCGCCGCCGACACCGCTACCGCCGATGCCGATACCGTGCATGGCCGGATTGGCGATCTGATCGCCGAGAACCGGCACATTCACGAGCGCGATTGCATCAATCTCAACCCCGCCACCAACATCATGAACCCGAAAGCCGAAGCCGCCCTGGCATCCGGTCTGGGATCAAGGCCGTCGCTCGGCTATCCCGGCGACAAGTACGAAATGGGTCTGGAGGCGATCGAGAAAATCGAGGTCATCTGCGCCGAGCTGGCGGCCGAGATATTTCAGGCGAAGTATGCCGAAATCCGCGTCGCTTCCGGCGCGCTGTCGAACCTCTATGCGTTCATGGCAACAACCAGACCCGGCGACGCCATCATCGCGCCGCCGTCCAGTATCGGCGGTCATGTCACCCATCACGCCGATGGCTGTGCCGGTCTTTACGGCGTCACCATCCACCCGGCGCCGGTGCTGGCCGACGGCTACACGGTCGATGTCGAGGCTCTGGAGCGGCTCGCCCGCGAGGTCAGACCCGTTCTCATCACCATCGGCGGCAGCCTTAACCTGTTCGCCCATCCGGTCGAAAAAGTCCGCGCTATCGCCGACAGCGTCGGTGCCCGGGTGCTGTTCGACGCAGCGCACCTGTGCGGCATGATCGCCGGCAAGGCGTGGGCCAACCCGCTCAATGAAGGTGCCGACCTCATGACCATGAGCACCTATAAAAGTCTCGGCGGGCCGGCCGGCGGACTGATCGTCACCAATGACGCCACCCTGGCTGAACGCCTCGACAAAATTGCCTACCCCGGCCTGACCGCCAATTTCGACGTCGCCAAATCGGCAGCGCTGGCCATCACCCTGCTTGACTGGCGGCTGTTTGGTGAAGCCTATGCGGCTGAAATGTGCGCGCTGGCGCAGCGGCTGGCGGCGGAGCTTGATGCGCTTGGCCTGCCGGTTTTTGCCGCGCCCAGAGGCTTCACCAGCTCGCATCAGTTCGCCATCGAAGCGGCACCGTTCGGCGGTGGTCAGCATGCTGCAAAGAGGTTGCGACAGGCCAATATCCTGAGCTGCGGCATCGGCCTGCCGATTGCCGGGATCAAGGGCGATGTCAACGGCCTCAGGATCGGCACGCCGGAAATCGCGCGCATCGGCATGACCGTCGATGACATGCCGCATCTGGCCGGGCTGATCCACCGGGCGTTGAGCACGAACGATCCGGCGGCGGTGGCGGCAGAATCCAGTGCCATGCGGAAGCGGTTCACCGGGTTTCGATTTATTCGGGGTTAGCCCCCTCATCCTCGCATCAGGGGCTGAGAAACGCACACTGCAAAACCGCGACCCGAAATTTTGGCCCTCACCCCAGGGTCAGGACCCCAATCCCGATACTTCCGCAACGTCTTGTTGACAGCCGCGGGTGGCATCTTGATACTCCTCCGCTTTCCCTGACCCCAGCCATGGAGCAACGGTCATGATACCGGCGATTATGCCCACATACGCCCGTTACGATTTCACCTTCGATCACGGTGAAGGTGCCGTGCTGTGGGATACCGAAAACCGACGCTTCCTTGATTTCGGGGCCGGAATCGCCGTCGCCAGCCTTGGCCATTGCCATCCGCATCTGGTCGAAGCCATCCGCGAGCAGGCCGGCAAGCTGATGCATACGTCGAACCTGTATCATATTCCGGGGCAGCAGCGGCTGGCCGAACGGCTTGTCGCCAACACCTTTGCCGATGCCGTTTTCTTCAACAACTCCGGCAACGAAGCGGTCGAGATGGGCGTCAAGATGATGCGGCGCTATCAGTGGGCCAATGAGCACCCCGAGCGGTATCGGGTGATCACCGTGCAGGGCGCCTTTCACGGTCGCTCGCTGGCGATGCTGTCGGCCGGCAAGCAGGAAAAGCATCTGAAGGGTTTCGGCCCGGAAGTTGACGGCTTCGATCAGGTTGCCTTTGACAATCTGAACGAGTTGAAAGCAGCCATCGGACCCGAGACCGCCGGCATCCTCGTCGAGCCGGTTCAGGGCGAAGGCGGCATCCGGCCGATGAGCAAGGCATACCTGCAGGCGCTGCGTGCCATCGCCGACGAGTTCGGTATGCTGTTGATGTTCGATGAAGTACAATCGGGTGTCGGGCGGACCGGCAAGCTGTTCGCCTATGAATGGACCGGCATCGCACCGGACATTCTGGCCACCGCCAAGGGCATCGGCGGCGGCTTTCCGCTCGGTGCGACGATGGCGTCAGCCAGAGTTGCCGAAACCATGACTGCCGGCTCGCACGGCTCCACTTACGGCGGCAATCCGCTGGCGATGGCGGCCGGCAATGCGGTGCTTGATGTCGTGCTGGCCCCGGGGTTCATGGACAACGTCCAGAAACGCGCCAGTCAGTTCAGAACCGGCCTCGAAGACCTCGTCCAACGCTATCCGGCGCTGTTCGAAGATGCCCGCGGCACCGGTCTGATGCTGGGTCTCAAGTGCAAGATCACCAATTCTGACCTGGTTACAAAACTGATGCAGAACGGTTTGCTCAGTGTCCCGGCCGGCGACAACGTCGTGCGGTTCGTGCCGCCGCTGACGATCACGTCCGAGAACGTCAGCGAAGCGCTTGAAATCATCGATCAGACGTGCCGGGATCTGGCAACGAACGAGACCTGACATGGCAACACCCAGACACTTCCTCGATATCGACCGCCTGGACGGCGATACGCTGCGGACGATTCTCGATCTCGGTCGGACGCTGAAACAACAGCGACTGGCCGGTGAGCGGTCACAGCCGCTGGCCGGCAAGACGCTGGTCATGATCTTCGAGAAGCCGTCGACCCGAACCCGGGTTTCGTTCGAGGTCGGCATGAAGGAACTGGGCGGTCATGCAGTGCTGCTGACCGACGAACAGTCACAACTGGGACGCGGCGAAACTGTTGCCGACACGGCGCGCGTGCTGTCGCGCTATGCCGATGCGATCATGATCAGGACCGATGATCCGAACAAGCTGACCGAGCTTGAGGCCTATGCGACGGTGCCGGTGATCAACGGTCTGACCGACAATTCGCACCCTTGCCAGATCATGGCCGACATCATGACCTTCGAGGAACACCGCGGCCCGATCAAGGGCCGGACCGTGGCATGGACCGGTGACGGCAACAATGTCGTCGCCAGTTGGCTCCATGCCGCCGCAAAATTCGATTTCGAAATGCGGATCGCGACACCGGCCGAGCTGAAACCCGATGCCGCTGTGCTGGACTGGGCCGCCGATCAGGGGGCCCGCGTCGTGCTCAGCGAAGACCCGGCCGAAGTGGCCAGGGGTGCCGATCTGGTGATCACCGATACCTGGGTGTCGATGGGCGACAAGGACGCCGGCACCCGCCATAACATGCTGGTGCCGTACCGGGTCGACGATGCGCTGATGCGCCTGGCGGCCAAGGACGCACTGTTCATGCACTGCCTGCCGGCGCATCGCGGCGACGAAGTGACGGCGTCGGTCATCGACGGACCGCAATCGGTGGTTTGGGATGAAGCCGAAAACCGCCTGCATGTGCAGAAAGCCATTTTGTCGTGGTGTCTTTCCTAAATCATCCTCTCGAGGGTCCGGATCCGGGCGTATTCAGTACCGAGCCGCTGGCAACGGCGGATATTCAGGCCCTCGACCGTCTCGCCGTCGCTGCATGGCCGGCAACATACAATGAAGATCACAATGGCTGGCTGTTCCGCTTCGCAAACGGCGTCAGCCGGCGCGCCAATTCCGTGGCCCCGTTTCCGCTGACATCCGGGGCCGTATCCGTCGACGCGCAAATCCATGCCGCCGAGGCGTTTTACAAGGTGCACGGCTTGCCGCCCCGCCTGCAGATTTCTCCGGCCGCCGAGCCGGCAGGGCTGGACCGGATACTGGCCGGGCGCGGTTATGAACGCGAAGCCGCCGTCACCATTCAGATAGCACCGGCACCGGTCATCGCCGGCCATGCCGCCAAACCGGATGCGGTCAGCATCAAGACGGAAGCGTCCGATGACTGGTGGGATCTCTACCGGGAAGGTTATGCACGGGATGCCCGGGCCATCGTCGCCCGCGCCAGAGAGCAGGCCGCATTTGCCACGCTGCCAGCTCCGGACGGACAACCGCTGGCCATCGGGCTTGGCGTCATGGCCGGGGGCTGGCTCGGCATCTTCGGTATGCAGACCCGCCCCGAACACCGCAACCGGGGTTTTGGGCGCCAGTTGATCGGGGCTTTGGCCACATGGGCGGTTGACCAGGGCGCGATCGGTCTCTACCTGCAGGTCGAAGACAGCAACGCAGCGGCCCGGCGACTGTATCAACGGCTGGGCTTTCAGGGCGTATACGGCTATCATTACCGAACCTTATGGACCAAAACTTGACCAAAACTTCTGAAGCCGGCGCGTTCGGCGATTTCGTCCAGACCTTTCAGATCGAGGATTTGAATATCCGCGGTCGTCTGGTCCGCCTCAATCAGGCCTTTGCCGATGCCGTCAGCGCGCATGGCTATCCCGCACCGCTGGCGCAACTGATCGGCGAGACCATGATCCTTGCCGCCGTGCTGGCCAGCGCGCTCAAGTACGAGGGTGTCTTCACCCTGCAGGTGCAGGGTGACGGCCCGGTCAGCCTGATCATGGCCGACATCACGTCCGACGGCGCCATGCGCGCCTATGCCAAAATCAGGGAAGGCGTTGACGGCACTGCCATCGCCGGCAATTCGATCCCGCAGGTGATCGGTGCCGGTCACATGGCCTTTACCGTCGATCAGGGACCGGATACGAATCGCTATCAGGGCATCACGGAACTGACCGGTGCCAGCCTTGCCGAATGTGCACAGAACTATTTTCGCCAGTCCGAACAACTGGAAACCGCGATTGCCATCACGGCTGCGCCCGGCACCGGGGACGGCACACCCAGAGCCGCCGGCCTGATGGTGCAGCGGCTGCCCAGCGCCGGTGACGGCGACAAGGAAGACGAGGACTGGCGGCGGGCCGTGGTGCTGATGAGCTCAATCACACCGGCCGAGCTGCTTGATGACAGCCTGAGTGCCGCACAGATTCTGTATCGTTTATATCACGAAGACGGCGTCCGGCTGTTCGATCAGCGTCTGCTCCGCAATCAGTGTCGCTGTTCGGAAGACCGTGTCAGCCGCACCCTGATGTCGTTTCCGCGTGCCGAAATCGATGAGATGGCGGAAGATGGTCTAATTACCGTCACTTGCGAGTTCTGCCGAACCGACTACATCTATGACGGGCCGCGTCTGGACGCCCTCTATGCCGAAACCCCCGAATAAGCGTATTCCCAACCGGAGATTTTCCATGCAATCGCCCCGCCCGATCCGCCGTTTCGTCCTGGCCCTCGTCTGCATCATGCCGACCGCAGTGCTTTTCGGCTGCGCCTCACCCCCCGCGCCGCAATACCCGGAACTGACGTTCTCTCATTTGCCGACGATCACGCTCGGTGTCGCCCGTATTGAAATTGTCGATAACTACACGCCGCAGGACAACGCCAGACACATCGAGAACCGGATGCCGTCATCCCCTGAAACAGCACTGCGTAACTGGGCCCGCGACCGGCTGCGCGCCAACGGTGTTTCCGGCGTTGCCAAATTCATTATCAGCAATGCCAGTGTGGTTGAAGCTGACCTTACGACAACCAAGGGACTGAAGGGCGTTTTCACCAACGATCAGTCACAGCGCTACGATGCCGACGTCAGCGTTTCGGTCCGCCTTGAAGGCGTGCCGCGCGTATCGGAAGCTTATGCCGAGGCCAAGATCTCCCGTTCGCAGACGGTCGCCGAAGATGCGACGATCAATGTCCGCGAACAGGCCTGGTTCAATCTGACGGAAGCGGTGATGCAGGATTTTGATCCGGCGATGGCGGCATCAATCCGCAAGCATCTCGCTGACTTTGTTCGCTGATCAGCCGAATTAATCTTCGGACGGATATTCTTCCGCGTATTCAGCGGGAATCTCGCCGGCCATGGCGATATTCAGATCGAAGCCGGTTTCCTTTCTGACCAGTGTCCGCGCCTTGGCGACATGCGGCAGGCCGCGCTTCAGTTCCCGCCAGATGTCGAGGCCGACCCCATAGACATCGGCATGGACCACGCCGCGCAGTGAATGCACCCAGACCTGCAGGCCAAGCGCGTCATGCTGGCGTTTCTTTTTCGCCAGTACGTTCACGGCCTGGGCCAGCTCGTGCTGACACATCGGTGCCTCGCGGGACAACGCCGTCAGATGACGCAGATCAACCCCCTCCCGCATCAGGGCATTGCGGTGGTGCGCGGCGATGGCCAGCACCAGACCCATGGCGTCGTTATCAAGCTTGCGGATATGTTCGAGCATCTGCAGCGCTTCCTTGCGGTAACGCTTCTGTGCCCAGCCCCGCATCATGTTGGTCAGTGGATTCATGGATTATGGTCTCCAGAAATCACGGCTCAACAACACGATCACGGTGAAAAGCTCCAACCGCCCCATCAGCATGCCGAGCGACATCAGCCATTTGGCGGCATCGGGAAAGGTTGAAAAATTGCCCGCCGGGCCGGCAATCGGACCGAGCGCCGGGCCAACGTTGGCGATAGAGGTTGCGGCACTGGAAAAGGCCGTCATGAAATCAAGACCGAGCAAGCTCAGCGCCAGGGTCAGCAACGCAAAGGTGAAGAACCACACAAAGAAGAACGACAGGACCGAAATAATGACTTCTTCGGAAACCGGGCGCTTGTTGAAGTAGGGGATGAACACGCCATGCGGTTGCAGCAGATGACTGATCTGGGTGCGGGCAGCAGCGTACAGGACCTGAAAGCGAAAGACCTTGATGCCGCAGGTCGTCGACCCGGCGCAGCCGCCGATGAACATGATGAAGAAAAAAATGACCGGCGAGAACGCGCCCCATAGGCTGAAATCATCGGTGACATAACCGGTGCCGGTAATCACCGAAACGATATTGAACGCGGCCAGCCGGATCGCCGTGAACGGCGTTTCACCGACATCCAGCACCAGCCACAGGGTGGTAACGAGAATGACGCCAGAAACAAAAGTCACAAACCACTTAACCTGGCTGTCCTGGAACAGCGACAAGCTTTCGCCCTGCAGGGTGCGCAGATAAAGGATGAACGGCAAGGCCCCGACCAGCATGCCGGCGGTGGCGATGTAGTCGATGGCGGCCGAATTGAAATAGGCGATTGAGGCGTCGTGCGTTGAAAAGCCACCGGTGGCGATGGTCGTCATGGCATGGGCGATGGCATCAAAACCACCCATCCCGGCGAGCCAGTAAAACAGGGCCCACAGTATCGTCAGGGCGAAATAGATGACGCCGATGGCCGACGCAATCTGGGCGGCGCGCGGCATTGCCTTGTCTGAGCGGTCGGAATTCTCCATGCGGAAAAGCTGCATGCCGCCAACCTGCAGCATCGGCAGGACGGCAATCCCCATGACGATGATGCCGATGCCGCCCAGCCACTGCAGCAACGAGCGCCACAGCAGCAAACCGGGCGGCGCATGGTCCAGCCCGACGATCACCGTCGATCCGGTCGTGGTGATCCCGGACATGGCCTCGAACATGGCGTCGGTGAAGCTCATGTCCAGTTCTGAAAAAGCGAACGGCAGCGACGCGAACAGGGTCATCGCCACCCAGCTCATGGTCGTGATCAGAAAAGCATGACGGATCGTCAGCTTGAGGCCGCGCACCTTCGTTGTCAGGGCCATCGTCACGCCGACAAAAAAGGTCGTTCCGGCCGACACCGCAAACACCTGCCAGTCCGGATGACCATAGGAATAATCGGCGATAGCCGGCAGGCACATGACGACGGCAAGGGTCGCCAACAGCAGGCCGACGATGAAAATTACCGGTCGAAAATCCATGGGTATTCCGGTCCTCGTCCGCCCGCACGGGTTTAATCACTACTCAATCGTGCCGGAACGCTCCGGTCAAGTATACACCAACGCCGGAATCAACACGATGTGTGGCTCTGTTACGAGAAATTGCCGCCTTCAAAATTGACCATCGAGAGAAACTCCCGCCGCGTCGTCGGATCATCGCGGAAGGCGCCGAGCATCCGGCTGGTCACCAGCGCAACCCCCGGTTTGTGAACACCACGCATGGTCATGCACTGGTGCGCCGCTTCGACGATCACCGCCACGCCGCGGGGTTCCAGCACTTCGTCAATGGTATTGGCGATCTGTGCCGTCAGCTTTTCCTGAATCTGCAGGCGTTTGGCGTAGGCATCGACAACCCTGGCCAGCTTGGAAATACCGACCACACGGCGGTTCGGCAGATAACCGACATGCACCTTGCCGATAAACGGCACCATGTGATGTTCGCAATGGCTTTCCAGACGGATATCCTTGAGCAGCACGATCTCGTCGTAGCCTTCCGTTTCTTCAAAGGTCTTTTCAAGATAGGTGCGCGGACAGGTATCGTAGCCCTTGTAAAACTCCTCGTAGGACCGGACCACACGGCCCGGTGTCTCGAGCAGACCTTCGCGGGCCGGGTCGTCACCGGCCCAGCGGATCAGGGTTCTGACGGCCTGCTCGGCCTCTTCACGGCTGGGCCGCTCGATATCGGGGCCTTTGTCCAGAGCCGGGGAATTATGTTTATGCGGGTTGCCGGCGATGACGCTCAGCGGTTTATGATCTGTCACGGTGTTTCCTTGTTTCTCTGCCCACAGACGAGCATACCAGATGTCCGGGTATCATCGCACCCATAGAATATGGCCACCGGCTTGAGTGATGAAAGGGTCAGAAAATAGTCAATGAACGGCACCCTTGAAATCAGGTCCATCAAGGGAAAAGGCCGGCACCTGTACCGCGAAACGCCGGCCCAGGCCGTCAATCATCTGGAAAATGCCGGTCATGAAACCGGTCGCGGTGGAAAGCGGCGTGCCGCTTGAATATTCATAATCGGCACCCGGCTGCAGCACCGGCTTGTTGCCGACAACACCGTCACCGATGACTTCATGGGCATGCCCATGGCCATCAGTGATGCGCCAGCGCCGCGTCAGCAGTTGTACCGGCACCGGCCCGCGGTTTATTATCCGGACCTGATAAGCCCAGACATATCGGTTTTCCTCGGCATCAGACTGCTGTTCGAGATACATCGACGCCACCTGCACACAGATTCCGTCCGTGGTCTGCTCGAAGCTCTGCAGTTCGCTCATGGGTCGCCCTCATCCAAGTCTGCACATATCCGCTACCGGCTGCATATAGCCCCTGCAGCGGTGCAATGTCCAGACCGGGCTAGTGTCCCGAATCCGAAGTTCGTCGCATTTGGAGCATCCTCTTTTCGAACT
>JBBDOA010000128.1:0-15317 GCA_040877275.1 Rhodospirillales bacterium | reverse complement strand
CAAGAAGCGGAGCTGACGGCGGCGCGTCTGAACCGGCTTGGTATTGAAGCGCATATCCTTGACTGGGTGGGCGGGAAACCGAAATCCGGCGTGATGACGGCGGCTCGGCAGGCCCGTTACGCGCTGTTGGACCAATGGTGCCGTAAAAAAGGCGTCCTGCACCTTCTTGTCGCTCACCATGCTGATGACCAGGCGGAAACCTTCCTGATGCGGCTGGGCCGGGGTAGCGGACCGGACGGGCTGGCGGCGATGGCATCTGTCCGTGAGTTGTCAGCCTGCCGGTTGCTGCGTCCGTTGCTGGACTTTCCCAAGGCGCGTCTGCAGGCGACGCTGCGCGCTCTGGATATTGACTGGGTGGAAGATCCTTCAAACGTTGATCCCAAATATGCACGCAGTCGGTTACGCGCGCAGATGCGATCATCCGGTACGGATGTCATGGGGATCGTTCGCGCGGCGCGTCGCTTTGCCAGGGCGCGGGCGGCGCTGGAAAACCATACCTCGGCCTGGCTGGCCCGCCATGCGGTTCTCGATCAGGCCGGTTTTATCGTGCTTGATGATGCCCAGCTACAGATTGCCGATGAAGAAATTCGCCTCCGAATTCTCGGTCGCACCGCAATGACGGTCGGCGGCAGAACGTATTCGCTGCAGATCGCTTCGCTGGAACGACTGGCTTCTGCCCTTGCCGGAGGGCGGGGCGCAACATTGGGTTCCGCCCGATTTGTGGTGCAGGGTGACACAATCGGCATCTACCGCGAAGCCCGCAATCTGCCTGAAGCCGGATCGCTTGTGTATGGATCAAGCCGCTGGGATCATCGTTTCATCATCAAAACCGATGCGTCGGCAGCCGGAACACCGATCCAGCCCTGGTCTTCGAAATGCGACAAGTCATGGCCCGAAGATGCACGGCCAACCTGGTTCAAGTCATTGCCCGATGCCGCCCGGGCCGGCTTGCCGGTGATCGGCTGGGCCGGTGCGTTTTCGGTGCCGAAACCGGGTTCATTTGAAAACATTGGTGTATCGATCCGTTTTCAGCCGACAATGCCTGTGTCTGGCGGTGGATTTACCGTTGCGTAAGCGTGCAAAAGCACTATTTCTAAGGTACGTATATTGTTGTGAGCGCTTAAAACAGCCGGAATACCACCGGTTCTGGTACGGGAAGCCTGCAAAAGGCACCACCGAAAGGAAGAAAATCTGTGAATTTCAGTAAGAATATTGCCCTTTGGATTATTATCGGCTTGCTGGTGCTGGCACTTTTCAACCTGTTTCAGGGGACGACGCAGCGGCCGGGCGTTAACGAAATGGCGTTTTCGGATTTTCTGAGCCGCGTTGAAAACGGTGATGTCAAAGGCGTCACGATCAAGGGCAACCAGATTTCTGGTCAATATCAGTCGGGCGGGGCTTTCCAGACCTATGCACCTGACGATCCGCAGCTGGTGCAGCGCCTCAAGGACAAAGGTGTGCAAATCCGCGCCGAACCTACCGATGACGGCTCGCCGACCCTTTGGGGCATTCTGATTTCGTGGTTCCCGATGCTGCTCCTGATCGGCGTGTGGATTTTCTTCATGCGTCAGATGCAATCAGGCGGCGGTAAAGCAATGGGCTTCGGCAAGTCCAAGGCCAAGCTGCTGACCGAAAAGCAGGGCCGTATCACCTTTGACGATGTCGCCGGGATTGATGAAGCCAAACAGGAGCTTGAGGAAATCGTTGAGTTCCTCAAGGACCCGCAGAAGTTCCAGCGCCTCGGTGGACGGATTCCGAAAGGCTGTCTGCTGGTCGGCCCTCCGGGAACCGGTAAAACCCTGACCGCGCGCGCCGTCGCCGGTGAGGCCAATGTCCCGTTCTTCACGATTTCCGGTTCCGATTTTGTCGAAATGTTCGTTGGTGTCGGCGCATCGCGGGTCCGCGATATGTTTGAGCAGGGCAAAAAGAACGCACCTTGCATCATCTTTATCGACGAAATCGATGCGGTCGGTCGTCATCGCGGTGCCGGTCTCGGTGGCGGCAATGACGAACGCGAGCAGACGCTGAACCAGTTGCTGGTCGAAATGGATGGTTTTGAAGCCAACGAAGGCGTGATCCTGATCGCCGCCACCAACCGCCCGGACGTTCTTGACCCGGCGTTGCTGCGCCCCGGTCGGTTCGACCGTCAGATTGTGGTGCCGAACCCGGATATTCTCGGCCGTGAGAAAATCCTCAAGGTGCATATGCGCAAGGTGCCGTTGGCACCGGACGTCGATGCCCATGTCATCGCCCGTGGTACGCCCGGTTTTTCCGGTGCCGATCTCGCCAACCTGGTGAACGAGGCGGCGCTACTGGCCGCACGCAAATCAAAGCGTGTCGTCACGATGGAAGATTTCGAGGAAGCCAAGGACAAGGTCATGATGGGTGCCGAGCGCCGCTCCATGGTCATGACCGAGGAAGAAAAGAAGCTGACCGCCTATCACGAAGCCGGTCACGCACTGGTCGGCATCTACATGCCGAAAACCGATCCGCTGCACAAGGTCACGATCATCCCCAGAGGGCGTGCATTGGGCGTCACCATGAGCTTGCCCGAGCGCGATCAGTTGAGCATGTCGGAACGGCAATTGCTGTCGCGTCTGGCCGTGATGTACGGCGGGCGGATCGCGGAAGAGCTGATCTTCGGCAAGGAAAACATCACCACGGGTGCCGGTAACGACATCCAGCAGGCGACCTCGATGGCCCGGCGCATGGTCACTGAATTCGGTTTCTCCGACAAGCTGGGCCGTCTGCGCTATGCCGATAACGAGGAAGAGGTTTTCCTCGGCCATTCGGTGGCGCGCCACAAGAACGTCTCCGATGCCACCGCGACCTTGATCGACGATGAAGTCCGTCGCCTGATCGAGGAAGCAGAGGAAAGCGCCCGCAAGATCATCAGTGAGAAAATGGATGAGCTTGAAATCATCGCCCGTGGCCTGCTTGAATATGAATCGCTGAGCGGCGCTGAAGTGACGGCATTGCTGAAGGGTGAGGATATTCACCGCGATCATGATGACGGCTCCAATGCTGATTCCAGGCGCCGGACTTCGATTCCGACCGGCGGCAAAACGCGACCGAAGAAAAATCCGGGTGCTGCCGGCGGCATTGATCCGGAACCGCAACCGGGGCAATGAAGTCTGAAATGACATGCCCGCCCCCTCTCCTCTGGGGAGCGACGGGATTCACAATCTTGCTGATCTGAAAAATGCATTTCATATCAAATACCGGACCGTCACCCCGGCGCAGGCCGGGGTCCATGGATTCCGGCCTGCGCCGGAATGACAAGGCTATAGAATTCACAGAAACCCTTGCTTTTTGCCAACAACGTGTGGGCACGTAAAAAGATGTGTGAATGTCGTTGCCTGAGGGGTGAGGGATAAATTGAAGCCCGCGCCCCTGACTTTTGCAGGCCTGCTGCTTGACCGTCCGCGTCTGATGGGGGTTGTCAATGTCACCCCCGACAGCTTTTCCGATGGCGGCGATTTTCTCGATGCATCGATAGCCATTCAGCACGGCAAGTCCCTGATCGACGCCGGTGCCGATATCCTTGATATCGGTGGCGAGTCCACGCGCCCGGGATCCGAGCCGATCTCGACCGATGAGGAATGCCGGCGGATCTTGCCGGTTATCGAAGGGCTGGCCGATACCGGCGTGCTGATTTCCGTCGACACCCGGCACGGCGCCGTGATGCGCCAGGCCATTGATGCGGGGGCCCGCATCGTCAACGATGTGACGGCGCTGACGGGTGATCCGGAAAGTGTCCGTGTCTGCGCCGAGGCCGGCGTCGATGTCGTACTGATGCACATGCAGGGCGAACCGCGCACCATGCAGGACAACCCGCACTATGATGATGCGGCGCTGGATATCGTCGACTACATGCAGGCGCGGCTGTTGCATCTGCAGGCTTCAGGCATTCCAAAGACAAGAGTTGCCGTTGATCCCGGCATCGGGTTTGGCAAAAACCTGGCGCACAACCTGCGCATCCTTTCGCATATTGATGCCTTTCATGCGCTGGGCGTGCCGCTGGTGCTGGGCGTCTCCAGGAAAAGCTTCATTTCGAAGATCGACCGCGAAGCCCTGCCAAAGGACCGTGTCGCCGGATCGATTGCCGCCGCAATTGCCGGCTGGGACAGGGGTGTGCAGATTTTCCGCGTCCACGATGTTGCAGAGACCCGCCAGGCGCTGGCCGTCTGGCAGGCGATTGAGGAGGCCGAAGATATTTGAGGCGGCATTTTCAACCTGCATCGCCATAAACACTTCGGAAACCCTTTTCATTGCAGAATAATCGATTAAGACATGAGGGCAGGGAGCCATGAAGCCATATGGACGGGTTTGCAATGACGCGTAATTACTTCGGCACCGACGGCATTCGCGGTCGCGCCAACCGCCACCCGATGACTGCCGAGGTGGCGTTAAAACTGGGTATGGCGGCGGCGCTGCAGTTCCGTCGCGGCAACCACCGTCATCGCGTTGTGATCGGCAAGGACACCCGGCTTTCCGGTTATATGATCGAACCGGCGTTGACGTCAGGCTTCGTTGCGATGGGCATGGACGTGGTGCTGGTCGGGCCGATGCCGACGCCGGCTGTCGCCATGCTGACCCGCTCGCTGCGTGCCGATCTCGGCGTGATGATTTCGGCCTCGCATAATCCTTTTGAGGATAATGGCATCAAACTGTTCGGCCCTGACGGCTACAAGCTGTCGGATGCGGTCGAGGTTGAAATCGAAGCCAAGATGGACAGCGATCTTGCCGCCGCACTGGAACCGGCGGCGATGCTGGGGCGGGCGCGCAGGCTGGACGATGCACGCGGTCGCTATACGGAATATGTGAAGCAGACCTTCCCCAGGGGCATGCGGCTGGACGGTCTCAAGGTGGCTATCGATTGCGCCAATGGTGCCGCCTATAGGGCCGCGCCCGAAGTGCTGTGGGAACTGGGGGCAGAAATCACGCCGATCGGGGTCAGCCCCGACGGCACCAATATCAACAGGGATTGTGGATCAACGTATCTGGAAACCCTACAGACGCAAACGGTGGCGGCCGGTGCCGATATCGGACTGGCACTCGATGGCGATGCGGATCGCCTGATTGTCTGCGATGAAAACGGTCGCATCATTGACGGTGACCAGATCATGGCGCTGATCGCCGAGGACTGGCACCTGACGGGGCGTCTCAGCGGCGGCGGCGTGGTGGCGACGGTGATGTCGAATCTGGGCCTTGAGCGTTTTCTGAACGAGCATGGCCTTGATCTGAAACGGACCCGTGTCGGCGACCGCTATGTTGCGGAAATGATGCGTGCCGAGGCCTATAATCTGGGTGGCGAGCAGTCCGGGCATCTGATTTTTGACGATTATGCGACGACCGGCGATGGCCTGATCGCCGCATTGCAGGTGCTGGCGGTGCTGGTGGCGTCGGGCAAGCCGGCCAGCACAGTTTGTGACAAGTTCGAAGCGCTGCCGCAGATCCTCAAGAATATCCGCTACAACGGCGGTTCTCCGCTTGAGGCTGCGAGCGTCAAGAACGCCATTGCTGATGCCGAGAAGCGCTTGAAAAGCAACGGTCGACTGCTGATCCGCAACTCCGGTACGGAACCGCTGATCCGCGTCATGGCGGAAGGCGAGGATCCTGTTCTGGTTGAAGCTATCGTCGACGGCGTTTGCGCGGCGATTGCCGAACAGGCCTAGAGGCATTTATGGCTGACATGAAGGGCCGCGTTCTGATCATAGCCGGCTCAGACAGCGGCGGTGGTGCGGGCATCCAGGCGGATATCAAATCGGTCACGGCGCTCGGCGGTTTTGCGATGACGGCTATCACCGCATTGACGGCCCAGAATACCCGGGGTGTTCATGGCATCCACGACGTGCCGACGGACTTCGTCCAGGAACAGATGCGCGTTGTGTTATCCGATCTCGGCGCGGACTGCATCAAGATCGGCATGCTGCACCGGGCCGAGATCATCCATGCCGTTGTCGACATGCTGCAGGAAATGGCCCCAAGTGTGCCGATTGTCGCCGACCCGGTGATGATCGCCAAGGGTGGTGCGTCGCTGCTGGCCGATGCCGCAATTGATGCGCTGAAATCGCGGCTGCTGCCGGTAGCCAGCCTGATCACGCCGAATATCCCGGAAGCCGAGGTGCTTTCCGGACGGCGTATCGAAAGCCGGGATGATATGGCTGCAGCGGCGCAAGTCCTGCTGGCGATGGGGCCGGATGCCGTGCTGGTGAAAGGCGGACATATGCAGGACAAAGACAGGGTTGCCGATGTTTTGCTGACCCGGTCCGGAGACATTGAAATTTTCGAAGACACCCGGATCGATACACCGAACACGCACGGCACCGGATGCACGCTGGCTTCTGCCATCGCCTGCGGCATCGCGCAGGGGCTTTCGGTCAGGGACGCCGTGATGCGGGCCCGCGCCTATGTCCGATGGGCGATCCGCACCAACCCCGGTTACGGACATGGTCACGGCCCGCTCAATCACGCGGTCACGGTCTCGGAATTCAAGGGCTGACTTTAATTTCCCCGTCGTCCTGAACTTGATTCAGGACCCATCCTTCGAGACAGCCTTGCAGGCTTCCTCAGGATGAGGATTGAATGAAACAAGACCTCATGCTGAGGAGCGAGCATAGCGAGCGTCTCGAAGCATACTTCACGCAATTACCGGTGAGCCGGTCGTCGGGCCGTTGAGAATATCACGGATCACCTCGACCCCTTGTTTGACTTCGTCCCGGGTGCGGCAGCTGCCGACACAGATACGGATCGCGTGCGGCGCGGCCTGCCTGCCGACGACAAAGGCATCGCCGGAAAGAAAGTAGACGCCCTTCCTGGCGGCCAGATCGCGGAAGGAATCGGCACGCCAGGGTTCGGGTAATTCAAGCCAGATCTGATAGCTGTTCTCATGGCCGCGTATTTTGAAGGCACCGAGCGCTTCGGCGGCGATTTTCATGCGCGCTTCGGCTTCAGCTCTTTGCCACGTGATCATGTCGTCACCGGAACCGTCATTGATCCAGCGGCTGGCAACTTCGGCCATCAGTGGCGGTGTCATCCAGCTCGACATGCGGGCGACGGAACGGATCGCATCAACGGCACCCGGTGGCGCGGCGATATAGCCGATCCGCAAGCCCGGCGACATCGCCTTGGACAACCCGGTCACATAGATGATCTGTTCCGGCGCATACGCAGCCAGGGCCGGCGCACGGCCCTGCGGCAAAAAGCCCCAGACATCATCTTCAATAGCCAGCAGACTGTATTTCTTGAGCACGGCGGCAATACGGGTCCGTCGTTCGTCCGACATCACGGCCGTCGTCGGGTTCTGTACCGTTGGCACCAGATAGGCGCTGCGCGGGCGGTGCTCAATAATGGCGGCCTCAAGCGCTGCGGGACACATGCCTTCATCGTCAATTTCGACCGGTGCCAGTTTGAGACCCAGTTGCGCGGCAATGTGGATCACGCCCGGATAGGTGATGCTTTCCACCAGCACCGTGTCTCCGGGTCGTGTCAGCGCCATCATGGAAACGAGGATTGCGTGCTGGGTGCCGTTGGTCAGGGTCAGGCAATCAGTGTCTGTCGCGACGCCCATGCGGGCGACCCAGTCGACGCCGGCCTGACGGTGCCGTGCCAGTCCCGAATGCGCCTGATAGTCCATCAACTCTCCGCACAGGACAGGGTCCTCGGAAATTTCCTTGATGGTCCTGGCAAGATAGGTACCGCCGTCACCCAGCGGTGGAACGGCCATGCTGAGGTTGATACCGTTCTCGCGTGATCCGCCGTAAGCAAAGGCGCGCGGTGTCTGCGGCTGCGGATAGCGACCGTCGCCCTTGATGAAGGTGCCGCGCCCGACCTCGCCGCCGACCAGACCGCGCCGCTCGGCTTCCTGATAGGCCCGGGACACCGTGCCCAGCGTAACACCCAGATCATAGGCGAGATTGCGCATCGGCGGCAGCTTGCTGTCGGGCTCAAGCTCGCCCTGCTTGATGGCGTCGTCAATGGCATCGGCAATCCGCAGGTACTTGGCACCGGCGCGCTCAGCAATATTGGGAAGCCAATTTGTCATGAGAACAATGTTACTATTGTATCAATTTAAGAGTCAATATAATAGCTACAATATGCTTAAAATCAAGGAACAAAGTGATGAGTACAATAAATTGTAACGATACAATGCCAACAACGGTCCTGCCGCTGGACAATGCCGGATGGCGGTTGCTGCAGCGGTTTTCACCGGCTTTGGCCGCAGCGGCGATGAGTCAGTTTGCAACACTTTGCGAATGGCAGCGTCGCGCCGAGACGCGGCATCATCTGGCGCAGCTGGATGAGCGGATGCTGGCAGATATCGGGCTTGGTCGCAGTGAAGCCGAGATCGAGGCTTCGAAGCCGTTCTGGCAAAAGTGATGTGCGGCGATCTTCCGTACCCCGGCATTGATTGCTGTGTCTAAATGGCGTCTGATTGCATCATGACGGCGGTGAACAAATTCGATCAGGTGCCGGCGGCGGCTTACGGGCTTGCCGCCTTTGCAGTTTTTTCATGGGGCATCACACCGGCTTTGACGGCGTTTCAGGTTTCGGAAATTCCCGCCCTGCAGGCCGGCATCATGCGTTCCGTGTTTGCGGTGCCGGCAGCACTGTTGTTCATCCGACTTTTAAAACTGCCGCTGCCGACAGACAGGGCAACCTGGGGCTGGTTGCTGCTGGGCGGGTTTTCGGCTTTCTTCGGCTTTCCGATCCTTTTCACGATGGGTGTCGCCAGAACCGCCACGTCGCATGCGGCGCTGATCCTGGCCTTCATGCCGGTGGTCTCGGGGGCGATGGCGGCGCTGCTGGACAAGCGTATGCCGCGCCGGGGCTGGTTTATCGGTGCGGCCGTGGCGATGGCCGGCGAAGCGGTCCTGATCACGTCCCGCGACAGTTCCGGTGTGGCGACGGTATCGGGCGATCTGCTGTGCATCGCCGCTGCGGTCATTTCCGGTACGGGGTATGTTGCCGGCAGTCGCGCAACGGCAAAAATCGGCACCTGGTCGACCACGTTCTGGGGTGTCGCCATTGTCGGTCTGGCGCAGGTGCCGCTGCTGATCTGGCTGTCATCGGAAGTGGCGTGGTCGGAACTAACCTATGTGGGTTGGGGCTCGACGCTGTATCTGGTCATGTTTGCAACCGTGCTGGCCTATGCCGCGTGGTACTGGGCGCTCAATCGCGGCTCTGTGGCGACAATCGCGCCGATACAGTTTGCACAGCCGGTGGTCAGCCTGATCTTCGCCGTCGTTCTGCTGAGTGAGGCCATCACACTGCCGATTGCGATTTCCACGGCGTTGATTATCGGCGGCATTGTTGTCGCCAGCCGGGCCCAGCGCAGGCCGGCAGCGACCTGAGGGGGAGTGAGCAAGATGTCGACAATACCCTTGGCGGATATCGAAGCGGCCCTGGCCGTGGTGCATCGGCACATGCGGCCGACACCGGAAATCTCATGGCCGCTGCTGAACAGGCGGACCGGTGCCGAGGTCATCGTCAAGCACGAGAACCATACACCGATCGGGGCCTTCAAAATTCGCGGTGGCCTCAATTACATGAAGCGGTTGCAGGATGCCGAGCCGGACTGTCCCGGTGTCATTACTGCGACCCGCGGCAATCATGGTCAGTCAGTGGCGCGCGCGGCGACGGCGGTTGGTTTCCGTTCAGTCATCTATGTGCCGCATGGCAACAACCCGGAAAAGAACACGGCGATGCGGGCCTATGGCGCGGAACTGGTCGAGTACGGCAACGATTTTCAGGAAAGCCGGGAAGAAGCCGGCCGGGTCGGTGCCGAGCAGGGTCTGCACATGATCCCGCCGTTTCATCCTGATCTGGTCGCCGGCGTTGCCACCTATGGGTTGGAACTGATGCAGGCCCATCCGGATCTGGAAACGATCTATGTGCCGGTCGGCATGGGGTCCGGCATCTGCGGTCTGATTTCGGTCCGCGACGGTCTTGGCCTGAAAACCAGAATTGTCGGTATCGTTGCCGACAAGGCGCCGGCCTATGCATTGTCGTTCGAGGCCGGCAAGCCGGTCGAAACCAATGACGCGGCAACCTTTGCGGATGGCGTTGCCTGCCGCAGTCCGGACCCGGAAGCGGTCGCCATCATCAATGCGGGGGCTGAGCGGATTGTTCGCATCGCAGAAGATGAATTCCTGACAGCGATGCGGGCGTATTTTTTAGACACGCATAATATCGCCGAAGGTGCCGGGGCCGGACCGCTGGCCGGTCTGCTCAAGGAAAAGGATGCGATGGCCGGCAAAAAAATTGGTGTCATTCTGAGCGGCGGCAATGCCGACAAGGCGCAGTTTCTGCAAGCGATGGCCGGTGATTGCAGCACCGAAGTCTGACGCTTATTATTTCCGGCTCATTATGAGAGCCGCCGGAGAAAACAAATGACCGAAGAACTGTTCCGCGAGGATGCATACCTGAAAACCTGCACAGCGACGGTTATTGCCGTCAGTGAACAGGGCATCGTGCTTGACCGGACCATTTTTTACGCCGCCGGTGGCGGGCAGCCCGGCGATACCGGCACGTTGACGGTGGCGGATGGCCGTGTGCTTCGGATCAGCGACACGATCAAGGACAAAGCCAGCGGGGCACATTTGCATATTGCAGACGAAGGATCACCTGCGCCTGGTGTCGGCGACACTGTTACCTGCGCCCTCGACTGGGAACGGCGCTACCGTCTGATGCGGATGCATTCGGCACTGCACCTGTTGTGTGCGGTGATCGACGGTGGCGTCACCGGAGGCCAGATCGGCGAAGAAAAAAGCCGTCTGGATTTTGATCTGCCGGACACCAACATCGACAAGGACGCCATTTCGGCGAAGCTCAATCAACTCGTTGCGGCGGCGCATCCGATGGGTCATCGCTGGATCACTGATGAAGAAATGATGGCCAACGAAGATATGGTCCGGACCATGTCGGTCAAGCCGCCGATGGGTGCAGGTCGGGTCCGCCTGATGGAGATTGCGGGCGGTGTCGATCTGCAGCCGTGCGGCGGCACCCATGTCGCCAACACATCCGAGATCGGCGCACTCAGCGTCGGCAAGATCGAAAACAAGGGTAAACATAACCGGCGCATCAATGTGCATCTGGTTAATCCATAAACTTATAAAAACATCCGAGGGAGAGAACATTGAGCACGAACGCCTATAAAATTGCAGTCATTCCGGGTGACGGTATCGGCAACGAAGTGGTGCCACCGACCTGCCGGATTCTCGAAGCGGTCGGCCGCAAGCACGACATTGCCTTCAGCTTCGACGAAAAGGACTGGAGCTGCGAGCGCTTCCACAAATCCGGTGCGATGATGCCGGAAGACGGTCTTGAAGACATCGGCGGGCATGACAGTATTTTGCTGGGTGCCGTCGGCTATCCGGGTGTGCCCGACCATATCTCGCTGTGGGGGCTGCTAATCCCGATCCGCCGCCAGTACAAACAGTATGTTTCACTGCGTCCGGTGCGCCTGTTCGAGGGCGTGTCGTGCCCGCTCGCAGGCCGCACGCCGGGTGACATCGACATGGTGATCGTGCGCGAAAACAACGAAGGTGAATATTCGGAAATCGGCGGGCGCATGTACCGCGATACCGAGGACGAATTCGTCTCGCAGCAGTCGATCTTTACCCGCAAGGGGACAAACCGGATCATGCGGTATGCGTTCGAGCTGGCAAAGACCCGCGCCCGCAAACACGTCACGTCAGCGACAAAATCGAACGGCATCATCCATTCGATGCCGTATTGGGACGAGCGTTTCGCGGCGATTTCGGCTGAATATCCTGACGTCGAAACAGCGAAATTCCACATCGACATTCTGGTCGCCCGGTTCGTCACCAATCCTGACTGGTTCGATGTCGTGGTCGGATCAAACCTGTTCGGCGATATCCTGTCTGATCTCGGGCCGGGGATTACCGGCACCATCGCCATTGCGCCTAGCGGCAACATCAACCCCGAGCGAGAGCATCCGTCGATGTTCGAGCCGGTGCACGGCTCGGCCCCTGATATCGCCGGCAAGGGGATCGCCAATCCGATCGGTACCGTCTGGTGTGCCTCGATGATGCTGGATCATCTGGGGCATACGGAAGCTGCCGCCGATATGATCCGTGCGATTGAAAACCTGCTCAGGGGTGATGGACCGAAGACGCCGGATATGGGCGGCAAAGCCTCGACCGAAGATATGTGCCGCGCCATTGAGGAAGAATTGGGAAACTGAGGTAATGTGCCCGTGCTTCGAGACGCCGCCTTTGGCGGCTCCTCAGCATGAGGTGAAATAATAACCTCATCCTGAGGAGCACGTGCAGCGTGCGTCTCGAAGGATGGGGTGCTGTAGAAAGTAGCCAATATGCCAACAATCCCGCTCTATCAGCTCGATGCCTTCACCGACCGCCCGTTCGCTGGCAATCCGGCTGCCGTGTGTCCGCTTGACGCATGGTTGCCTGACGATGTCATGCAGTCGATTGCCTTTGAGAACAATCTGTCGGAAACGGCGTTCTATGTGCCGGACGGTGATGGCTACCGGCTGCGCTGGTTTACGCCTGCTGTGGAAGTGCCGCTGTGCGGTCATGCGACGCTGGCGACGGCATCGCTGATATTGGACAAGCTGCAGCCAGACAGGGCATCCGTTGCCTTTGAAACCCTGAGCGGCCGGCTGACAGTCACGCGCGAAGGGGATCTGCTGGTGATGGATTTTCCATCGTTGCCGGCAAACGAAATGCCATTACCTGAAGGCTTTGCCGATGCCATCGGCGTCACGCCGGTTAAATTCCTGCGCGCAGTCAAGAACATGGCCGTCCTGAAAGACGAAACCGCAGTTCGGGCGGCAACTCCTGACTTTGCCTATATCAGGAATATGCAGGGCATGGGCCTGATTATCACGGCCCCGGGCGACAGCACGGATTGCGCATCCCGGTATTTTGCACCGCATGCCGGTATCGATGAAGACCCGGTGACCGGCTCGGCGCATTGCACGATTGTGCCTTATTGGGCGGACAGGCTCGGCAAAACCGAAATCCATGCAAGACAGGTATCGAAACGATCCGGCGATCTGTATTGCCGTCTGGCGGGTGATCGCGTCCTGATAGGGGGCAAGGCAAGGCTGGTTATTGAAGGAACGTTCAGCCTGTGAAGACGCCGGCGTTCGATATCAGACCAGCCAGGTCTGCGGCGGATATGGATTTCACCCGCGAAATGTTCCGCGAATATCAGCAGTGGCTCGGCGTTGATTTATGCTTTCAGGGATTTGACGCGGAACTTGCCGGGCTTCCGGGGAAATATGCGCCGCCCGGCGGTGAGATTTATATTGCCCGTTCGCAAAAGCAGGTTGCCGGGGTTGTGGCTGTGCGCAGTTTGCCGGAAATTTCACCGGATGTGTCAGAAATGAAGCGGCTTTATGTGCGTGAGGCCTGGCGCGGGTTGCGACTTGGTCGTCAGCTCGCGGACCTGGTGGTCGGCTTCGCCCGTAAGGCGGGCTATCGCAAAATGGTCCTCGATACCCTGCCGCAACTGGTGGCGGCAAAAGCGATGTACGCGGATATGGGGTTTAAGGAAGTCGCGCCTTATTATGAAAATCCGCTTCCGGGCGTGGTGTATATGGAAAAAATCCTCTAGGTTTGACGAATCAACGAACGGCATCTTGAAATTGCCGCAATGTGCTTTGAGGATGTCCATATGAAGCAGTCTGTTTTATTGCGCACAATCGGTTTTAGCGTTGTCCTTTCTGTCCTGTTGCTGGCAGAAGGTGCCGTGTCCCATGCCAGTGATCAATTGCAGCTCAAGCGCTCGTTTGGCCTAAGGGGGGATGGCGAATCGCATGTGCAGATGCGCTCCATGCTGGCCCCTGTTCGGCGCAACAAAAATACCCGATCCAGCGTGAGCATTCCTGTGACGCCGGTGCTTACGGTCGTTACCAAGGACATGGTCGGACATGTCTGTAAGCTCGGGCCGAGAATCAGCGATGCCTTGCTGCAGTCGTGGCACGCGGAGCCGATGACACTGGGATATATCTTCGACCCCGATAAATCAGCGGAAAAAGCCTATCGCATTGCCAAGACTGAAGAGCAGAAAGCCGAGGATAGCCGCCTGATTGCAGCCGTTAACAACGCGCTTGGCGACGCGCTTGTGTCGGATATCCTGGTCATCAAGGGAACGCGCCAGATGGGCGGCGGGGCAATTTCAAAGCTGCCTTTTGCCAGCGTGCTTGGTTGTACCGAGCTTGAAAAAAGCGCACCTGCACCTGAAGAGAAAAAGACACATTAATCACCGTTATTATTGATAGACGGCGATTTTGACATTTTTCTTGTGATTTTTTAACCAAAGATTAGTATTTTGAACAGGCCTCAACACCAACATATGGTGGAGGCCGCTATGTGTTGTGGGAAATGTATGCGCAAAGCATAGGCGCATACATCCCGCATAATACAAAAGGGGGCGGCATGACCAGGACAACAGGACGCTTAATCAGGAAGCTGGCACCGCTTTGTGTTGCTGCCGGCTTACTCAGCGGCTGCGCGGTCTTTGACGGCAATCTCTTTCAGGAATCATTCTGGGCATCCAGTCCGTTCAAACAGAATGACCAGGCCGAGCTTGGTATCGCCGAACTGGCGAAAGGAAACTACGTGACGGCAGAAGGATTCTTTCAGCGCGCCCTGAAGGCAAACTCGCGCGATATTCACGCGCTGCTGGGGTCTGGAATTCTTTATCAGAACACGGGGCAACTGGTTAAGGCCCGGGAAATGTATGAAGCCGTGCTGGCGATCAGGCCGGAGGACAGTGAGCAGTTCATGACCTGGAACCAATTGACGCAACGGCCCGCTTCACAGGTGGCCAGTGTCAATCTGTCACTTCTGGAAACCGGTAGCACAGCGCAGGCAAGCATGCCGATGGCGATGGGCAGCGGGACACCGATTGGTGGTGCGCCCAGCAGCGACGTCATGCTTGGCCGTACCAGCAGTGAAGTCGCCTCGGCGCCGATGACAATGACCGAGCCGTCCAACCCCAATAACATGTTGATGGAATCGCCGTCGCAGATCGCCAAGTTTCAGGGCGGCGAAGCCAATATGATTTCGCGCTTTGCGACATTGAAAGCGCTCCGCGATCAGGGGTTGATCACTCAGGATGAATTTGCGCAACGCCGGCAGTCGAATATGGGGGCGTTGCTGCCGCTGACCTCGCCGCCGCCGGCAGCCGGTCTGGACCGGCCCGTGCCGACCACCGAACAGATTTCAGCCAGGTTGCGGGCGATTGGCCGGGCACTTGAAATGCGGGCGATCTCTGTCTCGCAGCATGCCGCAGAACGCAATATGATCCTTGATGCGATGATG
>JBBDOA010000127.1:0-15350 GCA_040877275.1 Rhodospirillales bacterium | reverse complement strand
CCGTCGGCAGTGACCTGCCCGATTATGATCTGCGCCGGGGCCTGATCGATACCTGCCGCAAGATGAACCAGGTTGGCCTCAATCAGGGGACCAGCGGCAATGCCTCGGTCCGGGTTGAGGGCGGGCTGCTGATTACGCCGTCGGGGCTGGATTATGACAGGACGAAGCCAGTCGATATCGTCAAAATAGATTTCGATGGAAAGGTCCTGCGGGGACGCCGCAACCCGTCCAGTGAATGGCATTTCCATTGTCGGGTCATGGCGGCGCGCCCCAAAGCCGGTGCCTTGCTGCATACCCATTCCATCAACGCAACCACGCTGGCTTGTCTTGGCCGCTCGATCCCGCCGTTTCATTACATGGTTGCCGTTGCCGGCGGCAGGGACATCCGCTGTGCGCCCTATGCGACGTTCGGTACGGAAAAACTGGCCGATGCGGTGCTTGAGGCGCTCGACGGGCGGCTCGCATGCCTGATGGCCAATCACGGCATGCTGGTATTGGGTCGCGATATCGAAGATGCCTTTAAAAGGGCTGTTGAGATCGAAACCCTGGCGGCGCAATATCTGAAAGCCTTGGCCGTCGGCAAACCGCAACTGCTGACAGTGGGCGACATGGACGTCGTGCTTGAGAAATTCAGGAATTACAGCGCCTGGGCTGAACCGAAAGCCCGTTGAGCCCGGCCCGGAGAGAGCGATGAAAATTCCAGAACTTGCGTTTACAGTGACCGACTGGAGCAAGGTGCCGCCGGAAATCCATCCCGGAGAAACCGGCGAGGCGATCTGGCGCACGCTCAGCATCGGCGATATCCGCATTCGCGTCGTTGAGTATTCGCCCGGCTATCTCGCTGATCACTGGTGTGACAGGGGGCATATTCTGTATGTTCTGGACGGCGAGTTGACGAGCGAATTGAAGGATGGCCGCAGCGTCGTCATGACGCCGGGGATGAGCTATCAGGTTTCCGATTTCGGCGATGCGCCGCACCGCTCGCGGACGAAGATCGGTGCCAGACTGTTCGTCGTTGATTAGTCGATCACATCTTCGTGGTCGCTATGATTTCATGCATGATTGCGATTGCCGGAATTCGGAATTAGCCATATAAATTCAGCCGAAATCGCGGTAGCCCCCGCGTTTTGGCCGGGTGCCGAAGGTTCGGCATCGCCCATCGGATCTAAAAAAATGACCAAGATAACTTCTGCACTCACACCAGTGGTGCTGGGTGGTTTTTTGTGCGCGTTAGCCTTCGGTGCGGATGCTCAGAAAGCATCGAAACCCAGCGAATCACAGGTGACGAACGCCAAAGAATGCGCACAGGGAATTATGGACACCAAGGAAGCACGGGCCACGAACCCCGAACTGGGGCCGAAAGCCGCCAAGGCCTTTGATGAAATTCTTGAACTTGCGGTAAAGCGCTGTGAGAACAATGAATTCTCGAATGCCGCAGAATTGTTGAACGTGGCCCGCAGTATGGTTGCTTCGGAATAATCGTTGGCAGCATCCTGCACGAAAAAAAGCCCCGGTCAGAAACCGGGGCTTTTCGTTTGCGCTGGCCGCTGTGCTGTTAATGCAGATCGGACCAGATTTTCCGTTTCAGGGCATACAGCATGGCGGTCAGGATGATCAGGAACAGGATCACCTTGACGCCAAGATTCTTGCGCTGTTCAAGCTCCGGCTCCGAAGCCCAGGCCAGGAATGTAGAGACATCGTGCGACATCTGTTCCGTCGTGGCTTTTGTGCCGTCCTCATAATCGACGACCCCTTCGCCAAGCGGCGGCGCCATCGAAATGGCGTGACCGGGGAAGTATTCGTTGTAGTACTTTCCTTCCGGCAGCTGGAAGTCGGCAGGGGGCTGTTCCTTGTAGCCAGTCAGCAGGGCATGGAGATAATCCACGCCGAGCGGGAAGCCATCCGGCTGCAACATCGAGACGCGGATGGCGGAATCACCCCCCGAACCGCGTGCTTTTGTGATCAGTGACAGATCGGGTGGGGTCGCGCCGCCGTTTGCAGCTGCCGCAGCCATGTCATTGGGAAAGGGTGCCGGCCAGTGATCGGCCGGCGTCGCCGGGCGTTCGAACATGTCGCCTTCGGCATTCGGTCCGTCCTGGACCTGATAACCGGCGGCGATCGCTTTCACCTGATCCTCGTTATAGCCGAGGGCCTGCAGGTTCCGAAATGCGATCAGATCCAGCGAATGACAGCTGGCACAGACATTTTTAAACACCTGAAAGCCCCGCTGCAGCGCGGCCCGGTCGTAGGTGCCGAAAATACCGTTGAAGGACCAGTCCTTTGACGGGGCCTTCGGACCGGCGCCGGCTGCCTGGGCAGACGTTGCGCCGGCAAGAATCGCGGCACCGAGGGCGATGGCGGTAAGGGTTTTAGTCATCTTCATGGTCTTACTCCGCCGCCTGAGGTGCACCGGTGACCGAAGCAGCAATGCTGTCAGGTAGCGGTTTGGGCCGCTCCAGCACGCCGATCAACGGGACAACGATGAGAATGTGGAAGAAATACCAGAACGTCGCGTACTGGCCGATTGTTACCAGCATTCCTTCAGGGGCCTGACCGCCGACCCAGCCAAGGACGATGCAGTCGATGACAAAGATCCAGAAGAAGAACCGGTTAACCGGACGGTATTTCGACGAACGAACCCTGGAGCGGTCGAGCCACGGTAACAGCAGCAGCACCAGGATCGATGCGAACATGGCGATGACACCGGCCAGCTTGGCCGTCATCAAAAACCCGCCAAGCGAAATGACCTGATAAACCAGATAGTCGCTCGTGAAGGCGCGCAGGATTGCGTAGAACGGCAGGAAATACCATTCCGGCACGATGTGCGGCGGCGTCTGCAGCGGGTTGGCCATGATGTAGTTGTCGGGATGGCCGAAGAAGTTCGGTGCAAAGAAGATAAAGAACGCGAAGAAGATCAGCATGATCCCGAGGCCGTACATGTCCTTGATCGTGTAGTACGGATGGAACGGGATCGTGTCCTGCTTTTCGTCCTTGATATCGACGCCGGTCGGGTTGTTGGAATGGTGCATATGCAGCGCCCAGAGGTGCAGGAAGACCAAGCCGACAATCACGAACGGCAGCAGATAATGCAGGGCATAGAAACGGTTCAGCGTCGGGTTGTCGACGACAAAGCCGCCCCACAGCAATTGCACGATCGGCTCGCCAATCAGAGGCAATGCCGAGAACAGGTTGGTGATCACGGTGGCACCCCAGAAGCTCATCTGGCCCCACGGCAGCACATAACCCATGAACGCCGTCGCCATCATCGCCAGCAGGATGAATATGCCGATGATCCAGAGAATTTCCCGCGGCGCCTTGTACGAGCCGTAATACATGCCACGAAAAACGTGGATGTAGACGACAATGAAGAACATGCTGGCGCCGTTCATATGGATATAGCGGATCAGCCAGCCGAAGTTGACGTCGCGCATGATCCGCTCAACAGATGTGAAGGCGAGCGAGGTATGCGCCGTATAGCTCATGGCCAGCGTGATGCCGGAAACGATCATGATCACAAGCATGATCCCGGCGAGCGAGCCGAAGTTCCAGAAGTAGTTCAGATTCTTCGGTGTCGGATAATGGTTCAGTTGGGAATCCATGAACGAGAAGACCGGCAGGCGATGCTCGATCCAGTTCACGATTCGGCTGCTGGATTGAAAATTCGAGGTTCCACCACTCATAATTATTTACCCCCTCAGCCGATCAGAACGGTCGTGTCGTTGACGAATTGATAAGTCGGCACCGGCAGGTTGGTTGGTGCCGGACCCTTGCGAATGCGGCCGGACGTATCGTAGTGCGATCCGTGACAGGGGCAGAACCAGCCGCCGAAATCACCCGTCGGCTCGCCCTGCTTCTGGCCGAGCGGGATGCAGCCAAGGTGCGTGCAGACGCCGACCATGACCAGCCATTCGGGCTTTTTGACGCGGGTGGCGTCGCTTTCCGGGTCCGGCAGTGCGCCAAGATCAACGGCTTCGGCCGCCTTGATCTCGTCAGCCGTGCGGTGGCGGATAAAGACCGGCTTGCCGCGCCAGATCACGGTAATGCTCTGACCAACGGCGATTTGTGAAATATCGACTTCGGTTGACGCCAGCGCCAAGGTATCGGCAGCCGGATTCATCTGATCGATAAACGGCCAGACAGCCAGCGCGGTACCGGCTGCGCCAACAGCGGCCGTACTCCAGATCAGGAAGTCTCGGCGTGTCTGCTCATCGATTTCAGCACCGCTGCTCGTGGGTTGGCCCGCATGGTTTGCGGCTTCGCTCATGGAAAATCCCCTCGATTGACATAGTACCCGGCGCCGCCGAAACGGCGCTGATTGTTCGTGCCTGTAAACTGTCAGCGTATAGCTTCGCTTACAGCCCCTTGTGTATCGCAGGTGCACGGTAATGCACTATTCAGGTATCCACCGGCCTACGATCAAAAACACGCCCCCGGCAGGCCCCGGAAGCGTTTATCCGTTATACTGGATGACCCAAACGTTGCAAGGGTTTAGATAGACAGCAAAAGCCTTTATGGAAGCGAATGAAAGTTGTTTGCAGCGATTTGCGGTAGCGCTATGGATAAACCATGAATACGTCGATTAATGAGCCAATCAATGCCTCGGTCAATGCCCCGGCCAAAGTCTCTGTTTCACTGGCCCTGTACCAGCCCGATATTCCGCAAAATACAGGAAACCTGTTTCGAACGGCGGCCTGTTTCGGGGTTCCGGTGCATGTGATCGAGCCCTGCGGATTTGCCTTGTCCGACACCAGAATGCGTCGCGCCGGCATGGATTATATGGCACATGTTGATCTGCGCCGGCACGAGAGCTGGCAACGATTTCAGGTTGATCGGGGCTCTGATCAGAGCGCTGGCCGGCTGATTTTATTGACAACCCGGGGTGAAACGATGTTGCCGTCATTCAGTTTTATCGGCGGTGACGTGCTGCTGCTGGGCCGCGAAAGCGCCGGTGTGCCGGATGCTGTGCATGACGCCTGTGATGCGCGGGTGGTGTTGCCGATGCAGGCCGGCGTGCGGTCCATGAATGTCGCGGTTGCCGGCGGTATTGCGATCTTTGAAGCGCTACGGCAGTTGCATGCCTTGCCGGGTTAAAGAACTGCGGCTAAACCGGAGAGCGCAATTATTGCCAGGAGATGATGCATGAAGACCGCAACCGAGCTGCCGTTGGCGACGGATTCCCTGTTCGGTCTGGCGCACAAGGCTGCAGCAGAAGCCTGGTTTGCCGAATTGCGTGATCATCTGTGTGCCAGACTTGAAGCGCTGGAGCAGTCGGCTCAGCCGCATGCGCTGAATACGGCCTTTGCGCCGGCACGGTTCGAGCGCACATCATGGCAGCGCGATGGCGGTGGTGGCGGAACCATGGCAGTCATGCGCGAAGGGCGGGTCTTCGAGAAGGCCGGCGTCAACATTTCCACCGTTTTCGGGGAATTTTCCGAAGAATTCCGTAGCCGCATCCCGGGCGCTGAGGCGGACCCCCGGTTCTGGGCGTCCGGCGTTTCCGTCGTGATCCATCCACGCTCGCCGCTGGTGCCGATCGCGCACATGAATACGCGGATGATCGTGACGACGCGGGGCTGGTTCGGCGGTGGCGGTGATCTGACCCCGGTGTTTCCCGACGATGCGGAAACGGCGCGGTTTCATGCCGCCTACCGGGATGCCTGCCAGCCGTACAGCACCGATTATTATCCGCGCTACAAGGCCTGGTGCGATGAATACTTCTATCTGCCGCACCGGGGTGAGACACGCGGTGTCGGCGGCATTTTCTATGACAATCACTGGAGTGGTGCGTGGGATAGGGATTTTGCCTTTACCCGCGATATCGGCAAAGCCTTCGTTTCGGTTTATCCCGATATCGCCGCTGACAAGATGAACCTGATCTGGACGCCGGAGCAGCGTCAGGCACAGCGAATCAAGCGCGGTCGATATGTGGAGTTTAATCTGCTATATGACAGGGGTACGCTGTTTGGCCTCAAGACGGGCGGCAATGTCGAGGCGATCCTGATGAGCTTGCCGCCTGATGTTGCCTGGCCGTAGGCTTTAATAAACAATGGCCATTGGCCGCAATGGATAAAAGGAAGAACAGACATGGGCATTGAAGTCACTGGCATTGGCGGTCTGCTGATTCTGATCGCCGACATCTACGCAATCGTCAAAACACTGGGCAGTTCGGCGTCCACAGGCTCCAAGGTCGTGTGGATTCTCGTGATCCTGCTGTTGCCAATCCTTGGCTTGATCTTGTGGTTTTTCGCGGGTCCACGGGATTAAAATTGCATCTGGAAACGCATTTATGACACAGCAAGCCTACCCGGCAACATTCATCCGTGGCGGCACGTCCAAGGGCGTGTTCTTCCGTCACGACGCACTACCCGAAGATCGGGCAGCGCGCGACCGGATTTTCATCCACGCGCTCGGCAGTCCCGATGCCTACGGGCGGCAATTGAACGGCATGGGCGGCGGCGTTTCGTCGCTCTCCAAGGCTGTCATCGTCGGCCCTTCGAGCGTCGCCGAGGCCGATGTGGATTACACTTTTGCGCAGGTCGTGATCGACAAGTCGGAAGTGGATTACTCCGCCACCTGCGGCAATCTGTCGTCCGCCGTCGGCCCGTTCGCCGTCGACAGCGGTCTGATCAAGCCGGTCCAGGGTAAGCAGACGGTCCGCGTCTTCAATACCAACACCCGCAAAATCTATCACGCCACGTTCGCGGTCGAAGACGGCGACTTCCAGCCGACAGGCGACTTCGAGATACCGGGCGTCAGCGGCACCGGCTCGCGCATCCGTCTGGATTATCTCGATCCCGGCGGTGCCACTTCGGGCAAGCTTCTGCCCAGCGGCAATGCGCTGGATGTGCTGGACGTGCCGGGGGTCGGCCGGGTTGAAGCGAGCCTGGTCGATGCGTCGAATGCGGTGGTTTTCGTTGCCGCCGAACGGTTCGGAAAAACCGCTACGGAGAGCGTCGCCGAACTGGAAGCCGACCATAAATTCATGGCCGATCTCGATGCCGTGCGGCGCACCGCCGCCGTCGTCATGGGATTGGCCGCAACACCGGATACGGCAAAGCTCGGCAATCCGAAGATCGGCATCGTCGGCAAGGCTGCACCGGGCATGACCCTTGCCGGCACAAAAATCATGAGTGAAGACTGTGACCTTGCCGCGCGCATCATCTCCATGGAGCAGGTTCACCGGGTGCTGCCGTTAACGGGTGCGATGTGTCTGGGCGTCGCCTGCCGGATCCCCGGCAGCGTACCGAACGCGCTGGTCAGGGAACAGCCGGGCGATCTGCGCCTTGCCAATCCTTCTGGCGTGATTCCGGTCGACGCCAATGTGATTACCGGAGCCAACGGCGTGGCGGCGGAAAGCTGCACCGTTTACCGCACCGCCCGCCCGCTGATGACGGGTCAGGTGCTGGTGCCGGGCTGATCAGGACGGCGGCAAGCCCAGTCTGATCACGCCCTTGAAGCTGTCCGGGTCAACGACTTTGCCCTTGCGGTAGATCGAGATCAGGCCTTCCCGGGCGAGCTTGATTGCGACCCGGCGTGCCGGTTTCATGGCCGAGCGCCAGTCGTCTCCGCGCTCGATCCGGGCCGCTTCCGACGGGCAGATGGTCTTGCCCGGCCCGCGTTCCGAAAGCAGTTTCAGGATACAGGCGCGCAGCCGATCATCAAGATCGCCGGGCCTGTTCGCCGGCGCTTCGTCAACGTTCGTCATCGAACCATTCCCGCCACGCGGCCCAGCCGATGACATGTTCGGCGACGATGGCATAGCCGCTGCCTTTCGGATGCACGCCGTCGCCCTTGATGTAATGCCGGTTCCAGTCCGGATCGGCGGCGAGAAGCGTGAAAATGTCCAGATACGGCACGCCTAGCTCTGCGGCGATGCTTTCGAACATTTCGGAAAGCTGCAGATTGCGGCTGGACGATAAAAATCGTTCGCGCCCCGGTGCAGACGAGAACGGCATGTCGTCGTCGTTGACCGGCATCGGGCCGACCCAGAGTGTCGGCAGCCATGCCTTTGCCTCGGTGATCATGCGCCGGGCCGATGCTGTAGCCTCTTCCGGACTATTACGCAAAACGCCATCCTGCATCGCCATATCGTTGCAGCCGAACGAGAAAACCAGCGCGCCGGGGTTATCCGCCGGCAGCCGGGCTTCGGCCTCGGCGCGCCAGCGGGGTTCGATCATCGTCGTCGTGTCGCCGCGAATGCCGGTGTTGTACATCGTCACGTCATGACCGGCGGCCCGTTCGTGCTGCATGACACGACCCGGCCAGCCAAGGAATTCATCGTCGCCGGTGCCAAGCACAAGGCTGTCGCCGATGAAACAAACTCTGAGTGTCGTCATGGGGTTTTGTTGTCCTGATCGTCGATGAATGATTTCAGATAGTGCAAACAGGCGTCCCGGTCTGCCTTAAAGTCGCCGGATGCCCACCAGTCCTCAACGGCACTCAGCATTGAGCCGATTTCAGGACCAGGTGAGAGGCCGAACGCTTTTACATCGTTGCCGCCGATCGGCAGTTGTGGTGCCTGCCATGCAAAGGCGACCTCAAGCGCGTCGCGTCGGCTGGCGGTCTCGGCGCCAGGCAGTTTGGCCTGATCGGCCAGCCGGGCCGCCCATGCCAGGACCATGGCATCGCCGACGGCTTCATTGCCGTGCCTGCGGATCAACTGCTGCGTCCGTGATCTTTCCGGTGGGTCAGTAAGCAGCGGTGCCAGCAGTTTCATTTTTTTGAGCCGCTCGCTTTCCCGGTTGGAGAGCTTCATTCTTTCCGAGAAGGCGGCAATATCGCAACCGGGGCTGAGCACGGCACCGAGGCGACGAACCGGATCCGGTTTCAGGCCTTTGATGACGACGCCCCGGGTGGCCAGCCACGCCGCAGCCCGGAGCGCACCGATCTCGGTCGCTTCGGGGAATACCGATTCCAGAACATGGGCGTCCCGCATCATGATGAAGGAATCGGCGGGTTCCGGTGCGGTCAGGGTGCGCAGGATTTCGTGACGGATTCGCTCAACCGACACATCTTTCAGGTGGGTTGCGTGCTTGCGGCATGCGCTGAAGGCAGCGGAATCGTAGGGTGGCCTTCCGTAATGGCTGTAAAACCGGAAATAGCGCAAAATCCTGAGGTAATCCTCGCCGACCCGATCATTGGCGCGGCCGACGAAACGGACCCGGCCATGCGCCAGGTCAGCTATGCCGTCGTGGTAATCATAGATATCGCCGTCGCGGTTTGCCGAGAGTGCGTTGATGGTAAAGTCGCGGCGTGCGGAATCGACAATCCAGTCATCGGTGAAGGCGACTACAGCCCGGCGTCCGTCGGTTTCCAGATCACAGCGCAGTGTCGTGACCTCAAACGCCTGCCCGTCGACGATGGCGGTTACGGTGCCGTGTGAAAGACCTGTCGGCACCGTTTTGATGCCGGCAGCTTCAAGCCTCGAGATCACCGTTTCCGGTGCCTCGGGTGTTGCGATATCGATGTCACTGACCGGGCGTTTGGCCAGGCTATCGCGAACGCATCCACCGACAAACCGGACGTCGGCACCGCCGGCACTCAGCGCCTCCATGACCGCGATCGTGGGCTGTGCGCTCAACCAGGGCTCGGGGTTGAGCTTGCCGGTCGGTCCTGTGGTGGCATTGATCGAGATCACTGCGGCGGGGCTTTTTCATAGCTGGGCGGGATGATTTTCCCGTCTTCGATTCTGGGCGGGATGTAAACCCCGGAATCCGGGTTTGTGCCGCCGATCATCGCCAGCGTGATCAAGGATGCCCCCAACAAAATAAAGCCGGCGAGAATCGACCAGAATACAGGCCCCTTCTGCAGGCTGGGTTCCTCGCCGCCGGTCTGGCGGGCGCGGGCGCGGGCATAGGCATTCCACGCCAGATACATGAGAAAAGGCGCAACCAGCGGCACGACATAGGTAAAAATTAAACGAACCATAACTTATTCCACAGGCTCCATCAGAACGTCATAAAGATTTCGGATCATACCGGCCGTGGCACCCCAGATATATCGGTTGCCATACGGCATCGCATAGAATTCACGTTTGCTGCCCTTGTAGATGCGTGAATCGCGGCGGTGATTGCCGGCATCCATCAGAAAGGACAGCGGCACCTCGAACACTTCTGCGACTTCGAAGTCGTCCGGCTGGACAGTGTACCCCGGATCGACCAGCCCGACCACCGGTGTAATCGAAAAGCCGGTGCGCGTGATGTATTGATCGAGCCTGCCGATGATGCGGATGTGCTTGCGATCAAGCCCGACTTCTTCCTCGGCTTCGCGCAACGCCGCCAGTTCTGCCGTGCCATCGTCAGGTTCGATATGCCCGCCCGGAAAACTGATCTGACCCGGATGATGTTCCAGGTGATCGGTGCGTTGGGTCAGCATCATGGTCAGGCCGCCCGTGCGTTCAACCAGAGGCACCAGCACAGCCGCTTCGCGCAGCTCCCGCAACGGCAGCATGCCGGGATTGAGATCGTGATCACCGCGCTGCGAGGTGCGGATACCGAACGTCTCAAAGGAACGGTCAAGGCGCTTGATGATGATCGAGGGGTTCATGTTTCCTCCGCCGCTGATCCCAGCACGAATACGGTTCCGGCACTTTCCACGCTGAGCATATCGCGTCCCGCAACCTCTGCCACTACGGCTTTGTTCACAAGCTCATAAAACACGGCCCGATTGATGCGGGCTTCGGTGCCGTCGTCGGCCATGCGGATATAGGGGCGGGGCTCGGCGCTGTCCGGGTCGGTGACAACCCGGATCGGATGCGCCGCATCAGCCGTGACCCAGGTATCGACGTTGGTTCTGAATTTAAGGCAACTCACGCCATTGTCATTTGTCTCAAGCATCTCGACGACCAAGAATGGTGCGTCATCGACGGTGATCCGCGCCATCTCTGCCGGCGTTATCAGCCAGTACGCGCCGGCTTCGTCGCGGCGGACCACGGTCGAAAACAGACGGACCAGTTTTTTGCGTGTGATTGGCGATCCGTGATAGAACCAGACACCATCGGCGTCGATGCGCATATCGATTTCGCCGCAGACAATCTGGCCCGGACGAGGGGTCATGCCTTTCGGTGGCGGGCACGATGTGCCCTGATCCTTGGTAAATGTAATATTTTCGGCCTTTTCCGGCGTATCGTTCATCCGCTACGCTTCCCTTCCACACTTTGAAGGAGGTTTCGACGTGACAGCGACGACCAGCCCTCAGGATAAAGCCAGCCCTCAGGACAAAGATAGCGCGATTAATATCGAACGCCATAGCCCGATTGCTGAAATCGAGGCCCTTGCCGAACGCATCAGTGCTGCGCGGGCTGCCGTTGGTCAGGCCATTTTCGGTCAGGAAAACGTGGTTGAGGAAAGCCTGGTCACGTTGCTGGCCGGCGGCCATATCCTGCTGATCGGTGTGCCGGGGCTTGGCAAAACCCGGCTTGTTGAGACGCTCGGCACCGTTTTCGGGCTTGATGACAAGCGGGTTCAGTTCACACCGGACCTGATGCCGGCGGATATTCTGGGCTCCGAGGTTCTTGAAGAATCCGAATCCGGTCGCCGTTCCTTCCGTTTCATCAAGGGGCCGGTCTTCGCGCAACTGCTGATGGCCGACGAAATCAACCGCGCCAGCCCGCGCACGCAATCGGCACTGCTGCAGGCGATGCAGGAAAAGCGGATTTCCGTTGCCGGACAATACCATGAACTGCCGCGGCCTTTCCACGTTCTGGCGACACAGAACCCGCTCGAGCAGGAAGGCACCTATCCGCTGCCGGAAGCACAACTCGACCGCTTTTTCATGCAGGTGACCGTCGAATACCCGGATCTGGCCGCAGAGCGTGATATCCTGATCAGGACCACCGGAAATGACGATATCAGGCCGGGGCAGGTGATGAATGCGGAAAGCCTGATGGCGGCGCAAAAGCTGGTGCGCTCGATCCCGGTCGGCGAATCGGTATCCGAAGCGATCCTGACACTGGTCCGCGCCGGCAGGCCGGAATCCTCGGATCTGGCGCTGGTCCAGGCCAATGTATCCTGGGGGCCTGGTCCCCGGGCCTCGCAGGCACTGATGCTCGGCGTTCGCGCCCGCGCCGTGATCGACGGCAGACCATCGCCCAGTATTGACGATGTGCTGGCACTGGCACGACCGATCCTGCGCCACCGCATGGCGCTGACATTTGCCGCCCGCGCCGAAGGCATCACGCTTGAAGAAATTATCGGCGCCCTTTGTGAACGAATCGGCTGAGGTAAATCATGGCCGAACGCGTTAAGCGTTCCCACCATCAGGCAGAAGCGCTGGCAGCCGGACTGCCGCCGCTGATGGTCGCCGCCGAGCGGGTGGCGACAACCGTGTCGCAGGGTGTGCATGGCCGCCGCCGGGTCGGCCAGGGCGAGACCTTCTGGCAGTTTCGCCGCTATCAGGCGGGCGACAGCGTACAGCGCGTCGACTGGCGGCAGTCTGCAAAAAGCGATCCGGTGTTCATCCGCGAAACGGAATGGGAAGCGGCGCAGAGCGTCTGGTTATGGCGCGACGCCTCGCCGTCGATGTCGTTCACGTCCAGTGATCTGGTCGAGCCGAAACAGTTGAGGGCCGATCTGTTGCTGATGGCGTTGGCGTCGCTGCTGATCCGGGGTGGCGAGCATGTGGCGCTGCTTGGATCGGGCGTCCCGCCGGCTTCCGGCCGGCACGTGCTGAGCCGGCTCTGGAACGAGATCGAAGCGGCGAGGACCACGCCGAGCGGTCTGCCGCCTTTTGAGATGCTACCCCGGCATGGCCGTCTGGTAATCTTCAGCGATCTGCTGTCGCCCCTGGATCAGGTCCGCATGGCGATCAACGCCTTTGCCCATCACGGCATGCGTGGTCATGTGATGCAGATCGTTGATCCGGCAGAAGAATCTTTTCCGTATAATGGACGGATACAGTTTGAAGGTCCGGAAGGCGAAGGAACCGCCGTGATCGGCAATGTGGAAACCATCGCAGGCACATACCATGATGCCTTCAAGGCGCACCTGGCCGGCGTCGAACAGATCGCGCGTGCGGCCGGTTGGGGCTATACGCGCCACCGCACTGACCAGCCGCCCGAGCGCGCCCTGATGGCGCTCTATCTGGCGCTCAGCGACCAGGGAAGGCGTTGAGATGTTGAGCCTTGGCCCGCTTGCCTTTGCCCAGCCGTGGGCGCTTTCTGCCTTGCTGGCGCTGCCGGCGATCTGGTGGCTGCTGCGTCTGACGCCGCCGTTGCCGAAGCGTGTGGTGTTTCCGCCGATCCGCCTGCTGTTCGGTATTATTACAGAGCGTGAAACCTCGGCGCGGACACCGTGGTGGCTGCTGGTGCTCAGGATCTTACTGGCGACGATGATCATTCTGGCGGCCTCAAGGCCGCTCTGGAATGCGGAAAACGAGATCGGCGCCGGTGGTCCCGTGATGCTGGTCATTGATAACGGCTGGGCCTCGGCGGATCGCTGGGATACGCGCCGCGATGTGGCGCTGGCCATTACCGACAAGGCGGTACGCAGCGGTCGGCAGGTTATTTTGCTGAGCACAGCGCAACCGGCCGACGGCAGTGCCATCAGCGTTTCCACGCTGGCACCCGCGGATGCCCATGGCGAGGTGGCCAAGCTGATCCCGGTGCCGTGGCCGACTGATCGCGGTCAGGCGGCGCAGGCGGTGACCGACTGGGCCGGCAGCTTTTCCGGTCTGGCCGATATTCGCTGGCTTTCCGACGGGATTGACGGGGCGGGCAGCGATGTGCTGGCGGAAAGGCTCAGAACTTTGGGCCGGGTGACCGTTTACGGCTCAGGCGATGTGCCGGTGACGGTGCTGCGACCGCCGACGTCTACGGAGAAGGGATTGAAGCTCAGCCTTGAACGACCGTTTGCCCTCGCCGAAGCGCAATCGCTTGAAGTGCGCGGGCTGGACCTGGAGGGACGTGTGCAGGCTGTTGCCACTGCGACTTTCGACGCCGGCGCGACGGAAGCCGAAACCGTCCTTGACGGCCCGGTTGAAATCCTCAATCGCGTTGAGCGGGTGCAGATCGAAAGCGGTGCCCATGCCGGCAGTGTGGTGCTGCTGGATCAGCGCTGGCGCCGCCGCCCCGTCGGCATTGCCGACGTCGATGGTGCCGCCGTCGCCCAGCCGCTTCTGGGGAACACGTATTATGTTGAACGGGCACTGGAAGGATCGACAACCCTGCGCCGGGGGCCGCTGTCGAGCCTGTTCCAGCAACCGATGTCGGTTTTGATCGTTCCGGACGGACTGGAGTTTTCTGACCAGCAGGTCGGGGTTATCGACGGATGGCTTGCAAAGGGCGGCATTCTGGTCCGCTTCGCCGGACCGGCATTGGCGCGCCGGACCAGCGATGCCGTGCCTGGCATGAGTGCAGAGCCCCTGCTGCCGGTGCAACTCAGGGGCGGTGACCGAATTATCGGTGGTGCCATGTCCTGGCGTCAGCCGATGAGCATGATGCCGTTTCCCGACAATTCCCCGTTCGCAGGGATAGACGTGCCCCGGGATGTGCGCATCAACCGGCAGGTTCTGGCACAGCCGACCCCTGACCTGTCGCAAAAAACCTGGGCCAGACTGAGTGACGGGACCCCGCTGGTGACCGCCGAGCAGCGCGATCAGGGTTGGATCGTGCTGTTCCACACTGCGCCCAACACGTCGTGGTCCAATCTGCCGATCAGCGGGGCTTTTGTGGAAATGATGCAGCGTCTGACGGCGCTCGGGCGTGGCGTGAAAAATGCCGGTGATGTGCCGCCCCTGACGCCCTATCGGATCATGAATGCCTTTGCCCAGTTATCGGGGCCAACGGCGAATGTACAGCCGATCGACGCGGCGTCGGTCGACACTGAACAGGTTTCCGGTCAGCATCCGCCGGGGATCTATGGTGCCGAGGATTTCCGCCGCGCCTTCAACCTGACGACGTCACTGCCGCAGCTGATGCCGTTGCCGGTTGCTGATGACTGGGTCCGCGCGGCCTATGAAAAGCCGATGGAGCGCGATATGACCGGCTGGCTGTTCCTGGCAGCGCTGCTGCTGTTCTTTGTCGATATGGCGGCAGGGCTTTGGGTTCGTGCCGGCGGCCGGCGGGTCCGCCGGGCTGCCACCGCCATGCTGGTTGCCGGGATGGCAGCGGGGTTTGCGGCATCACCGGTTCACGCTGCCGATGAGAAATTTGCCCTGGAAAGCAGCCTTGAGACCCGGATCGCTTATCTGGAAACCGGCAATGCCCGTGTCGACGACGTGTCGATGCGCGGCCTGACCGGTCTGACGACGATGCTGGCCAGGCGCACGGCCGCCGAGTTGGGCAGGCCGCAACCGGTCGAGCCGGGGATCGACGAGTTATCGTTCTTTCCGCTGATCTACTGGCCGGTGACACC
>JBBDOA010000126.1:0-15427 GCA_040877275.1 Rhodospirillales bacterium | reverse complement strand
GTCCTGACTACGGCGCAGTTTGCGCCATTCGGCAATGACGCCCAGAACATCCTCAGTGCTCAGCCCATCACACTTGAGCAGGGCATTCAGGGTCGGGTCGTCGAGAAGTTCAGCCAGGCTGGGCTCGATACCGCCTTTGGCCGGAAATGGATAATCGGATGCCATGATCGTCTCCCGGTTCTGTGTATCTTGTTTTTATGGACCTGCTCCGGCCCCGTAATCTCCGCGTATCCATACCGGGCAATCATGGCAGGACTGTGACGGGGATGTGTTGTCTGCTTGACTATTTTCGTCAGCCCTGAGGGAGCAGGCCAATCCTGGCGGCACCGAGAATGCGACCGTTACGACTCGATTGCACCAGCACGGCGCAGCCGTCATGGCCGGCCATCGCGATCATCTGTTCGGTGAGTGTGATGGACACCGGTTCACCCGACCATGCACCGATCCCGGTCATCTCGCGGACGACGTTATAGTGTGCCAGTTTGCGGCCGGAATTCTCGCCGCGGGTCACATCGTTTTCGTGCCGTTTGTCATAGGTGACGACAACAATCTGCGCTTCCTCACCGTCGAAGGTGCCGCCCGGAATATCAATCCTGAGGCCGTCGCTGACAGGGGTGAGATCAATATCCAGCCGTTTCGCGCCTTGCAGATCGCGGATCATCCGCTCAACGTCGCCACTGTTGGAGCCGGTGGTATGCGTCATGCCCTGTATGACCATCTGCGGCGTGTAGACATAGCCCATGCCGAGATTGCGGGCATAACTGCGCTGGCGGGTTGAATTGGCGGGCAGGGAAAACGGATCTTTCCAGCCGATGTAGTCCCAGTAATCCACATGAAAGCTGAGCGCCAGAATGTCGTCGCGTTTGGCCAGCGTGCCGAGATAGGCATCTGCCGGCGGGCAGGAAGAACAGCCTTGCGAGGTATAAAGCTCGACCACGGTCAGTTTTTCACCAGCGTGCGCGAAGGAGGCAAGCAGGCTCAATACCAAGGCTGACAAAATCGGGGTGGCGAAAATTCTCATATCCTGTGATACGCGCAATTCGTGTTCACGCTCAAGTCACAAGCGGGTGAGTGCGGCGTTTCCCTGGGCCTGTGTTTCGGTTATCACTCATCGGCATTCGAAAGCAATCTGGTGAAAAGTCTGCCAACCGATGACCATTGATGCGTTGTTTATCCTCAAAGCCCTGTTTTCGATCAGCATCGTCGTCGCGTTGTCGCTGATCGCCGAACGCGCAGGGCCGCGGGTCGCCGGACTGCTGACTGGTCTGCCGCTGGGTGCCGGCATCGTCATCATCTTCACCGGAATCGAACAGAATACGGTGTTTGCGGCCGAGGCTGCCCGGCATATGGTGCCCGGCTTCGTTACCACGGTTGTATTCATTTATCTGTATGCCACGGTCGCCGCCAGACGGGGGCAGGGCGGGTTCGCTGCGGTCCTGTTGCCGATGCTTGCCGCCAATGCCGGCTACGCCGTAGCCGCTTACCTCGTCAGTCTGGGCATGATGCCGTTGTGGGCGGCTATACCAATGGTCATCGCTTCAATGCTGATCGGCTCTAAGATCATGGCCGGGTTGCCGAACACGCCGATCATGGCCCGGGTCAGTTTCGGCTGGCGCGTGCTGGCGTTTCGCGCCGGCATGGCAACGTCGGCGATCCTGCTGATCACCGGCATCGCCGGCAATATCGGACCGCAATGGACCGGCATTCTGACGGCTTACCCGATGACCCTGCTGCCGCTGATCCTCGTCATTCACATCACCTATACCGGCAACGAGATCGCCGCCGTGCTCAAACACGTGCCGATGGGCCTGGGCGGCGTTGTGTCGTTCTGTGTCACGGTGCCGTTCAGCCTGCCGGCGTTCGGTCTGGGCTGGGGCGTGACGCTGGCCTACGTTGCCGCGTTCAGCTATCTGCTCGCCTATTCCAGCCTGAGCAGATGGTGGCGCGGGCGGCGCCCGATATAAAGAGCGCGGGCGGCGCCCGGTATAAAAAAGGCGTCCCGAGGGACGCCCTTTTTGTTCTTATGTCGTCATTCCGGTGCGTGCCGGAATCCAGTGATTTCTGGGCCCCGGCCTTCGCCGGGGAGACGGTGTGTACCGGGCTGACGGGCGCTCGAAACTCAGGCCGCCTTGGTCAGGTTCATCAGCACGTACTGCAGGATGCCGCCGGCGAGGTAGTATTCGACCTCGTCCAGGGTATCGATGCGGCACAGCAGCGTGGTTTCTTCGGACGAGCCGTCGGCGCGGTGGATCGTCAGGGTGACGTCCATGCGGGGCGAAATGCCGCCCGCAATGCCGGTCAGATCGAACGTCTCACTACCGTCGAGCTTCAGGGTCTGGCGCGTCACGCCGTCCTTGAACTGCAGCGGGATCACACCCATGCCAACCAGATTGGAGCGGTGAATACGCTCGAAGCTCTCGACGATGACCGCTTTGACGCCGAGCAGGCGCGTGCCCTTGGCCGCCCAGTCGCGGCTGGATCCGGTACCGTATTCGGCACCGCCGAAGACCACCAGCGGCACGCCTTCTTCTTTATAGCGCATGGCCACTTCATAGATCGACAGCACGTCGCCCGACGGGCGGTGCGTGCTCCAGCCGCCTTCGGTGCCGGGCGCAAGCTCGTTCTTGATGCGGATGTTGGCAAAGGTGCCGCGCATCATCACTTCGTGGTTGCCGCGACGGGCACCATACGAGTTGAACTCGTTCGGACGCACCTGATGCTCGAGCAGGAATTCCCCGGCTGGGCTTTCCTTTTTGATGTTGCCGGCCGGCGAGATGTGGTCGGTGGTCACCGAATTGCCGAGGATCGCCAGCGCACGGGCACCGATGAAATCGGCCGGGTCGCCGGAGGCCGCTTCGGCCGGATCAAAGAACGGCGGATGCTGCACATAGGTCGATCCCGGTGACCATTTGTAGGTCTGCCCGCCGGTGACGCTGATTTTCTGCCAATGGGCATCCCCCAGGAAGACATTGCCGTACCGCTCGCGGAACATCCTGGCGGATATGACGCTCGCCATGTATTCGCTGATTTCCTGGTTCGAGGGCCAGATATCCTTGAGATACACCGGGTTGCCGTCTTTGTCATCGGCCAGCGGATCGTTGTAGATGTCGACGTTCATGTTGCCGGCGATGGCGTAGGCGACGACCAGCGGCGGTGAGGCGAGATAGTTGGCCATGGTCAGCGGATGCACGCGGCCTTCGAAGTTACGGTTGCCCGACAGCACGGCGCTGACGGTGATGCCGTTTTCGATGACGGCTTCCTCGATTTCCTGGGCCAGCGGACCGGAGTTGCCGATACACGTCGTGCAGCCGAAGCCGACCAGGTTGAAGCCGAGGGCGTCCATGTGTTCGGTCAGGCCGCCCTTGTCCATGTATTCCTGCACCACCTGTGATCCGGGTGCGAACGAGGTCTTGACCCACGGCTTTGGTTTGATGCCGAGCGCGTTGGCTTTCTTGGCGACGAGACCGGCACCGACCAGCACCGCCGGGTTCGACGTGTTGGTGCAGCTGGTGATGGCAGCCAGCACGACGGCACCGTCTTCCATGGTGTAATCACCGATCATGGCGGATTTGCCCTGTTCGCGGCCGGTCAGGGTCTTGAAGCCTTCCTTGAAGGCTTTCGACGCCAGTGACAGCTTGATGCGGTCCTGCGGACGCTTCGGGCCGGCGATACTGGGTTCGACGGAATCCAGATCAAGCGACAGGGTGTCGGTGAAGACCGGGTCTGGGGCCCCGGTTTCACGCCACATACCCTGCAGCTTCGAATACTTTTCGACCAGTTCGACGGTTTCGTCTTCACGGCCGGTCAGCTTCAGATAATCGAGGGTTCCCGGGCTGACCGGGAAGAAGCCGCAGGTGGCACCATATTCCGGTGCCATGTTGGCGATGGTTGCCTGATCGGCCAGCGACAGGTTATCGAGGCCGTCACCGTAAAATTCGACGAATTTGGAAACGACGCCTTTCTTGCGCAGCATTTCGACGGCGGTCAGCACCAGGTCAGTGGCAGTCATACCCTCGGCAAGCTTGCCGGTCATCTTGAAGCCGACCACTTCCGGGATCAGCATCGAGACCGGCTGGCCGAGCATCACGGCTTCGGCTTCGATGCCGCCGACGCCCCAGCCGAGAACGGCGAGGCCATTGACCATCGTCGTGTGGCTGTCGGTACCGACCAGCGTGTCGGGATAGGCGATCATCCTGCCGTCGTCGTCTTCACGGGTCCAGACCACCTTTGAGAGGTATTCCAGATTGACCTGATGGCAGATGCCGGTGCCGGGCGGCACGACGCGGAAATTGGTGAACGCCTGCTGGCCCCATTTCAGAAACTCGTAGCGTTCGATGTTGCGTTCAAATTCCAGATCGACGTTGTGCTTGAAAGCGCTCGCGGTGCCGGCTTCATCGACCATGACGGAGTGGTCGATGACCAGATCGACCGGGGCCAGCGGGTTGATCTTGTCCGGATCGCCGCCCATCGCAACCATCGCATCGCGCATCGAGGCCAGATCGACAACGGCCGGCACGCCGGTGAAATCCTGCATCAGCACGCGGGCCGGCAGATAGGCGATTTCCTGTTCGGATGTGCGGGTTTTCAGCCATGTGCCCATGGCCTTGATGTCGTCGATGGTTACGGTGCGGCCGTTTTCGCGGCGCAGCAGGTTTTCCAGCACGACCTTCAACGAATACGGCAACTTCGAGATCTCGCCGATACCGGCAGCTTCTGCGGCTTCCAGACTGAAATAGTCGAAGCTCTTGCCTGCGACTTCAAGGCCCCTGCGGGTTCCAAGGGTGTCTTTTCCGGTGATTGACATAATGCGGTCCTCCTGGGTCGTGCGAACGGTGATTGTTGATCTGGAATCTCCACATTTTCGCGGCTTTGTCCATGCTGCTAATAGGTTGGCCACGGATCGGATCGCCACAATCCGCAATCAGATAAACCGGATTTTCCAATTACGCCTTGATCACAGGGTCGCGGGAACACTATGGTCAGAGTGAATAACGTTTACGTAAACGTAATAGATGCGTCGGTTAACAGCATCTGTTGGCTTGATGGTAAGGGCCGATTCCGGGCAGGGCGTTGCTTCACTATCTTTTGACTTGTGGTCAGGTAGGAGTTTTGCAAACCTCTGTCTCAATTATTGCAGAACTGCGACAAAAGATTGCGGGATGCACAGGGAGTAAACATGATGGGTAACTCCAAACCGGTTTCCGGTTCTGTCGATACGTTTCCGAAATTGCTGATCGACAATGCGCACCGTATTGGTGAGCGGCCGGCTATTCGTGAGAAAGATTTTGGCATCTGGCAATCGTGGACCTGGCTCGAGGTCAAGGACGAGATCGCGGCCATGGCGGCCGGGCTGAAGCTGTTCGGCTTCGAGCGCGGCGACAGTCTGGCCATCGTCGGCGATAACCGGCCGCAGCTTTACTGGGCGATGACGGCGGCGCAGGTGCTGGGCGGCAAGCCGGTGCCGATGTATCAGGACTCGGTCCCCGAAGAGATGCAGTATGTGCTCGAGCATGCCGAGGTCAGTTTCGCCGTGGTCGAGGACCAGGAGCAAACCGACAAGCTGCTGGAAGTCATGGACCGCTGCCCGCATCTGAAGGAAATCGTCTACGAAGACCCGCGTGGCATGCGCCATTATGATCAACCGTTCGTGCGTTCGCTCGACAGCCTGATGCAGGCGGGACGGAAATTCCTGGCCGAACATCCGGGCTGGTTTGAAGCCGAGGCGGCCAAAGGCACGGGCGATGATATCGCCATCATGGTGTATACGTCGGGCACGACCGGACGGGCGAAAGGCGTCATGCTGAGCTTCGATAACCTGATCATCACGGCGCGTAACGCGGTCGAATGGGATGGTTTGAACGAAACGGACGAAGGCCTTGCCTATCTGCCGATGGCCTGGGTGGGCGACAACATCTTTTCCTACGCGCAGTCCTATGTCGCCGGGTTCTGTGTCAGTTGTCCGGAAAGCTCCGACACGGTGATGGCTGATCTCAAGGAAATCGGGCCGACCTATTTTTTCGCACCGCCCAGGATTTTCGAGACCATTCTGACCCAGGTGTCGATCCGCATGGAGGATGCTTCAAAGCTCAATCAGTGGCTTTACAAACATTTCATGGGCCTGGCTCTGCGTACCGGGCCGGCGATCCTGGATGGACGGCCGGTCTCGTTTGTCGACCGGATTTTGTATGCGCTCGGCGAGTTTCTGGTTTATGGCCCGCTCAAGAATGAACTGGGTTTTTCCAGATTTCGCCTTGCCTACACGGCCGGTGAAGCCATCGGCCCGGACATCTTTGATTTCTTTCGTTCGCTCGGCGTCAACATCAAGCAGTTGTACGGCTCGACCGAAGCATCGGTTTTCATCTGCATGCAGAAAGACGGCGATGTAAAACCGGATACTGTCGGGCCGCCGGCGACCGGTGTCGAGCTCAGGATCGCCGACAATGGCGAGGTTCACTTCAGGAGCCCCGGCGTTTTCGTTGCCTATTACAAGAATGACGAAGCGACCCGCACGACCAAGACCGAGGACGGCTGGGTGCTGACCGGCGACGCCGGCTACTTCGATGCCGACGGTCATCTGAAAATCATCGACCGCGCCAAGGATGTCGGCAAACTCAACAACGGCACCATGTTTGCGCCCAAGTATATTGAGAACAAACTCAAATTCTTCCCCTACATCACCGAAGCGGTGGCGTTCGGTCATGAAAAGGATTATGCCGCCGCGTTTATCAATATCGATCTTGAAGCGGTCGGCAACTGGGCAGAGCGGCGCGGACTGGCCTATTCCGGCTACACCGATCTGGCGATGCGCGATGAAGTTTATGAACTGGTGCTGGATTGCGTGAACAAGGTCAACAGGGACCTGTCGGCAGACGCCGCCCTTGCCGGGTCGCAGATCAGGCATTTCCTGATCCTGCACAAGCTGCTTGATGCCGATGACGGCGAGCTGACGCGCACGCGCAAAGTGCGGCGCAACACCATTGTCGAGCGCTATGGTCAGCTGATCGATGCGCTGTATTCGGGTGTCGATGTCTGCCCCGTCGAGGCAACCGTCACGTTTGAGGATGGTCGTACCGGGACAATCAAGGCTGATGTCAAAATCCGTCAGGCAATGACGTACGGCGAACAACAGGCGCAGGCAGCGGAGTAAGTGGCATCACATGACTTTTGATAGAAAAATCGGCGACACGATCCTCGCCGTCGATCAGATTTCATTGTCCTTCGGCGGCGTCAAGGCGCTGTCGAACATCAGTTTCTCGGTCAATGAGCACGAGGTCTTCGCCATCATCGGTCCGAACGGTGCCGGCAAAAGCTCGATGCTGAACTGCATCAACGGATTTTATCATCCCCAGGAAGGCACCATCACCTTCAAGGGCAATACCCGCCGTCAGGTCCGCCCCAGCGAGGCGGCCCGCGAGGGTATCGCCAGAACCTTCCAGAACATCGCCCTGTTTCGCGGCATGTCGACGCTCGACAACATCATGACCGGGCGTAACACCAAGATGAACAAGGGTATTTTCTGGCAGGCCCTGCGTATCGGACCGGCCGAAAAGGAAGAGATGGAAAACCGCGCGGTGGTCGAGAAAGTGATCAGCTTCCTGGAAATCGAGGCGATCCGCAAAACCGCCGTCGGCACCCTGCCGTACGGTCTGCAGAAACGTGTCGAACTGGGCCGGGCCCTGGCCGCCGAGCCGGACCTGTTGTTGCTCGACGAGCCGATGGCCGGCATGAATATCGAGGAAAAGCAGGACATGTGCCGCTTCATCCTTGATGTGAACGACGAATTCGGGACGACCATCGTTCTGATCGAACATGACATGGGCGTCGTCATGGATATTTCCGACCGGGTTGTCGTGCTGGATTACGGCAAGAAGCTCGCCGAAGGCACGCCCGACCAGGTCAGGGCCAATCAGGCCGTGATTGACGCCTATCTCGGCGTCGCCCACGACGACGATGTATAAGGCGGACAGATAATGCTTTTCCTACTTGAAACAGTGATCAGCGGTCTGATGGCAGGGGTGATGTATTCCCTGGTTGCGCTCGGCTTCGTGCTGATCTTCAAGGCATCCGGTATCTTCAATTTCGCGCAGGGTGTCTTCGCACTGTTCGCCGGTCTGGCGCTGTATGACTTTATTGCGACCGACGGCTGGTTTTATGACGTGTTCGGCTTTGTGCTGCCGGTCTGGCTCGGCATCATCGCCACCATGGGTGTGATGGTTATCGTCGCCTGGCTGGTTGAATTTCTGGTGCTGCGCCATCTGGTCAATCAGGAGCCGATCATCCTGTTCATGTCGACGATCGGCCTTGCCTACTTCATGGAAGGTCTTGGCGATACACTGTTCGGTTCCGACGTCAAGCCGTTGAATATCGGTTTGCCGTCCGGTGCGCATGACTTCCTTCTCGACAACTACAATTTTTATGTCGAGAAGCTGGAAATCGTTGCCGCCGGCGTGGCCACTGTGCTGGTCATCGTGCTGGGGATTTTCTTTCAGAAAACCCGCATTGGCCGGGCCCTTCGCGCCGTTGCCGACGATCACCAGGCGGCGCTCAGTGTCGGCATCTCGCTGCGCACGATCTGGGTGATCGTGTGGTCGGTTTCAGGCTTCGTGGCGCTGGTTGCCGGGATTATGTGGGGTTCCAAATCCGGCATTCAGTTCTCGTTGTCGCTGATCGCGCTGAAGGCGTTGCCGGTGCTGATCCTGGGCGGCTTTACCTCGGTGCCGGGGGCGATTGTCGGCGGCCTGATTATCGGCGTCGGTGAAAAGGTCGCCGAAGTATACGCCGGTCCCTATGTCGGCGGAGCCATTGAAAACTGGTTCGCGTATGTGCTGGCGCTCGCGTTCCTGTTGGTCCGGCCGCAGGGCCTGTTCGGCGAAAAAATCATCGAAAGGGTTTAGGCAGCCATGTTTTACCGTGAAGCAGGCCAGTTCAAGACGAGTTACAAGGCCGATCAGGCGATATTCAGCATTACCCAGGACCGTTTCATCATCGGTCTGTTCCTGATCATCGCCTTCTGCGTTGTGCCGTTTTTTATCAACGATTACTGGGCCAACGCGATTCTGATCCAGTTCCTCGTCTACGCCATGGCGGCGCTCGGCCTGAACATCCTGACCGGTTATTGCGGACAGGTATCGCTCGGCACCGGCGGTTTCATGGCGGTCGGTGCCTATGCGTCCTACAAGCTGATGACGTCGTTTCCGGAACTGAATTTCGTCGTCATCATCCTGATGTCGGGCGGCATCACGGCGGCGGTCGGCGTCTTTTTCGGTCTGCCGTCGTTGCGTATCAAGGGGTTTTATCTGGCTGTGGCGACACTGGCGGCGCAGTTTTTCCTGGTCTGGCTGTTCAACAAGGTCGGCTGGTTCTTCAACTACAGCCCGACCGGCATGATCGTCTCGCCGCCCCGTGAAATCTTCGGCTATCTGGTGACCAGCGCAGAGGCGCATCCGGCCGCCCGATATCTGTTCTGCCTGACGTTCGTGACGATCTTTGCGCTGGTTGCGAAAAATATCGTGCGCGGACGGGTCGGCCGCAGCTGGATGGCAATCCGCGACATGGATATCGCCGCAGAGCTGATCGGTATCCGCCCGCTGGAAGCCAAGCTGACTGCCTTTGCCGTCAGCTCCTTTTATGTCGGTGTTGCCGGCGCATTGTATTTCAACGTCTGGCTGGGCAGCGCCGAGCCGACCGAAGCGTTTGATATCTTCCAGTCGTTCTTCGTGCTGTTTATCGTCATCATCGGCGGTCTGGGCAGTATTCTGGGATCGTTCCTGGGTGCCGCATTCATGGTCCTGGTGCCGATCACGCTGAAAACCATCATGGTTGATGGATTTGGGTTTGCCGTCGGGGCGGAAAAACACGCCGAGGTCATGTTGCTCGGTTCATTGATCATCTTTTTCCTGATCGTCGAACCGCACGGGCTGGCGCGACTCTGGCAAATTCTCAAGGAGAAACTGCGACGATGGCCGTTCCCGTATTGATGCGGCCCCTGTTAAATCGGAACAACAAAGGTTAGCATAAGAAACATCCAGGAATTAACCGGCAGCAAAGTTGCCACTTCAACCTCAAAAGGGAGGCTACCATGAGACTTAAACTTTTAACCAAAGCACTAGCAGTTGCAGCGGTCGCGCTGCCGCTGACATCAGCGGTTGCGGACGCCTATGAGTTGACGATCCCGGGCACCGTATACCGGACCGGTCCGTATGCACCGAACGGTATTCCATGGGCCAACGGCATCGCCGATTACTTTGCCATGCTGAACGAACGCGATGGCGGTATCGACGGTGTGAAGATCAACTACATCGAATGCGAAACCGCCTACAACACCAAGCAGGGCGTCGAGTGTTACGAAAACACCAAGGGTGCCGGTTCCGGCGCGCTGGTCTATCAACCGATGTCGACCGGTATCACCTATCAGCTGATCCCGAAGGCGACGGAAGACAAGATCCCCGTGTTCTCGATGGGGTATGGCCGGACCTCGGCCGCCAACGGCAAGGTGTTCCCGTATGTTTTCAACATGCCGGCAACTTACTGGGATCAGGCATCCGTTTTCGTCAAATACATTGGTGAAAAAGAAGGCGGGATGGACAAGCTGAAGGGCAAGAAGATCGCTCTCGTCTATCACAACTCGGCATACGGTAAAGAGCCGATCCGCACCCTTGAAGAACTCGCCAAGAAGCATGGCTTCGAGCTGCAACTGCTGGCGGTAGACCATCCCGGTCAGGAACAGAAAGCAACGTGGCTGCAGATCCGCCGCGAGAAGCCGGACTGGGTCTTGATGTGGGGCTGGGGCGTCATGAACCAGGTCGCGATCAAGGAAGCCTCGTCCATCCGCTTCCCGATGGACCACTTTATCGGTGGTTGGTGGTCGGGTTCTGAAAACGATGTGCTGCCGGCCGGTGCCGGTGCCGACAACTACCTGTCCGGGACGTTCCACGCGTCCGGCTCTAACTTCCGTGCCCACGACGACATCAAGAAGTTCGTTTATGACAAGGGCAAGGGACACGGCGACAAGGACCGGATCGGTGAAGTGCTCTACAACCGCGGCATAGCTGCCGCAGTGTGGACGTCTGAAGCGATCCGCAATGCCATGCGTATTTACAAGACCAAGACGCCAACCGCTGAGCATGTTCGTGACGGTTTCGAGACGCTGAATGTCGATGCCAAGCGCCTGGCCGTTCTTGGCCTTGAAGGGTTCACATACCCGCTCAAGGTGACCTGTGAAAACCACACGGGTCCGGGCAAGGTCGGGCTGCAGCAGTGGGATGCAAAGGCGAAAAAATGGAGCCTGGTCACCGGGTTCTACGAGTCGGATCGTGACGTGATCGAAAGACTGATTGCGGATGACTCGGCGAACTACGCCAAGGAAAACAACATCACCCCCAGGACCTGCAACTGATATGAGCAGTTCCGCCCAGGTGGTGGAGGATAAAGCCGGCGTCCCGGAGGGCGCCGGCACCCTCCTTTCCGTGAATAATATCGAGGTCATTTATGACCACGTTATCCTTGTCCTCAAGGGTGTGTCGCTTGAGGTGCCGACGGGGAAAATCGTCGCCATTCTTGGTGCCAACGGTGCCGGCAAGACGACGACGCTGAAGGCGATTTCCAATCTCCTCTATGCGGAACGCGGCGAGGTGACGAAAGGCTCCATCCTGTATGACGGCCGCAAGGTTGAGGCATCTTCGCCCAATGATCTGGTCAAACGGGGCGTCATTCAGGTGATGGAAGGCCGCCATTGCTTCGAGCATCTGACGATTGAGGAAAACCTGCTGACCGGGGCCTATACCCGCACGGACGGTCGTGCGGCCATCAATGCGTCGCTCGAAAAGGTTTACAATTATTTCCCGCGCATCAGGGACCGCCGCACATCCCAGGCCGGCTATACGTCCGGTGGCGAGCAGCAGATGTGTGCAATCGGTCGGGCGCTGATGTCGAACCCGAAAATGATCCTGCTCGACGAGCCGTCGATGGGGCTGGCCCCGCAACTGGTCGAGGAAATCTTCGAGATCGTCAACGATCTGAACAAGAAAGAGGGCGTCAGCATTCTGCTCGCCGAGCAGAACACGAACATCGCCCTCAGATATGCTGACTACGGCTATATTCTCGAGAACGGCCGCGTCGTCATGGATGGACCGGCCGCATCTCTGCGCGAAAACGAGGACGTTAAAGAGTTTTATCTGGGCCTGTCGTCGGGCGGCAGGAAAAGCTTCCGTGACATAAAACACTATCGCCGCCGCAAGCGCTGGCTGGGCTGAGAAAAGGCCAGCGGATGGATCAGGGGCCGTTTTACGACGATCTGGAAACACGCGACCCGGCTGAGCGTGAAGCGGCGCAGTTCGCCGCGCTGTCCGGACACATTCGCGAAGCCCGCGACAAGGCCCCCTATTACACGAAACTGCTCTGCGATATTGACCCCGCCGAAATCACCGACCGGGCGGCGTTGGCCACACTGCCAGTGACGCGCAAATCGGAACTGGTCAATATCCAGTCCGCCGGTAATCCGCTGGGCGGCATGACGACGCTGCCGGCGGGCCAGTTGAAGCGCATTTTCCAGTCCCCCGGGCCGACCTATGATGCCGAAGGTTTCGGGCCTGACTGGTGGGGCATGGCCAGAGCCCTGTTCGCCAGCGGTTTCCGCAAGGGCGATATTGTCCACAATACCTTCGCCTATCATTTCACGCCGGCCGGTGTGATGCTCGAATCCGGTGCGCATGCGCTCGGCTGCGCCGTGTTTCCGGCCGGTGTCGGCAATACCGAGTTGCAGGTTCAGGCGATCCACGACATCAGACCGGCGGGATATACGGGAACGCCGAGCTATCTCAGGCAGTTGCTCGAAAAGGCCGTTGAGATGGGCCAGGATGTCTCCAGCCTGAAAAAGGCCTGTGTTGCCGGCGAAGGTTTGCCGCCCGATCTGCGCAAGGCCATCGAGGATCACGGTATCCATTGCGGGCAGGTCTACGCTTCCGCCGATATCGGCAACATCGCCTATGAATCACCGGCCCGTGACGGGTTGATCGTTGATGAACGCCATATCGTCGAAGTGGTCCGGCCCGGTACCGGCGATCCGGTCGCCGACGGCGAGGTCGGCGAAGTTGTCGTCACGGTCTTGCGCAGTGATTATGCGCTGATCCGTTTCGCCACCGGTGATCTTTCGCTGATGCTCGGCGGGCAAAGCCCGTGCGGTCGCACCAACGCCCGGCTCAAGGGCTGGATGGGTCGGGCCGATCAGACCACCAAGGTCAAGGGCATGTTCGTGCACCCGGCGCAGGTGGCGGAAATCGTCCGGCGTCACCCGGTCATCGCGCGCGCCCGGGTCGTCGTCACCCACGATGGCCACACGGATGTGATGACGGTCAAATGCGAGATGAATGAAAGCGGTGAAGCCCTGATCAGCGCGCTCAACACGACGATCCAGAACGTCTGCAAGCTTAAAGGATTTGCAGAATGCGTGCCGCCGGGGTCGTTGCCGAACGATGGCAAGGTGATCGAGGACGCCCGCCAATCCTGAGGTGAAACGGCGCTAACCGCAGCTTTCCCAAGGCACCAATAATCTTACAAAATTGTAATGTTTAGTGCCATATTCGCGCCATAATCGCAGCCTATTGTCTGGACCATAGACCTCCTCGTCTATCAACCAGAGACCCCCCTCTCTGGTCCCCTATCGGCGCAATGCGCCGAAACTGAAGCGGTCGGGTCATTTCCCCCCCAGGGAACGACCCGGCCGTTTTGTTTTCTTAATGTGCCGTCTTCCGGTACCGGTCTGCTTTCATTCCCGGGGTCTTTCGGCTAGGTTTTCCGGGCATTCAGAGGATGGTGATGGCAGTTTTTACGGGTGACGATATCCGCTGTTTGCGGGCAGAGCGGCTGGTTCTGGATCAGGCCGGTTTCCGGCTTGCAGACGGTGGCGCGCTGATCCTCAAGGGGGCCAACGGCAGCGGAAAATCGACACTGCTCAGGCTGATGGCCGGATTGATGCGGCCGCAATCGGGGCACCTGCACTGGGACGGTGTCGATATTGCCGATGATGCCCAAATTCATAACCGGCGCATGAGCTATATCGGCCATGCCGATGCCATCAAGCCTTTGCTCAGTGTCTACGAGAACGTTGCGTTCTGGGCGGCGCTTTACGGCAATGCCGGGCAGACACCGGAACAGGCAATGCAGACTTTTGCCATTGATCACCTTGGCGGATTGCCGGCCCGCTACCTGTCGGCCGGTCAGCGCCGTCGCGTCGGCCTTTGTCGTATACTGACGCAGGGGGCCCCATTGTGGCTGCTGGACGAGCCGACCACGGCGCTTGATCCGGCAACCATTGACGTGCTTGTCGGCGTGATCGAGCAGCATCGCCGGGACGGCGGCATGGCGGTTCTGTCTATACATGGTGACATAGCGCTCAAAAATACCGAGACCCTGAGCCTCGATGGGAACAGGGGGGCATACACATGAGCGGGCTTGCGGCGATCTTCCGGCGCGAGATGCGTCTGGCGCTACGCCAGAGCACCGACAGCCTGATGGTGGTGGCATTTTTCATCATTGCTGTGGTGCTGTTCGCCTTCGGCGTCGGGCCTGAGCCGAACATGCTGTCCAGAATCGGCTCAGGCGTGATCTGGGTTGCCGCACTGCTGGCGGCGATGCTGTCGATGGAGCGGATGTTCCAAAGCGATTACGAGGACGGCACACTTGAGCTTCTGGTGCTGGCCCCGGTCCAGCTTGAGTGGGTGGTTTGCATCAAGATCCTGGTTCATTGGCTGACGACCGGTCTGCCGCTGCTGATCACAGCCCCGCTGCTGTTTATGATGATGCATGTGCCCGCTGAAATCTGGCCGGTGCTTTTATTGTCGCTGGTGCTCGGCACACCGATACTCAGTCTGATCGGCAGCATCGGTGCGGCGCTGATCCTGGGGGCCCGGCGCGGCGGCGTGCTGCTGTCCCTGCTGGTGCTGCCTTTACTGATCCCGGTGCTGATTTTTGCCGTCGGCGCCGGCGATGCGGTGCTGTTTGGTAACGGGGCCAGAGCCAATCTTATGTTGTTGGGCGGCATGTTACTGGCCTGCCTCGCCCTAGCCCCCTGGACGACCGCACAGGCCGTGCGCGAAGCCGTGGCATAACGGCGGACAGGTGATATAACGCCCGGGGAAAGACCAAGGGAATATCTGGGAAATAACGAAAAACTGATGCTGCATCATTTCGCCAATCCGACGCGCTTTCAGCGTCTCAGCACCTGCCTTGAGCCGTGGGTGCTCGGCATCATGCTGGTGTGCTTTGCCGCAGGCCTTTATTTCGCCCTGTTCGCTTCACCGGTCGATTACCAGCAGGGCCATACGGTCCGCATCATGTATATCCATGTGCCGGCGGCCTGGATGGCGTTGTTCTGCTATACGGCAATGGCCGTCAGCGCGGCGGTGGCGCTGATCTGGAAGCATGCATTGGC
>JBBDOA010000125.1:0-15849 GCA_040877275.1 Rhodospirillales bacterium | reverse complement strand
ATGCGAGGCTAAGAAAAGCCAGCGACCCGGGACCCATGGCCGGATCACACCAGGTCCAACGATGGGTCCCGGGTCGTAACCCTCGCTCCCGAAACCTCACGGTTCCGGGCTCGGCTAACGCCCGGAATGACGGCGTTTGCTGGGCGCGGACGTCAGCGATCAATAGCCTTGATCAGCGCCGCGTGGTCGAGGTCGGCACCGCCGTTGTTGATCAGCCAGTCATAGAGATCGCGGCTGAGGCGGGTCTGTGGTAGCTGGATGCCGAGCTCGGCGGCCAGCGCCAGTGCCTGATCCATGTCCTTGCGCTGGGTCGTCGCCTTGGCACCCGGCGTGAAGGATTCCGTGACCATGCGCTGGCCGTGCACCTCAAGCACGCGGGAATCGGCGAAACCACCGGCGAGCGCCGCCAGCACCCGGGCCGGATCAGCGCCGGCATGGCGGGCCAGGGTCAGGGCCTCGGCAACGGCCCCGATATTGAGCCCGACGATGACCTGATTGGCGGCCTTGGCAACCTGTCCGGTGCCGGTGCCGCCGACGTGGGTGATTTTCCTGCCGAGCACGTCCAGCACCGGTCGGGCCCGGGCAAAGGCCTCATCCGGGCCGCCGGCCATGATCGTCAGCGTGCCGCCCTCGGCACCGATGGTGCCGCCCGAGACCGGCGCATCGACATAGGCCCCGCCCCGGGCTTCGACGGCGGCGGCGAAGGCGCGGGTTTCGGGAACCCTGGTCGTGCCCATGTCGATGACCAGAGTACCGGGTTTCATCCCGGAAATGACGCCGTCGGGCTCGCCCGTCAGAACGGTATCAACCGCCGGCGTGTCGGACAGCATCAGGATCACGATGTCGGTCCGGGCGGCAACATCGCCGGGAGCCCGCCCCGCCTGCATGCCTTCCCGGGCCAGCGCCTCGACCGGGCCTTGCGAGCGGTTATGCACGATCATCGCTGCCCCGGCAGCGGCCAGGTTCCGGGCCATCGGTTTGCCCATGAGACCGAGACCGATAAAGCCGATGCGCTGTCCCTGAAGTGTGTTCATGTCTGTTTGTCCTTTGATGATTGAAGCTGCTGCTTGTGCGGTCTGGCCCGGATGGCTAGACAGGGAGCATAAGTCAGGGAGCATAAGTCAGGGAGCTTAGATATCCGGTTCAGCCTGTTCAAGCCGGGGCCCGGACGAAAGGTGCACAATGGAGCCGATTTTCAACGTCGTCCTGCCGGTGTTTGCGATCATCCTGACCGGGTATGCCTGTGGCCGCTTCGGGGCGCTCGGCCCGACCAGTTCGGAAGCGATCAACAAGTTCGTCTATTTCGTCTCGCTGCCGGTGCTGTTGTTTTTTTCCATGGCCCGGGTCGTGCCGGCGCAGATTTTCAACTGGCCGTTTCTCGGCGCGTTCGCAGCCGGTAGCGTCATTACCACCGTGCTCGGTATCCTGGTCGCGCGTTATGTGTTCAGGACACGGCTGGCCGAACAATCGATGTTCGGCATGGTCTCGATTTTCGGCAACACCGGATATATGGGAATTCCGCTCTGCATCGTCGCCTTCGGTCCGGAAGGCGCGCTGCCGGCAATTGTCGCCACCGTATTTCAGACGATCATCATGATCCCTTTTTATGCGGTCATGATCGAGACTGATCTCAGGGGTGAAAAGGGCCTGAAGGCGGCCTTCGAGGTGACCCGCTCGCTCGGCCGCAATCCGCTGATGATCGCGTCGGTGGCCGGGATCGCATGGTCGTTCACGGGGCTGGCGCTGCCGGCTTCGGTCGAGACGTTCTGCACGATCCTGTCCGGTGCCGCCGGGCCGTCGGCGCTGTTCGCGATCGGTCTTTTCATGGTCGGCAAGCCGTTGTTGCACGGGTTCTCCGAAGTCGCTTCAGTCAGCGTCATCAAGTTGTTTATACATCCGTTGATCACGTATCTGTTCTTTGTCTATGTGTTCGACGTCGAGCCGTTGTGGCGTGCCGTCGGTATCCTGATGGCGGCGCTGCCGGCGGGAGCTTTGTGTTTCGTTGTTGCACAGAACTATAACGTCTATGTTCAGCGCACCTCGGCGGCGATCCTGCTGTCGACCATCGTTGCCGTGCTCACGTTGTCCGTGCTGTTTCTCTCACCCGTAATGCAGGTTCCCGCTTCATGATCGTTCGTCTTGGTAATATGTGCATGCTGTTCGGCATCACTGCAGCGGTTGTCGCCACCGCTTGGTGGATCGGCTTTTTTCATGAGATTCTGGGCGAGAACTTTCAGGCGGCCCGCGAATGCTTCTACTGGACGACCGATCTGTGCTCTTTGAAAGAGCCGGCCGGGCTGTTCAGTGACATGCCGGTGTATGATCCGGCGCTGCTGTGGCTTGCAGGCGCGCTGTTCGCGGGCGGATTGTGTGTGCGCCTGCTCGGACTTTCCGGACGCTAACCGGTTTCCGCCAGAAACGCCCGGGTGATGGCGATGGCGTCTTTGAGGCCGGTCCGCTCGACCGTGACGCCGGGCGGGAAGGCGCTTTCCAGGCGGCTCGGCATCTGCCGGTCCAGCATCACGAAAACGCCGCGGTCGGTGGCGCGACGGAGCAGCCGTCCGACGGCCTGCGCCAGCTTGAGGCGCGTCAGCATCTCGTCATAGGTCTTGCCGCCGAACGCCTTGCGCCGGGCCTTGTGCAACAAATCCGGACGCGGCCACGGCACCCGGTCGAAGATCAGCAGCCGGAGCGAGCGCCCCGGCACGTCGACGCCGTCCCGGACCGCATCGGTGCCGAGCAGACAGGCGTGTTCCTCGGCCCGGAAGATGTCGACCAGCGTCCCGGTATCCAGCGCATCGACGTGCTGTGCCAAAAGCGGAATGCCGGCGGCTTCCAGCGGTTCGCGGATTTTGCTCTCGACCGCACGCAGTCTGGAAATCGCCGTGAACAGGCCAAGCCCGCCGCCGCCGGAAGCCTTGAACAGATCGCGGTAAGCCGCTGCCGTCTGCTCCATGTCGTTCTTCCTGACGTCGCCGACGACAAGGACCTTGAGATGCTTGGCGTGATCGAACGGTGAAGCCTCGCTGGCCAGCAACGGGCGCACCGGAAGATGCCGGGTGCCGGTGCGGATCTCGGCGGCCTGCCAGTCGGCGTCGGGATCGCCGCTGCGGTCGGTCAGGGTCGCCGACGTGACGACGATGCCGTGCGCCGGCTTGTAGACGATCTCTGACAGCGGTTTGGTCGGGTCAACCCAGTGGCGGTGAAAGCCGACGTCGATATCGCGGCCCTGGATGCGCTGGATACCGAACCAGTCGACGTATTCGGGCGGTGTGCCGGTGCCTAGTGCATCAAGCATCGCCCGCCATGCCGCAAGCTGGCTGATGGCGCGCCGCTCCAGCGATGCCGAGACCGCTTCGATCTTGGTCCGTGTCTGGGTTTCCAGGGTATCGGAGTCGTCACTGAGCATCTTCTGCAGGCTCGCCAGCAGTTCGACCAGCGGCCGCTGGATGTCCCTGAGATCGCCGTTCAGCGCCGCCGCCGCTGCGCCGAGGCCCTCTATCGGCGGATGCGGATCCGCTTCCAGATCATAGGGGCCGTCGGCGTCGCCGCTGCGGGCGTAGATCTGATGGCGGACCAGCGCCAGAAACTTTTCCGCCGGGCCATCGGGGCGGGCATCACTGATGCGCTGGTGCCAGCTCGGTCCGGGCAGGGCACGGGCTGCATGCAGGGCCTCGTCGAGGGCTTTTTCCGCCGCTTCATTGCCGGCGATCAGCTCCTCGAGGCGGGTCCTGAGACCACGCGAGCGCGAGCGGCTTGTGCCTTCGGCACCGACCAGCCAGCGTCTGAGCTCGGCCGTCTCCTGACCCGACAGATGCGCCGAAAAAGCCCCGTCGGCGGCATTGAACAGATGGTGCGCCTCGTCAAAGACATAGCGCAGCGGCCGGTTTTCCACATCCGATCCGAGCGCCGCCTGGATCAGGACAAGGGCGTGATTGGCGACCACCAGATCGGCGCGGCGGGCCCGTCTGACGGTGTGTTCGATGAAGCATTTGCCATAGTGCGGACAGGCCGAATAGATGCATTCGCCGCGGGTGTCGGTCAGATCGGTGGTGACTTCTCGACCGAACAGATGGATCAGCCAGGACGGGAAATCGCCGCCGACCATGTCGCCGTCGCGGGTCGCCCTGATCCATCGGGCGATCAGGCCGAGCGCCACCGCATCCGGACCACCGGCCAGGGAGGCGCGGCCCAGCACTTCCTCGTAATTGAGCAGGCACAGATAGTTTTCGCGCCCCTTCCGGACGACGATGCGGTCACGTTTGAGGTTCTGATCCGGATACAGCCGGTCCAGTTCGGTATCAAGCTGGCGCTGCAGATTGCGGGTATAGGTCGAAATCCACACCGGTGCTTCGTTGTGTTCGGCCCACAGGCTGGCCGGTGCGACATAGCCGAGCGTCTTGCCGACACCGGTGCCGGCTTCGGCGATCACCACATTCGGCTCGTCCTCGTTGGCCCGGGGGGCAAAAGCGGCGGTCACGGTCTCCGCATAACGCTGTTGCTGCGGTCGGCGCTCCGAGGTGCGGCCGAGCAGCATGCCGAGCCGGGTCCGGGTTTCAGCCGGTGCCACCGCAAGATTGCCGGGCGGCAGTTCACGCGGCCGGTCTTCCCATTCGGGCAGCCTGCGCCACACCTGCATGGCCCCCTTGAGGGCGGACGAATGCGGCGCATCGCCGGCGCCGAGCCGGTCCAGCACCGGCTCGCCCCAGCTCCAGCCCGCCCGGGCCATCACCCAGGCGGTATTTCTGGTCGTCTCCCTGGTGCCCGGCGGCGTGCTGTCGAGCAGGCGCAAAAGCTGCCCGGCGGCGGCAAACAGCATCGCCGCCGTCTGTTCGACCGTCGCAGGAACCGCCAGATCAAGCGCAACGGCGACGCCCCTTGGCGTCGGCAGGCAGAACGCCGCCGGTTTGACGAACGCAAACAGCTCAAGAATATCGAAAGCCTGAAAGGCACCGCTGCGAATCGTCTGCGCCAAAAGGCGTCGATGACAGACCAGCGGCACCGCGCCCCGGTTTAAGCGTGTTTGAATTTCACGGTGGCTCAGCGTCTCGATCTCGCCGTCCCGGGATAGCCAGACGCCATCCCTGACCCCGACAACAAGGGCCGGCGCGGTTTCGAAGCGGGGAGGGGCAGCAGACGGCGCAGTATTCATGCGCCCGAGTATAAAGTGCCGAGAGGGGGCTGTCCCACACTCAGACGGTCTCATTGGATATTCTTTTGAGTTGTCCGGGGATCGGGGCATAATCCGGCCACGCATCAGGAGGATACGCCATGGCTGACAAGAAAACACCGCTCGTTACCAATCCCGCCGCCCCGGAAATATTCGCCGACCGGACAACCAGTGTCTCGATGCGCGGCAATGTTGCCCGCATAACGCTAGCCAGCGAGCGGACCACAGGCGATCCGCGTGCCCCTGAAGCCATTATTTCCGGTCATCTGGCCATGTCGCTCAGGGGATTTTTGCAGCTTTTCGGGCAAATGCAGAGCGTTGTCAGACAGATGGAGGCTTCCGGCCTGCTGAAGCAGACGGCAAAACCTGATGCCCGGCCTGCCGCAGCCAGGGGCAAGGCCGCATCGAAGCCGAAAACGGCTTCCACCGGGGGCCGCGGCAAAAGCAAAAAAACGTGATCGGGAACGCTGTTTAGGTTCTTGAAAGTCGACCCGCATAAGCGTATCGATATGCTTGTCGCCAGTGTCCCGTGCGGAGAAAAAGACAGTGTTAAGAAGAAACAAAAGCGGTATCGAGGTCGGTGACCGATTCGTCAAAACAGACGACCCCAAGACCGTTTGGGTGGTTGCCGGTCGCGGCAGCTCCGTAGCCCCCATGCCGCATTTTCAGGTCGTTCAGGAAGGCTACTACAGCCGTATGCGCACGCTTGCCGAAAGCGTGCTGCTGGATCCGGATTACTATCGCCGGATTTCTGAAAATTAACACGCGCCGGAACCGCCGCTGCCGTTCCCGGTGCCGGCGGATATCTGGTGATGTCTGACGCCAAAGGCCCCCCTGATTCCGACCGAAGTCCGCCACAGGAGCGCCGTGGTACCGGTGAGCGCCGGCGTGAAAACCTGACCGCCGCCGATGTGCTGGGCTGGGATGGGACGGATCGCCGTCAGCAGGACCGCCGTAGCCAGCAGGAACGCCGGCAGGCCGAACGCATCGAACAGGACAGGGTCTGGGAAAAAGACACGCTCGAAGGTTTCTGGCCGATGGACGCCGCAGCGCAAACGGCGCATGACAAACGTCAGTCAGAGCGCCGGGACCGCGAGCGCCGCATGGCCCAGGCCTCACCCGAAGATGTTGCCAACTGGAACGGGAAAGAACGCCGCGATCTTGAACGGCGGGAACTGGAGCGCCGGATCCGGGCCGCGCAGATCGCCGACAAGGGCGAAAACCCGGGCGTCTGACTCAGTCCTCCCTCACCTTCCCACTCACGTGGGAGGGCGGAAGGAATCGTAACTAACAACTCGTCATTCCCGCACCCGCCTTCGCGGGCACAGGCTGCGGCGGGAACCCAGAACAAACGGCTGAACGACTGGGTCCCCGCCTGCGCGGGGATGACGAATGTCTTTAAACACTTCTATGTTGTCGAATTTTAACGACTCAAGTCGGCAAGAGCTAGTCCAGTAAATTTTTACCCCTCACCCGGCGCTGCGCGCCACCCTCTCCCACAGGGAGAGGGATTTGCAGCCTGACCCTCTCCCGACGGGAGAGGGAGGGGCCCGCGAACGCAGTGAGTGGGAGGGTGAGGGGAGAGCCAGCTAAGGATCACACCTTCGGCACATAGCCCAGATTAGGTGCCAGCCAGCGTTCAGCCTCGATCACCGTCATGCCCGTCCGTGCCGCGTAATCCGCAACCTGATCGGGACCGATCCGGCCGATGCCGAAATAGGCGCTGTCCGGATGCGAAAAATAATACCCCGAAACCGACGACGCCGGCATCATGGCAAAGCTTTCCGTCAACTTGATGCCGGTATGCGCCTCGGCATCAAGCAGCGCGAACAGCGGGCCTTTTTCGGTATGGTCGGGACACGCCGGATAACCCGGTGCCGGACGGATACCCCGGTAGCTTTCCTTGATCAGGGCTTCGTTATCCAGCGCCTCATCGGCGGCATAACCCCAGAATTCCTTGCGCACCCGTTCGTGCATGCGTTCGGCAAAGGATTCGGCAAAACGGTCTGACAGCGCCTTCAGCATGATCGACGAATAATCGTCACCGGCGGCCTCGAAGGCCTTGGCGCGCGCCTCGGTGCCGTCCCCGGCGGTTACCGCAAAGGCACCGATCCAGTCCTGCGTTCCTGACGCAGCCGGAGCAATGAAATCGGCCAGACACATGTTGGCACGGGTGCCGGATTTCGGCATTTGCTGGCGCAGGAAATGCGCGGTCAAAAGCGGCGTGTTCTGCCCGTCGGTGGCATGGATCTCGACATCGTCGCCGACAGCCGCAGCCGGCCAGAAGCCGATCACGGCGCGGGGTGTCAGCCATTGCTCATCGATGATCAGCTTCAGCATGGCATCGGCATCGGCTTTCAGCGAGCGAGCCGCTTCGCCGACGGTGTCGTCTTCGAGGATTCTCGGATACGTGCCGGCCAGATCCCAGGTGCGGAAGAACGGGGTCCAGTCAAACCGCTCAACCAGTTCTGCCAGATCATAACTCTCGAACACTTTCAGTCCGGTAAAGGCCGGTGCCGGTGGTGTGTAGTTCTGCCAGTCGATCTGGAAGCGGTTGGCGCGCGCGTCTTCAATCGGAATGATATTGCGGCCACTGTCGGTTCCGGAATGCTTGGCACGCACGGCCTCGTATTCCTGGGCGATCTCCTCGACCAGCCCGTCGCGCCGGGTCTCGCTTAAAAGCCGGCTGGCGATACCGACGGCGCGGGATGCATCAAGCACATGAATGACCGGATGCTCGTAATTCGGCGTGATCTTTACCGCCGTATGCGCCTTCGACGTTGTTGCGCCGCCGATCAGCAGCGGGATCGACAGGCCGGCACGCTTCATCTCGCGGGCGACCGTGCACATCTCTTCAAGGCTCGGCGTGATCAGGCCGGACAGGCCGATGATGTCGGCATTTTCTGCAACGGCGGTTTCGATGATTTTGGCATACGGGACCATGACGCCGAGATCGACCACCGCATAGCCGTTGCACTGCAGTACCACGCCGACAATGTTCTTGCCGATATCGTGGACATCGCCCTTGACCGTCGCCATGACGATCTTGCCCTTGGTTTCACCGGCTTTCTTGTCGGCTTCCAGATACGGCTCCAGATAGGCAACCGACTGCTTCATGACGCGCGCCGATTTGACGACCTGCGGCAGGAACATCCGGCCCGATCCGAACAGATCGCCGACCACGTTCATGCCGTCCATCAGCGGCCCTTCGATAACGTCGAGGGGTTTGTCGAGCACCTGTCGCGCTTCTTCGGTGTCTGCGATGATGTATTCGGTGATGCCGTGCACCAGAGCGTGCTCGAGCCGGCGTTCAACGGAAAGCTCGCGCCATGACAGATCCTCGGCCCGGGCTTTGGCCCCGGATTTTGCCTGGTCGGCAATTTCAAGCAGCCGTTCGGCGGCATCCTCGCGGCGGTTCAGCACAACGTCCTCAACGCGGTTTCTGAGCGTCTCCGGAATGTCTTCGTAAAGTGCCAGCTGACCGGCATTGACGATGGCCATATCCAGACCGGCGCGGGTCGCGTGATACAGAAAAACCGAATGCATCGCTTCGCGGACCCCGTTGTTGCCACGGAACGAGAACGACATGTTGGAAAGTCCGCCCGATGTTTTCACATGCGGAAGTTCCTTCTTGATGGTGGCGACAGCGCGGATGTAGTCGTTCGAGAAATTGTCGTGTTCTTTGATGCCGGTCGCGATCGGAAAGATATTCGGATCAAAGACGATGTCTTCCGGCGCAAAGCCGACTTTTTCGGTCAGCACCGCATAGCTGCGTTTGCAGATTTCGATCATCCGCTCATAGCTGTCGGCCTGACCGGTCTCGTCGAAGGCCATGACCACGACGGCGGCACCGAAGCGTTGGGCTTCGCGGGCAAGGCGGATCATTTCCGCCTCGCCTTCCTTGAGGCTGATCGAATTGACGATGGATCGACCCTGCAGACATTTCAGCCCGGCGGTGATGATCTCCCATTTGGAACTGTCGACCATGACAGGGACGCGGGCGATGTCGGGCTCGCTCGAAATCAGATTGACGAAGGTACGCATCGCCTCGACACCTTCAAGCATCGCGTCATCCATGTTGATGTCGATGATCTGTGCGCCGTTCAATACCTGCTGACGGGCGATGTCGACGGCTTCCGCGTACTTGCCGTCGCGGATCAGACCGGCGAATTTGATCGAGCCGGCGACGTTGGTGCGCTCGCCGATGTTGACGAAGCCGGTGACATCGTCGAGCCGCAACTGCTCAAGGCCGGACAGGCACATCACATGATCGCTCTCGACCCTGACGCGCGGCGCTTGCTGGGTCACGGCTTCGGCAATTGCTTCGATGTGACCCGGCGTGGTGCCGCAGCAGCCGCCGACGATATTGACCAGACCGGAGCGGGCAAATTCACCCAGATGCTCGGCCATGTGCTCGGGGGTGTCGTCATAGCCGCCAAACGCGTTCGGCAAACCGGCGTTCGGATAAACGCTGACGTAACAGTCGGCGATATCGGCAACCGCCTTGATGTGCGGGCGCATTTCCTCGACCCCGAGCGCGCAGTTGAAGCCTATCGCCAGTGGTTTGACGTGACGCACCGACTGCCAGAACGCTTCCGCCGTCTGGCCGGACAGGGTGCGGCCCGAGGCATCCGTGATGGTGCCCGAAATCATCACCGGCCAGCGCCGCCCGGCGGCGTCGAAATGCCTGAGGATGGCATAGATCGCGGCCTTGGCGTTCAGTGTATCGAACACGGTTTCGACCAGCAGGATATCGACGCCACCGGCGGTCAGGCCTTCGATGGCTTCACCGTATGCGGAAACCAGATCATCGAAATAGACGTTTCTGAAACCGGGGTCGTTGACGTCCGGCGAAATCGATGCCGTGCGGTTGGTCGGCCCCAGTGCACCGGCGACATAGCGCGGCCGGTCCGGGGTGTCTGCGCTGACCTGGTCGGCCGCTTCACGGGCCAGACGCGCCGCCTGATAGTTCAACTCATAAGACAGCTCTTCCATCCCGTAGTCGGCCTGCGAGATACGGTTGGAATTGAAGGTATTGGTCGCCAGGATATCGGCACCGGCGTTCAGGAACCCCAGATGAATGTCCAGGATGACGTCCGGCCGGGTCAGGGTCAGCAGATCGTTGTTGCCCTTGAGATCGCTCGGCCAGTCGATGAAACGGGCGGCTCGGAAATCATCTTCTTCAAGTTCGCACGCCTGGATCATGGTGCCCATGGCACCGTCCAGAATAAGGATCCGCTCGTCCAGTATTCCGGCCAGCGCGGCGCTGTGATCGGCTTGCGGGTCGGCGGGCATGCTCGACTGCGATGCCGCCAGGGGAATCAGGTGGGCATCGACACGAACGCCGGGTCGGGATGCCGCGGGGGCGGTGTGGTGGGTGTGCGAGCAACTCATTTTACGGTCTTCTTTATCTCTGATCGGATTGGTATTTACGCAGCCACCGGCTTGCGCACGCCCATGATGTGGCAGATCGCATAGCAGAGATCGGCCTTGTTCATGGTGTAAAAGTGAAACGCGTTGATGCCGTTGGCGTGCAGGACACGGCATTGCTCGGCGCAGACGCTGGCGGCGACCAGCTTGCGCGTTTCCGGGTCTTCGTCGAGACCGTCGAACAGGCCGTACATCCATTCCGGCACGTTGGCACCGCACATTTTCGAGAACTTCGCGGTCTGCGTGAAATTGGTGACCGGGATGATGCCGGGTACAATCGGGATCGTGATACCGGCGGCGCGTGCACGGTCAAGAAAGCGCAGGAACACGTCCGGATCGAAAAAGAACTGGGTGATGGCGCGGGTCGCACCGGCATCGATCTTGCGTTTCAGATTATCCAGATCGGCTTCGGCACTCAGCGCTTCCGGATGCGTTTCCGGATAGGCGGCGACGGAGATTTCGAAATCAGCGATCTTCTTCAGCCCGGCCACCAGATCGGCGGCATAGGCATAGCCGCCCGGATGCGGCTGATAGCTGTCGGCGCCCGCCTGCGCGTCACCCCTGAGGGCAACAATATGCCGGACACCGGCCTGCCAGTAGTCGCGGGCGACCTGATCGACCTCGTCACGGCTGGCGCCGACGCAGGTCAGATGCGCCGCCGGGGCCATGGCGGTTTCATTGGCGATGCGGGTCACCGTGGTGTGGGTCCGCTCGCGGGTCGTGCCGCCGGCACCATATGTGACCGAGACATAGGACGGCTGCAAAGGCTCAAGCCGCTTGATGGCGTGCCACAGGGTTTCGGCGGCGGCGTCGCTTTTCGGCGGAAAGAACTCGAACGAAACCGAGACGTCGTCCGGCAAGGGTGCTGCGATCATCATCGCCGGCGACGGCGGGCGACCGCCGCGGGACACGTTCATCAGGCCGCTACGGGTCGGGCGATGGGTCATACGAGACGGACTTTCGGCTGGCTCTGTTGTTCGGGTTTGCGGGCGGCCCAGATGGCGACCGTCAGCGGGTTGCCTTCAAGATGTTCGATGCTGTCCAGAACCAGACCGGCCCCTGCAAAAGCGGCATCGAATTCGAAATCGGCAAAACCGAGACGGCGGTGCTGATAGGTGCGGCGCAGGTCCTCAACTTCATGCGGGGCGAAGTCGGCGATCAGCAGCCTGCCGCCCGGTGCCAGCATCCGCGCCGCTTCATGCAAGGCACCGGATACGTCATCGACGTAGTGCAGGACCTGATGGATCAGGACGATGTCGAACGTGCCGGAATCATAGGGCAGGGAATACAGATCGCCCTGGCGGACATGGCAGTGGCTGAGGCCGTCGGCCTCCAGCGAGGCGCGCGCGAAGGACAGCATGTCGCGCGACAGATCGACCCCCTCGCCGCGCCCAATGCGTCCGGCAAAAGCCGTCAGCATGTCACCGGTGCCGGTCCCGATATCAAGAAATGCTGCGTCTTTCTGATCGCCGAACAACCGCTCGAGGGTCTTGTTGACCTCGGCCTGATCGATGTGCATGTCCCTGATCTTGCGCCACTCCCGGGCGTTGGCGCTGAAGAAGGCTTCGGCCGCTTCGGCGCGCTCGCGCTTGACCGCGGCCAGCCGCTCGCGGTCGCGCTGGAACGTAATGTCGTCGTCCGGGATATTGTCGATCAGGGCGTTGACGATGCCATTGGTGCGGGCATCCGTATTGATCCGGTAGAAGACCCAGCTGCCTTCCGGAATCCGGGCCAGCGCACCGGCTTCGGTCAGCAGCTTGAGATGCCGCGAGACCCGGGGCTGGCTCTGGCCGAGAATCCGCACGAACTCACTGACCGCCAGATCGCCGCCGCCCCGGCACAATGCCACGATGCGGAGCCGGGTCGGCTCAGCCAGAGCTTTCAGGAGTTGCACGGTCTGGTTCATGGCGTCCTCAAAAATGATAATGAATAAAAGATATAAACATGTCTTTATGTCAATAGGAAAGTGCATGGCCGGTTCAGCAGGATGCGGATTGCGGCGTCGATCCTGCATATTTATGTTTTAATATGTTTAGATTCCGGATTTGGCCGTGTCACGCGGCTGCAAAACCGTCAAAAAGAGGCATTTTTCGCGATTTTTGCCCTCTTTTCAGACGGCGACCAAATCGACGTTCCGGGATCGACGCGCGCGTTGCTGATGTGTTGCCGGACCCTGGATCGGCAAACACGGAGTCCTGCGATTTACCATGGCAACGCAACCGCCCCTGATGTATCTTTCGCTGCAGAAAATTACCCCGAGCAATCAGGGAAACCAGAACAGAGAGCCAGACTGAGAGATAATATACAATGAAGCGTATGATGAGTGCCCTGATGACGGGACTGTTGCTGTCCGGTCTGTTCCTTGTCGGCAGCGTCCAGGCCAGTGATCTGGAAACCGGTGCCAGCGGTTTTATCCGCAGCTTGGAACAGGAAGCGATCGGCTCTCTGACCGACAAGACCAGGGACCGTGCCGAGCGGGTCAAGACGTTCCGGGTGTTGTTCGAGGAGAAATTCGCCGTCGAGTCGATTGGTCGCTGGACGCTCGGCCGCAACTGGCGCCGCGCCAGCGAGAGCGAACAGCGCGAATTTCTTGATCTGTTCGAGGATCTGATGGTGGTGATGTACGTCGACAGATTCCAGAGTTATTCCGGCGAAAAACTGGAAATCCTCAAGACCCAGACGGTCGATGAAAACCGCGCCACGGTGCATACGGAAATCGTCCGCCCGGATGGCGTCGACGCCAAGCCGATCAGCATCTTGTGGCGGGTTGGCCGGCAGGAAACAATCTATAAGGTTCTCGACGTCGTCGTCGAAGGCGTGTCGATGAGCATCACGCTGCAGAACGAGTTCACCTCGATCATCAAAAATACCGGCAGCGTCGCCGGCCTGATCGAGGAACTGAAAAAGAAAACCGCCCAGCTCAACCCGCCATGACGGCCGGGCGGTGAGGCCGGGAACGGCGTCAACAATAATTCAATTGAGAAAAATCCCGGTTTTCGGCTATCCTTTTCGGACGTGCACGGTCGTGATTTTTTCTGCACCCCGGTTCCACGGCGAGCCCAGTGACTTCCCGACATTGTGAACGTTACCAGGAGGACTGCTATGGTTGCGCCTCCGCCCTGCGAGTGTCGTGAAAGGAAGTGTCATGGCAAATGGAACAGTCAAATGGTTTAACCCGACCAAGGGATACGGGTTTATCGAGCCCGAGGACGGCTCCAAGGATGCTTTCGTGCATATCAGCGCGGTCCAGCAGTCCGGCCTGGCCGGTCTGACCGAAGGGCAGAAAGTGACGTACGAACTCGTGGAAGGCCGCGGCGGCAAGATGGCTGCGGAAAACCTCGAGATCGTCGAGTAAGCGGGACGGGCCTGACGCCCGACCCGGAAACGCTGATGTGAGCGCTGCACCTGACGTGCCGCACGCTGCGGTTATCGGCAGGCCGCCGTTCAGTGCGGCCCGATTTCCTTTTCCAGCAGCCTTATGTTGCGCTGGTTTGCCTTCCAGAAAAAATCGACCAGATCACCGGCCAGCGGCACCGCGCCTAAGGCAAAGTCGATGCCGAGATTGCCGAGCATGCGGAGCAGGGTCGGCATCGGCACGCCGAGCTTGTGGGCGCGGCTGACGATCCCGAGACCGATGATGAGGCCTGCGGTATCGCCGATCACCGGGACCAGTCCGATGACGGCGTCGATGCCGAAGCGGATGCGGGTGCCGGGGATGCGGAACGCACTGTCCATCCATCTGGCCAGCGCCGCCAGTTGCCTGATCTGGCTTTCCCGGGTTTCCGTGTTTTTATCGCCGTGGATATTTTTAAAGGCTGGCTTCATATCCATCAGCTTCGGGGCACAGGTTCGGGGAGCCTGAAAACCAGCGGTGAAACGGATTTTTGCCTTGCATGAATGACGCTGGATACGACGGGGTCATCTTCCCAGCCTTCATATAAACGATACACATCACCGGATCGTCCTATGAGCGTTAAAAGCGGTTTTAAACCGGTGTTGTTGAAAAAAACAGAGAGTGATGCCGCTGAAAAATAATAATCTGAAACCTGATTGATTGATTTGTGATATCGCGCAATCACTTTGTCTGTCGGGACGCCATGCCCACCCTCGTGAACGCGCTGAGAAACCCGATCCACGTTGATGGACGCATCATCAGTATAAATGTAAATCAAGGTGAAGACATATCCTGCCGATAATGCCCGGCTCACCCGTTCACGGTATTTATTGCTGCTCAATACCGTTTCAATAAGAACATCATCACCAGCATCAATTCGCTTGTCCAATGCCGCATCAGCCTGAATCGCGGCATGCAGGGCGATGGCGGCCTCACTGTTTTCAGTCTTGCCCACCCGAAGACTGGCCGCGATATCGTCTGCATTGATAGGATGCATGGCTTTAATGACGTCTTCCTGGATAAGTCGACGTGTCAGTGTCGTTTTGCCGGATCCATTTGGCCCGGCGATGATGACAAGATGCGGGCCGCTGCGCTTGAGCCACGCATCAAGATTCATTCGGCGCGAACACGGACTTTCCGACCATGTATAACGGTCACAAAGCTTTGATCATTATCGAGAGCACGAATTTGCGCATCTGCCGCCGCTTCTTCGAAAGCTGTGGTCAGGCCATCGGCAAATGTGTCGATGGCGCGAGTTTCACGCGTCTCTGCCAAAGGCTGTCTGTTTACGGATATGGGAAGAGTGCGGCCGTCATTTACCGTCAGAAACCGGTCGGACGAAGCGTCCCGTTTCATGCCCGTGCTTGGAGATTTAGACACGTCTTTTTTTGCGACCATAATGGCGAATTCTAAACTTCTTGTGGCATGCTGTCCAATCAAGATACCGGATATGATGACCCGGGCCGCTTTCTGATTTGGCTTGCAGGTCAGCCTACAACGGCTGGTCGAGCCGGTCGACCATGCGGATTTTCGGGAACAGATGCCACCACAGCGCCGTAATGCCGACGGTGACGATGCCGCCGCTCAGCACCGCACCGACGGTGCCGATGCCGCCGGCCATGATGCCGGCGCGGAAATCGCCAAGTTCGTTCGACGCATTGATCGAGATCGCATTGATGGCGCTGACGCGGCCGCGCATGGCGTCCGGCGTTGCGATCTGCACCAGCGTCTGGCGCACATAGACACTGATCATGTCGGCGGCGCCGTAAACGGCGAGGGCGGCATTGACCGGTTATAGCCGAGGCTGTTGAAAAACTCTGCTCAGAAGCGGTTTTTGATGTTCGCTATTATTAGA
>JBBDOA010000124.1:0-15920 GCA_040877275.1 Rhodospirillales bacterium | reverse complement strand
GAAATCCTCCGCCGTCGCCGCCATCTCCGGCGCAAACTCACTATAGGCACCGAGCACGGTGTCACGCGCCTGCCCCCACGAATAGGCACGCTCCGGGGTTTTCGGAAACGGCGCGTTGCGGTCCCACCAGTGCAATTTCTCGACGCCGAACCATTTGGCCTTGAGGCCATAGTAGCGATGACTGAGACGGCCGTAATTGGCACTCACGGCCCCGGCAAGCGCATTGACGACATCATCCTCGACCTGATTGGCGAGGTTGCGGCTACTCATCGGGTTCGGGAAACTGCGCCTGGTATCCTCGATTTCCTTGTCCTTGGCGATGGTATTGGTGACCAGCGAGAACAGCCGGATGCGCGAGGTCAGACCTGCCGACAGGCTCTGCCCGGCGCGTGCCCTGACCCCGGCGCACTGTCCGACAGCCGGTTCAGCACCTCACCCAGCGTCAGTTGTTTGTCATCAAACGAGAACCGCAATTCAGCCATGGTTTCATCGAACAAACGCGACCAGGCGGCATGACCGGTGACCGACTTGTCGTGCAGAAGCTGTTCAAGCGCGTCGGCCAGCTGATATGGGCGCATCTGCCGTTCCGCCTCGATCCACGGACGGTAGCGTTTGAGCACGGGATCCTTCAGCTTGCCCTCAAGCGTCGCGTCATCGAAACGGTTCATTTCCAGAACAAAGAACAGCAACGCCCCGGTGATGTCGTTGATCCGCTCCTGACAGGACTGGTGAAATTTGGCAATGCCCTGATCAATGGTATCAGCGGCGTGCAGCAACTGCGCATAGCTGATGACCTTGAAGGCACGCTCCAGAATGGCCTCATATTCAAGGACGGCCGTGCCGAGTTCGGCGCCGCTCAAGCCCTCAAGTTTCCCCGAATAGGTCTTCTGGAATTCCCGGGATTCGCGTTCAGACCGGCCGAGATCGGCATCGATTACCGGGTCTTCCGGGCCAGCAAACAGATCGTTCAAATTCCAGACCGGCGTTTCCGTGCTTTTATCGGTTACTTTTTCTTTGCTCATCGTGTTTGGATACCTGCCTTAAAGAATTTATAATATGTGTTCAGCGGTGACCTGGCGCAACGAAACACCGATGTTGGGTCGACCGCAAGGGAGGACAGGAAATAAATGACCATCGAGCAATGGCCCAATCTGGTTACGATGTTTTTCGAGCAGGCCGCCCAGCACCGCGAGCAGCCCTTTTTGTGGAAAAAACGTGACGGCTACTATCAAAGTCAGACCTGGTCAGATGCCAACGCCCGGGTTACCGCGCTGGCCCGCGGTCTGATCGCGCTCGGTGTCGAAAAGGGTGACCGCATCGTTCTTGTGTCCGAAAACAGGCCGGCCTGGCCAATTGCCGACATCGCCATCATGGCCGCAGGTGCCATCACGACACCCGCCTATACTACCAACACCGCCGCCGATCATCGCCATATTCTCGGTGACAGCGGTGCCAAAGGTGTCATCGTTTCAACGGCAAAGCTGGCTGAAAAGGTTATCGAAGGCGCTAAAGGCCTCAACGAGCTGGCCTTCATCATCGTCATGGAAGGCATGCCGCCCCGGACCGGCACCCCCCGCGTCCTGCGCATGGCCGATGTTCTGGAAACCGGACAGGCCAGGCACGAAAACATCGCCCGCATGTCGGAAGATATCGAACCTGAAGAAACCGCCTGCATCATCTATACATCCGGCACCGGCGGCACCCCGAAAGGCGTGATGCTGAGCCACGCGGCGATCCTGCATAACTGTACAGGTGCCCTTGAAGCCCTGACCGATCTTGGACTCGGACGCGAGGTTTTCCTGTCATTCCTGCCGCTCAGCCATTCATATGAACACACCGCCGGGCAGTTCTTCCCGATCGCCATCGGTGCCGAAATCTATTACGCCGAAGGGGTTGAAGCGCTTTCCGTCAATATGGCCGAAGTCCATCCGACGATCATGACCGCAGTGCCCCGGCTGTATGAAGTACTCTATCAGAAAATCATTACAGGCGTTACCAAATCCAGCGGTCTGAAAAAATGGATGTTCGACAAAACGCTGGCACTCGGACGCAAACGCTATCATGCGGAATCATTTGGACCGCTTGACTGGCTGGCCGACAAAATTCTCGACAAGCTGGTCAGGGACAAGGTCCGTGACCGCTTCGGCGGCCGGCTGAAAGCGCTTGTCTCCGGCGGCGCGCCCCTCAACCCGGAAATCGGCATGTTTTTTACGGCGCTCGGGTTAACAATCCTGCAAGGTTACGGACAAACCGAATCAGCCCCGGTGATCTCGGTCAACCGCGCCCCCGATGCCAGAATGCACACAGTCGGCAGACCGGTGCGCGATACCGAAGTGCGCATTGCCGATGACGGTGAAATTCTGGTCCGCGGCAATCTCGTTATGCAGGGCTACTGGAATAATGAAACCGCGACCCGGGAAGCCATCCGCGACGGCTGGCTGCACACCGGTGACATCGGCATTTTCGATGAAAACGGGCATCTACTGATCACGGATCGCAAGAAGGACATCATCGTCAACTCCGGCGGCGACAACATCGCACCACAACGCGTCGAAGGCATATTGAATGCCGAACCGGAAATCGCCCAGTCCATGGTCTATGGCGACAAACGTCCGCATCTGGTCTGTGTCGTGGTTCCCGATCAGGACTGGCTGACGATGTGGAAGCGCGACAATCGCAAACAGGGTGATCTGGCCGCCCTCGCCGATGACAAGGAACTGCATACCGCACTGGCCCCCGCCTTCGGTCGCATCAACAAAACGCTCAGCAACATTGAAAAGGTCCGGCGCTTCATTATTGCGAACGAGCCGTTTTCGGTCGACAACAATCAGATGACACCGACCATGAAAGTCCGACGACATGTCGTTCGCGCTGTCTACGGTGACAGGCTGGAAGCACTTTACAAATCATGACCAGAACCGCGTGACATGGACCCTATGTCCAACATTCTGCTGATGGGCTTCACCGGCAGCCTGCTGGCCGGGCTGTGCACCTCAATCGGCGCAATTCCGGCACTGGTCTACGGGCGTCCCGGTGAACGGGTCGAGACCCTGATGCTCGGCTTTGCCGCCGGTGTCATGCTGGCGGCGAGTGTGTTTTCCCTGATCATTCCGGGGCTGGATGCCGCCGGTGCCGTATTCGAGAACGAAAATGCCCAGGCATTGCTGGCGGTTGTGGGTATTCTGATGGGGGGTGCGGCCCTGTGGCTGATCCACCGTTTTTCACCGCATGAACATTTCATTGCCGGCCCCGAGGGTGCCGACCCCAAAGACCTGGCCCGCATCTGGCTTTTCGTGATCGCCATCACGCTGCACAATGTACCCGAAGGCATGGCCGTCGGTGTCAGCTTCGGCGGTGGTAATTTCGAAAACGGTCGGGCACTGGCGGTCGGCATCGGCATCCAGAATATCCCGGAAGGGCTGGCCGTGGCGGCGGCCTTGTTGACCCAGGGTTATTCCCGCATCCACGCCTTCATGGTGGCTTCGCTGACAGGTCTCGTCGAGCCGGTCGGCGGATTGATCGGTGCCAGCGTCGTCAGCATTTCCGAGTATCTGCTGCCGTGGGGACTGACCTTTGCCGCCGGTGCCATGCTCTGGGTCATCTCTGACGAGATCATTCCGGAAACGCATCGCAAGGGGGTCGCCACCTTCGGCACCGTCGGCATCATGATCGGTTTCGTCGCCATGATGTTTCTTGACGTGACGCTGGGATAAGGCTGCCCCCGTCAGGGTGCGGCAATGTCCCTGAGCGCCTGCTTGCGTTTGCGCTCGCGAACAGAAATATAGACCCCGGTGATGATGATGACGGCAATCCCGGCCCAGGTCAGCCGGTCCGGCAAATCGTCGAACCACAGATAGCCAAGCGTCACCGTCGAGATCATCTCGAAATAACCAAACGGCGCCAGCAGAGACGCCGGCGCACATTCATAGGCCTTGATCAGCAGCCAGTGACCGATGATCGCCGCTGTGATCATCAAAGCCATCAGAGCCATCGCCTCGCCATCCGGCATTCGCCAGTTGGCCGGCACAAAAACAGCCAGCACCACGGTCCCGACAATGGATTGATAAAACACCGTAATCCACGGATCGTTCATACCCGTCAGGCGGCGGGTCAGCACATTGAACAGGGCAAAGCAGAAACACGCGCCCAGCACGTAATAAACCCCGATGGGGACAGCCTGAAAGCCCGGACGGATGATCAGCAGCGAGCCGGCGAAACCGATCAGCACGGCCATGAAACGGCGAATGCCGACTTTCTCGCCCAGTACTGCCGGGGCCAAAAGCGTGATCAGAAACGGATAGATGAAATAAACCGCCAGCGCATCGGCCATCGGCATCGTCTGTAGCGCCGAAAAGAACATGACCGTCGCCATGGCCAGCATGACGGCGCGCAAAATCTGCATCCCCGCGCCCGCCCCGACCATCTGCCGGACAGCCCCCCGGCGCAACAAGACCGGCAGCAGCACCAGCGTCGACAAGGCGAACCGCCCCCATGCCGCCAGCACGGGAGGGTAGCCCTGCCCGATCAGTTCCTTTGCCGACGCATCCATCAGCGGAATGACAGAGAAACCGGCAATCAGGAATGCTGCACCGCGCAGCAGGTCGCCGTCACCGTGGCCAGCCTGCACTACGCATCCTCGGTCAGGAATTTCCGGGCCCAGGCAATGACCTGTTCCGGTGCTTCTTCAGGGATGAAATGGCCGCTGTTTTCAAGGCCCGCGCCGTTGACGTCGGCGGCACACCAATTGCGCCAGATATCCAGCGGGCTTTTTGATTTCGGTCCGCCCCTGGCCCGGGCTCCGCCCCACAGACAGACGACCGGGCACTGGATTTTCCGTCCGGCGTTGAAATCCCGGGCATCGTCCTCGTCATCACAGGTCGCACCGGCGCGGTAATCCTCACACGTGGCACGGATCACATCGGGATTGCGATAGGCCCGTTTGTATTCATCCATAGCCTGCGGCTCGAACGTGAAACCGGGGGCTGCCCACGACCGGTGCAGCCACTCGATCCACATATCCGGGTCATGCCCGATCAGGGTCTCCGGTTGCGGTGCCGGCTGTGCCAGGAACATCCAGTGAAAGCTGCCAAGGGCGCTGTCCTTGTTGGTCTTCACCCACATTTCATGGGTCGGCACCACATCAAGTGACATGTAACGGGTGACACGATCAGGGTGGTCCAGCGCCAGACGGTAGCCGACCCTTGCTCCACGATCATGGCTAATCACGGCAAACTGCGCGAAGCCCAGCTGGCTCATGATACCGACCACATCACTCGCCATGGTCCGTTTTGAATAAGCCCGGTGCGCATCATCCGACGGCGGGCAGTCGCTGTCGCCATAGCCGCGCGTATCCGGCACGACGACAGTCCGATATTCGGCCAATGCCGGCGCAATGTGCCGCCAGATGATGTGGGTTTGCGGATAGCCGTGCAAAAGCACGACGGCCGGACCGGCGCCGCCGACCCGGACATTCAGTCCGACCCCGTCAACCGTTATCGTGCTTTGTTTGAAGCCTTCGAACATCGTCATTCTCCCCTTGATCCCGGCAATATTCATAGCCGACATCGGCAGCGGGTGTCAGGGCTTAATCTGAATTAATCCGTTATCGGGCCTGTCTGCGATTGGCGATAAAAATCCCGAACAGGATCAAAAGCAGCGCGGCAACAGCCTGCAAACTGACCACTTCGTCGAGCAAAAGCGCGCCCCAGAAAACACCGAACACCGGCACCAGATAGTTCTGGAATGCAACGAAGGACGCTTCGCGCTCGCTGAGCAACCTGAACAGGATAAGCGTCGCCAGCGCCGTCGACAGCAGCCCCAGATAGATCGGTGGCCACAGTGTTTCAACCGTCAGAACCGGCACTGTCCAGCCTGACAGCCAAAGCGCCACCGGCACGGTCTGCACTGCCGCGAATATCAGCGTCAGCGAGGCCCGGCCCATCAATGGTGCCGGCGGCATGCGCTGCACGATGATCACCGAAATCGCATAGCAGATCGCCCCCGATGCGACGGCCAGTTGATGCAGCAGGCCACCGCCTACCCCTTGCAATGCCGACGGGCCGACGAGGACGACGACGCCACCGAAGCCAAGAACGATTCCGATCAGCTTTTGCGCCCTGAGCCTGTCACCGGTGGAGAAAAAATGTGCCAGCAGCAGCGTTGCCAGGGGCATGACCGCCATCAGGATCGCCGCCCGTCCGCTGGCGATGCCCTCGACCCCCCAGGTGATCAGAAAGAACGGCAGGCTGTTGCCGAAAAATGCCAGTACAAAACAAAAGACCCAGGCCCTGGTGCCTACCGGATAACGGCTGCGCAGGAAGAAACAGGCCAGCACCATCGCCAGTGCGGCTGCGATCAGGCGGATCGCAGTCAGCGGCAGTGCAGGGATATGCTGCACACCGATTTTCATGACCAGAAACGACGTGCCCCAGATCATCGCCAGGCAGATCAGGAGCACGATGTGACGCGGCAGAATCGGGCCGAAATTCCCCGGTGTCGGGGTTTCAGCCATGGGTGTTGCCATGATAACGGCGATACCAGTCGATGAATTTCGGAATGCCGTCCCTGATCTGCGTGGTCGGCTCGAAGCCGAGATCACGGCGGCTGGCTTCGATATCGGCAAAGGTTGCCTGCACATCCCCCTGCTGCATCGGCAGCTTGATGATTTCCGCCTTCTTGCCGAGCGTTTCCTGCAGGATGTCGATGAAATCGGTCAACTTCTCGGCGCGGTGATTACCGAGATTATAAACCCGCTCCGGAACCGCACCATCCGGCACATGGTCCAGCGCCGCCAGCACACCCTGAATGATATCGTCGATATAGGTGAAATCACGCAGCATATCGCCGTTGTTGAACACTTCAATCGGCTCACCGGCGAGAATTTTCCGGGCAAATATCCAGGCCGCCATATCCGGTCGGCCCCACGGCCCGTAGACCGTAAAGAATCGGAGCCCGGTCGCCGGGATGCCGTACAGGCGGGAATAGCAATGCGTCATCAACTCGCCGGCGCGTTTGGTTGCGGCGTACAGGGAAACCGGCTGGTCAACCCGCTCCTCGACGGTGAACGGTAATTGATCGTTGGCCCCATAGACCGATGATGATGACGCATAGACGAAGTGTCTGAAATTCTTCAGGTGCCTTGCCATCTCGAGCATCACCAGATGCCCTTCGATGTTGGAACGGGTGTAGGCATACGGATTGACCAGCGAATAACGAACCCCGGCCTGCGCCGCCAGATTGATGATGCGGTCGATTTCCGGATGCCGGGTCGCCAGCTTTTCCATCTCGTCGCGCTCGGCGATATCAGCCTGAATAAACGTGAAATCCTTGTGCTTGCCAAGCTCGGCCAGACGCGCCCGCTTCAGCTCCGGGTCATAGTAATCATTGACCAGATCGACCCCGATCACGCGTTCGCCCCGCGCCAGAAGCGCCTGTGAGGTATGAAAGCCGATGAAGCCGGCGGCGCCGGTAACGAGTACAGTCATTGAAGAATCACACTTTCCTTTCGAAACGTTGCACCGGTATAGCCGCTGGCGCCCATGAAATCACCCCGAATTATGTTTATCCGCCAGACCCTGTCGGCGTAATTTTCAATCCGGTAGTGTCGATCATGAAGCAGGTTTATTGCCTTTTTAGGTCAGCATTAATGACCTATTGTTACCGTCGCGCATCCGCACTACCTTGGGGGTACAGGGAAAAGGCTGAAGCCATGTCACTTTTACGCACGACCCTCGATGACAAGTATCTGCTGGAAAGCGGTCGGGTTTATATGACCGGCACGCAGGCGCTGGTGCGCCTGACCATGATGCAGAAGACGCTCGACCGCATGCACGGCAATAACACGGCGGGCTATGTCACTGGCTACCGTGGCTCGCCGCTCGGTGCGCTTGATCAGGAATTCAGTCAGGCCCGTCATCATCTTGACGCCCATGACATCAAGTTCCAGCCTGCCGTCAACGAGGACCTGGCCGCAACGGCGCTCTGGGGATCGCAACAGCTCAACATGTTCGAAGGTGCCAAATTCGACGGTGTGTTCGGCATCTGGTATGGCAAAGGCCCCGGCGTCGACCGCAGCGGCGACGTCTTCCGCCATGCCAACATGGCCGGCACTGCGCCGCTGGGTGGCGTTCTGGCACTGGCCGGCGACGATCCGGCCTGCAAATCCTCGACCGTTCCGAGCCAGAGCGAATACGCCTTCATGGACGTGATGATCCCGTTCCTGCACCCGGCCAATGTCGAGGAAATTCTGCAGCTCGGCCTGATCGGCATTCAGATGTCGCGCTACTCGGGTCTGTGGGTCGGCCTTAAATGCATCACCGACAACATCGATACCTCGGCCTCCGTCGATATCGGGCCGCAACTATATGACGTCGTCATGCCCGAAGATTTCACCATGCCCGAAGACGGGGTGCATATCCGCTGGCCCGATCAGCCTCTGGATCAGGAGCGCCGCCTGCACCGCCACAAGATTTATGCAGCCCTCGCCTTTGCCCGCGCCAACAAACTGAACCGCATCACGCTGGATAGCCCGAAACCGCGCCTCGGCATCAGCGCGACCGGCAAATCCTATATGGACGTGCTGCAGGCGCTGGACGATCTCGGCATCGACGAAGCGCACGCCGCCGAAATCGGTATTCGTCTGTTCAAGATCACCATGCCGTGGCCGCTGGAGCGGGATTCCGCCAGACATTTTGCCGAAGGCCTTGAAGAAATTCTGGTTGTCGAGGAAAAGCGTGCGGTCATCGAAAACCAGCTCAAGGAACAGCTTTATAACTGGCGTGAAGACGTCCGCCCCCGGGTTGTCGGCAAGTTCGATGAGATGGGCGAGTGGATACTGCCGTCCGCCGGCGAATTGACACCGGCCATGATCGCCCGGGCCATCGCCCGGCGGATCGAGAAATTCCACACCTCGGACCGGATCACGGAACGTCTCGACTTTCTGACGAAAAAGGAACAATCGCTGGCCAGCGGCCAGCCGGCCATGAAGCGCATTCCCTATTTCTGCGCCGGGTGCCCGCACAACACGTCAACGAAAGTCCCGGAAGGATCGCGTGCGGCTGCAGGCATCGGCTGCCATTACATGGCGATCTGGATGGACCGCGAGACCGAGACCTTCACGCACATGGGCGGCGAAGGCGCCAACTGGATCGGTCAGGCCCCGTTCACGGAAACCGGGCACATCTTCGCCAACATCGGCGATGGCACCTATTTCCATTCCGGTCTGCTGGCGATCCGCGCCGCCGTGTCGTCCGGTGTCACCATGACCTACAAAATTCTCTACAATGACGCGGTCGCCATGACCGGCGGACAGGCCCACGACGGCGCTCTCAACCCGGCGATCATCGCTCAGCAGGTCCGTGCCGAAGGGGTCGAGCGAATCGTCGTCGTCACCGACGAGCCGGACAAATACCCGATTAATTACGGCTTCCCGCCCGGCGTCGATGTCTATCACCGCGAAGAACTGGATCAGGTGCAGCGTGATATCCGCACCGTCAAAGGGGTCTCTGCACTGATCTATGACCAGACCTGCGCCGCCGAAAAGCGCCGCCGCCGAAAGCGCGGTCAGTTTCCGGACCCTGCCAAGCGGGTCTTCATCAACGAGGCTGTCTGCGAAGGCTGTGGCGATTGCGGCATTGCGTCGAATTGTGTTGCGATCACGCCTAAGGATACCGAGCTTGGCCGCAAGCGGGCCATCGACCAGTCGGCCTGCAACAAGGATTATTCCTGCCTGAACGGTTTCTGCCCGAGCTTCGTGACCGTTGAAGATACCCAGCCACGCAAGCCGAAAGCCGTCGGCGATGTGCCGTTCCCGGCCTTGCCCGAGCCCTGTCCGGTCGATCTTTCCGATCCCTACAATGTCGTTGTCACCGGCATCGGCGGTACCGGCGTCGTCACCATCGGCGCCATTCTCGGCATGGCCGCGCATCTTGAGGGCAAAGGCATCTCCGTGCTTGATGTCGCCGGGCTGGCGCAGAAAAACGGCATGGTCTATTCGCACCTGCGTTTCGCCGCCACCCCGCACGAGATCCACGCAGTCCGCATTTCCGCCGGTGGTGCCGATCTGCTGCTCGGCTGCGATCTGGTTTCCGCCGGTGATGCCGAAACCCTGGCCAAGCTGCGCGCCGGCAACACCCGGGCTGTGGTCAACGAACACCAGACCATGACTGCCGATTTCACCCGCAGCCCCGACATGCTGTTCCCGGAAACGGGCTTCAAGAAATCCCTGACCGACGAAGCAGGCAGCGACCGCGTTGCCTTCATCGAGGCGACCGATCTGGCCAAACGGCTGCTGGGCGACACCATCGCCGCCAACATGATGATGGTCGGCTATGCCTATCAACTGGGCCTGCTGCCGGTTTCCGCCGAAGCCATCGAACGCGCCATCGAATTGAACGGCGTCGCCATCGATTTCAACAAGCAGGCATTCGCATGGGGCCGTCGCGCAGCCTTTGATCTTGCTGCCGTCGAAAAAATCATCGGCCGCAATGATACCAAGCCGCAGCCGTTCGAGTTGGACGGCTTCATCAAACGCCGCATCGATGATCTGAGCGCCTATCAGAACCCGGCCTATGCGGATCGCTATCTGGGCTGGGTCGATAAAATTCGCACCGCCGAAGCATCATTGATGCCCGGCACGACCGCGCTCAGTGAAGCCGTCGCCCGCGGTCTGTTCAAGCTGATGGCCTACAAGGATGAATATGAAGTGGCCCGGCTCTATACCGATGGCCGTTTCGAGCGGGCCGTCCGCGAAACTTTCGCAGACGGTGGCCGCATCAAATTTCATCTGGCACCGCCGCTGATCGCCGAGCACGACTTGACCAGCGGGCATCTGAAGAAAAAAGCCTATGGTGCGTGGATGCTGTCCGCATTCCGCATCATGGCCCGCTTTAAAGGCCTGCGCGGCACGCCGTTTGATCTGTTTGGTTATTCTGCGGAACGGCGTATGGAGCGCCAGCTGATTGCCGATTACGAGACCCAGCTCGCCGAGATCGCCAAAAATCTGAGCGCCGAAAACCATGCAGCGGCGGTCCAGTTAGCCGCCCTGCCGATGCGGATGCGCGGCTTCGGTCACGTCAAGGAAGCCAACGTCAAGGCCGCCAAGGCCTGCGAGGCCGATCTGCTGGAGACCTTCCGTGATCCCACCCGGGCACCCCAGGCGGCTGAATAATTCAGGGCATCAAGGCCCATAAAAGCGCCGGCAACGTGGCGAATGACATCGCCGTCGAGAGGATCACCGAGCCGGCAACGGCACGTCCGTCGGCACCATAATTTTCGGCCAGCAGAAAAGTGATCACGGCCACCGGCATTGAGCACATCAGCACCAGCGTGCCAAAGGCGGCACCCTCAAAGCCGAACATCATGGCGGAGACAAAGCCGACAGGAATCCCGATGCCGAGCCGGCAGACGGAAATGAACAGGGCATGCTTGATATTGACAATCTGCAGCGTCGCCAGCGAATAGCCGAGCGTGATCAGCATCAACGGGATCGAAAAACCACCCAGCAGCTTCGTCGTCGAGAGGATCACCTTCGGCACTTCGACCTCGCTGGTCATGAAGAAAACCGCGGCTAACACGGCATAAAGAAACGGCCGCTTCAGCACATCCATCAAACGGTATTCGTTGGAGGCAACGGCGATCCCGACGGTCAGCAGCAAGACCACATTGATGACGAAATAGGCGATGCCGAGGGCCAGTCCCTGTTCGCCGAATGCCAGCAGACACAACGGCAATCCCATGTTGCCGGTATTGGCGAAGGCAATCGGGTTCAGATACGTCCGTAACGGAAGGCCAGTCAGCCTGAGGATCGCATATCCGGCAACAAAAAAGAACGCGCTGGTCAGCAATGCCGCAGCGGCCATATCAATGAAAACACCATCATCGAGATCGACACTGACCAGCGTCGAGAAGACCAGCGTCGGTACGCCGACGTTGGACACAAGCTGGGTCACCATCTGACTGTGGAAGGGCTGCTTCATCCTGGCCCAGAAAAAACCGATGGCGGCACAGACCGCGACCGGCGTGACGACGTCGAGCATGATCCTCGCCAGATCTGCGATCATGCCGCCTTCACTTTCAGACCTATAAAGGCTCCCGGAACGTACAGGCCGTCTATGACTGCTGTTTTATTCTGACGCACGCGACCCGGCAGTGACGGAAAGGGACCGCCAGCAGTATCGAAGGGATTACTCACGAAAACGACTACTCAACCCATGCAATACGAAGAATGTTGGTCGCACCGGGGGTGCCGAACGGCACGCCGGCGGTAATCACGATCGGATCACCGGGCTCGGCAAAGCCTTCGGTCTTGGCCGCGTGGAGCGCTTTCGTCACCATTTCGCGGAATGTGTGGCAATCCTGCGTCTGCACCGAATGCACGCCCCAGATCAGCGAGGAGCGTCTGGCCGTATCAAGGCGGGGCGTCAATCCCAGGATCGGCACCACAGGCCGCTCACGGGCGGCGCGCATGGTGGTTGAGCCAGTCGTGCTGAAGGTGACGACGGCAGCGGCGGAAATGGTATCGGCAACCTGACGGGCGGCGGCGGTAATCGCGTCGGCAGCCGTCGATTCCGGAGCCCGGCGCTCGGCTTCGCGCATTTCCCGGTACAGCGGATCCCTTTCAACGCGGGTAATGATGCGCTCCATCATCGCCACGCTTTCCCTGGCATATTCGCCAACGGCCGTTTCCGCCGACAACATCACCGCATCAGCGCCGTCATAGATCGCCGTCGCCACATCCGAAGCCTCGGCACGGGTCGGCGTCGGCGCGTGGATCATGCTATCCAGCATCTGCGTCGCCACGATCACCGGCTTGCCGTCACGACGACAGGCCCTGAGGATACGCTTCTGAATACCCGGTACGTCTTCCGGCGGCACCTCGACACCCAGATCACCCCGCGCCACCATGATGGCGTCGGACAGTTCGATGATTTCATCCAGTCTGGTCAGCGCCTGCGGCTTTTCCAGCTTGCTGATGACGTGCGCCCGACCGGCAATAAGCTTCTTCGCCTCGGCGATGTCTTCGGGGCGCTGCACGAAGCTGAGACCGATAAAATCGACCCCGAGTTCAAGACCGAAGCGCATATCGACAATGTCTTTTTCCGTCAGCGGGCTGACATCAAGGATAACGCTGGGCACGTTCAGTCCCTTGTGGTTCGAAAGCTCACCCCCCGTCAGCACCTCGGTATCGGCCCAGTCGTGGCCGTGGTCGAGCACCTTCAGACGCAGCCGCCCGTCATCGAGCAACAGATCGGTTCCCGGCTCGAGCGCATTGAACACTTCGGGATGCGGCAGGCAGGCACGTTCACGGGTGCCCATGCATTGAGCAGCTTCAAGACGAAACCGCTGGCCGACCTCGAGATGGACACTGCCGCCTTCGAAATCACCGACGCGGAGCTTAGGCCCCTGCAGATCAAGCAAAATTCCAACGGAACGGCCGTATTTCTGTTCCAGGCTGCGGACAATATTGTAGCGCTCACGGTGACCTTCATGATCACCGTGGGAAAAATTCATGCGGAATACGTCGACACCCGCCTCGAACAGCTCCGCTATCTGCTGTTCCGTACTACTGGCCGGGCCAAGCGTGGCGACGATTTTGGCGTCTCTGTTTCTTCTCATGGTTCTCACTCTAGGATGCGGCCTCGGATTTTGGCCAGCGGAGATCAGCATTTACAAGGAAAATTCACAGTCTTACCGTTACGGATATGATTCGTCGGCGCAAGTTTGTTTTACAAGCGCCCTTATACTGAGTTCGAGGCATCAACGCCATGGCCGGCAATTTTATGAAGCGTGCGCTGCTCTCCATCTTTATCGACAAGAACGCCCGCAACAAGCTGGATGCCATCGAAGCCGCCAAACGCGGGGGTCCGGCCAAACCGCAACCGGCACCTGCGAAGGCCGCCGATGATGATCTTGATGTTCTGCCGGAAACCCTTGTCAGGAAAGCGATTGAAAGTGCTGCCGCCGAACTCGACCGCAAAAAGAACCTGCCGCCCGGGCGTCAGGCCCTGATCGAACAGGCGCTGTCGATCCATGACGAGAAATCCAGACTGCTGGACGACCTGCCCGATGACCAACGGGAAAAGCTGATCGTCATGGCCATGCACACGTTCGGCTCGTCGTTTGATGAGAAGGCCGCCGCCGAAGCAGGCAAATCGGGCAAAAAGCGAAAGAAACCGTGAACGATATGGAAGACCTGATCACCGGCGTTAAATCCGGTAGCAGACGTGCGCTTGCCCGGCTGATCACGCGCATTGAATCAACCCGCACCGATCACCGCAAACAGGCGGCAGAAGCGATTGCCGCGTTGTTACCAGAGACCGGCAAGTCACTCCGCATCGGCATTTCAGGCGTACCCGGTGTCGGAAAATCGTCGTTCATCGAAACCTTCGGTCTGCATCTGATCGCACAAAGGCACCGGGTCGCCGTGCTGGCTGTCGATCCGTCTAGCCCGAAGCACGGCGGCTCGATCCTGGGCGACAAGACCCGCATGGAAAACCTGGCGCGACACGCTGACGCCTTCGTCCGGCCAACCCCTTCGGCAGGCTCCCTCGGTGGCGTTGCCCGACGGACCCGCGAAACCATCCTCGCCGTTGAAGCCGGCGGTTTCGACGTGGTTCTGGTGGAAACCGTCGGCGTCGGCCAGTCGGAATACGCGGTTGCCGATCTGGTCGATATGTTCGTTCTGCTGGTCGCCCCCGGTGGCGGGGATGATCTGCAGGGGATCAAGAAGGGCATCGTCGAAATGGCCGATCTTCTGGTTGTCACAAAGAACGACGGCGACCTGACACAGGCGGCCAGCCGTGCCTATCAGGATTACAAATCGGCGATCCACATGCTGAATACCGGCAACGACATCTGGCGGCCGCAGGTGCTGCGTTGTTCGGCACATTCCGGGGCCGGCATTTCCGAGGTCTGGGACAAGATGACCGAATTCAGGGAAGCGATGCAGGGTGCCGGGCTGATCGATAAGAACCGCGCCCGGCAGGCCGCAAACTGGATGTGGGACGAAGTGACCCAGACCCTGATCGAGGCGGTGCGCAAAAAGGGCGGTGTTGCCGAAGAAATGGAAGCCGAAGTCCGCAAAGGGAGCAAAACCCCTGCCGATGCCGCCCGTGAAATCCTGAAACACTTCAACGCCGATACCCTGAAAAGCTGAAACATTACCCGCCCCCTTGACGGCTCGGGTCTGGTCGGGCAGAAAACAGTCCGCACCCCCGTTCACGGGATTAACACCGTCTTGTATGCAATCAGGAGTTTGAAATGCGCCGCCTGTCAGGCATTGCCGCCCTCGCGCTCTTCACAATTTTCGCCATGACCCAGCAATCCATCGCCGCCGATCCTGAAAACACCCTGTATCTGGAATTGAAATCCGGTCGGGTGGTCATTGAAATGCGGCCGGACATTGCGCCGAAGCACATCGCGCGGATCAAGGAACTGGTGCGGCAGAAGTTCTATGACGGCCTGAAATTCCACCGCGTGATCCCCGGCTTCATGGCGCAGACCGGCGATCCGCGTGGCGACGGCACGGGCGGTTCCGGTCAGAACATTGCGGCCGAGTTCACCGATCTCGAAAGCTTTTACCGGGGCACCGTCGGCATGGCCCGTTCGCAAAATCCGAACAGCGCAGACAGTCAGTTCTTCATCACGTTCGCACCAAGCAAGTGGCTTGATGGCCAGTACACCATCTGGGGCGAAGTGGTCGACGGCATGGAACACGTCGATGCCATCAAAAAGGGCGACGAAAGTGCCAATGGACTGGTCGATGACCCCGACAAGATCATCACCCTCAGGGTCGCCGCCGACGTCAAGAAGTAACAACCCATTCATTCGTCGTCCTGAACACCCCCCGTCGTCGTTCTGAACTTGATCCACTGCTGTCCGGTTTAACTTGGAACGAACTGCAGATTGAATTGTTTTGGATT
>JBBDOA010000123.1:0-16665 GCA_040877275.1 Rhodospirillales bacterium | reverse complement strand
CAAATCCAGAATCCACACTAGATCAATATGTTGCTAGTGTCCTTATCGAATCCGAAGTTCGAAAAGAGGATGCTCCAAATGCGACGAACTTCGGATTCGGGACACTAGGCGCACATGACGACATCGAAAAGGACAGAGGTCTTGGACGACCGACGCAAACGCCTAGTTTATCGCGCAAATCATTGCGGAATGAAGGAAAACGACGTTTTGCTCGGGCGTTTTGCCTTGGCCAGGCTGGCTGAATTGAGCGAAGCCGAAGTCGATATGTTCGAAAATATCATGAATCACACGGACAACGATCTGCTGAACTGGGTCACCGGCCGTGAACCGACACCGGATTTCGTCGACAGCCCGGTGCTGCGTCAGATCAAAGAATTCAACGGTACATCGTGACAATCAATATCGACCATCTCCTGACAGCCGGACGGCATGTTGTCGGCGGCGCACCTGAAGGTGCGGATCTTTTGCTGGCAGTACAAATGGCGGGGCAGGGACGGGACGTCCTGTTTGTGTTGCGCGACGATGCCGGACTGGCCCGGCGAGCCGCTATCGCCGCCTTTTTTGCAGCAGAAACACAAACCTTCGAACTGCCGGCCTGGGATTGCCTGCCCTATGACCGGGTCTCGCCAAGACGTGCCCTGGTCGGTCGCAGATTGGCAGAACTGGGTCGGTTGACGGCACCGGCTGCAAAGGGTCGGTTGGTTTTGACGACGGTTTCGGCGCTTTTGCAGAAAGTGCCGCCACGCGCCTTTCTTGACGGTGCGGGACGAAAATTGAAGTCCGGTACCCGAATTGCCCCCGACGAGCTTGTGCGCGAACTGGAACGATTCGGCTTCAGTCGTATCGAAACCGTGACTGAACCCGGTGAATATGCGGTCCGTGGCGGCATCGTCGATATCTATTCGGCCAGTGCCGGTGGACCGGTACGTCTTGATTTCTTTGGCGACGAACTGGATACGCTCAGGAGTTTCGATCCGGCGACGCAGCGTTCGACCGGCGCTGTCGAACAGGTCGTCCTCACGCCGGTCAGCGAAGCGCCGCTCGACAGCGATGCAATTTCCAGGTTCCGCTTGAAATACCGGGAACTGTTCCAAACCGGCGGTGCCGACGATCCGCTGTATGAAGCGATCAGCGAGGGTCGACGCCATCAGGGTTTCGAGCATTGGCTGCCGCTGTTTCATGAGACCATGGAAACCCTGTTTGACTACCTGCCGGACGCTGCATTGATGTTTGATCATCAGGCCGAGACGGCATTGCAATCCCGGCGTGAGCTGATCGCCGATTATTTCACCGCCCGCCAGACCATATCCGACACCGACAGCGGTGTGCCGTACCGACCGGTGCCGCCGGGCCTGATGTTTGTCGACGAAGATGCGCTGGCTGCGCATCTGAAGGGCCGGAGCATCATTGATCTGTCGCCGTTTGAAACCGGTGATGGTGATCTTGGTGCCGCCCTGGCCCGCGATTATGCCGAGGTGCGCATCGATCCCAAGGCAAATGTCTATGAAGCGGTTGCCGGTGATATCAAAAAATATGCGGCTGCCGGTAACCGTATTGTCATCGCCGGTTTCAGCGAAGGTTCGGCTGAGCGCCTGAAAGGCCTGCTGGTTGAACATGGCGCGCCGGCGCTGCGTGCGACCGGTGCCGATGATGCGAAACCGGGCGAAGCGGTGATCGGTGTGATCGGGCTGGATCGTGGTTTCCGCATGAATGATCTCTGCGTCATCACCGAAAGCGATATGCTGGGCGAGCGCATGGCACGGCCAGGCCGTCGACGGATCAGACCGGAAAATTTTATCGCCGAAATCTCGGCGCTGACACCTGGCGATCTGGTTGTGCATGTCGATCATGGCATCGGTCAGTTCCTGGACCTGATGACGATCGAGGTTGGCGGTGCACCCCATGATTGTCTGCAGCTTGCCTATGCTGGGGACGCCAAGCTGTTTTTACCGGTCGAGAACGTCGAACTGCTGACCCGTTACGGATCCGAAGATGCCGGCGTGCAGTTGGACCGCCTTGGCGGTGCTGCCTGGCAGGCCAGGCGTGCAAGGCTCAAACAGCGCGTCAAGGAAATGGCTGAAGAGCTGATCAAGATTGCCGCTGCGCGTGAGCTCAAGACCGCGCACCGGTTCGTCGCGCCGGAAGGGGCATACGAAGAATTCGCCGCGCGCTTTCCGTTCAATGAAACCGATGATCAGCTCGAGGCCATCCGTGATGTGCTGAGCGATCTGCAAAAAGGTCGTCCGACCGACCGACTGGTCTGCGGCGACGTCGGGTTCGGCAAGACCGAAGTCGCCCTCCGGGCTGCATTTGCTGTCGCCATGGAGGGCAAGCAGGTTGCCGTCGTGGTGCCGACGACCCTGTTGTGCCGCCAGCATTTCATGACATTTACCGAGCGCTTTCGCGGTTTCCCGGTCAAGGTTCAGCAGCTTTCCCGTCTGGTCACAGCCAGGGATGCGACAGCCATCAAGGAAGGCATGAAACGCGGCGATGTCGATATCGTCATCGGCACCCATGCCTTGCTGGCCAAGGATATCGCTTTCCGCGATCTTGGCCTGATGATTATTGATGAAGAGCAGCATTTCGGCGTTGCCCACAAGGAGCGTCTGAAGAGCATTCGCACGGATGTGCATGTTCTGACCCTGACGGCGACACCGATTCCGAGAACCTTGCAGATGGCACTGACCGGCATCCGCGAGATGAGCCTGATCGCGACGCCACCGGTCGACCGGCTGGCGGTCCGCACCTTCGTGCTGCCGTTCGATCCGGTTATTATCCGCGAAGCAATCCTGCGCGAGCAGTATCGGGGCGGTCAGACGTTTTATGTCTGTCCGCGAGTCAATGATCTGGAAAAAGTAGCCGACCGATTGCAGAAACTCGTCCCGGAAATCAAGATGGCGATGGTGCACGGGCAGATGCCGGTCGCGCATCTGGAAGATGTCATCTCCCGCTTTTATGATGGTGCCTTTGATGTTCTGCTGTCGACCAACATCATCGAGAGCGGGCTTGATCTGCCGGCAGTCAATACCATCATCATTCACCGCGCCGATATGTTCGGTCTTGCGCAGTTGTATCAGTTGCGCGGTCGCGTCGGTCGTTCGAAGACCCGCGCCTATGCCTATCTGACACTGCCGCCAGGACAGATGCTGACGAAGGCGGCGGAGAAGCGCCTTGAGGTGATGCAGACCCTCGACAGCCTCGGGGCCGGCTTTACCCTGGCCAGTCATGATCTGGACATTCGCGGTGCCGGCAACCTTTTGGGCGACGAGCAGTCAGGGCACATCCGTGAAGTCGGGACCGAGCTTTATCAGCAGATGCTGGAAGAAGCGGTCGCCGATGCACGCGGGCTTGGCGCCGATGCCGACGATGCCGACTGGTCGCCGCAGGTCTCACTCGGCATGCCGGTACTGATCCCTGACTGGTATGTCGCCGATCTTTCCGTGCGCATGAGCCTGTATCGCCGCATTGCCTGGCTCAAGGAAGCGGACGAGATCGAACAGACGGCTGCCGAGTTGATCGACCGCTTCGGGCCGATCCCGGCGGAGACAGAAAACCTGCTCGAAGTAGTCAAGATCAAGCAGTTCTGCCGACGCGCCGGCATATCCAAACTGGATGCCGGACCGAAAGGGGCTGTCGTGCAGTTCCATAACGATCAGGTCAAGGACCCGTCCAAACTGGTCGTCTGGCTCAGCGCACAGAAAGGCACGGCGAAACTGCGGCCCGATCACAAACTGGTTTTTTCCAGGATCTGGGACACGCCCAAAGAACGCATGGCCGGTATGATCTATCTGTCGCGTGAGTTGGCATCAATCACCGGAGAAGGGTGATCAGCCAAGGAAATCTGCGACGAATGTTTCCATGTCTGGATAGCGCGCCATCGGCACGGCCAGTTCTGCGCCAAACCCTGAATGCCCAAGTCCGCGACCCGCGCGGTTGATCCAGACAACATCCTGCCCGAGCAGGTTGGCCGGCCTGACGTCCGCTCGCAGGCTTTGTGCGACGTGCAGCACCCGTTCCGGCGGGATGCCCTGTTTCGCCAGATCGGTCAGGCCAACGACAAAGTGACGGAGCGCAGGCTTGTAGGCACCAACACGTTCGGCCGTGACGATGACGTCAAAACAGTTGCCGAGCCGGCTATGGGAATGGGCAAAAGAAGCATCATCCATATTGGTAAATGCGCCCAGAACAAACTTCTCCTTTAAACGTGCCAATGCCCGGACACTGTCGTCATAGGCCGGCCACGTGCTGACGGCATTGCCGAATGCATCACGCTGCTCGGCATCCGCCTGTATCTCGAATTCATTGGTAACATAGGCGAACGAGGACCGGAGTATCCGGCGATAGTCCCTGGCCGGCGTCAGGGTCTGATAGTGGGCGCGGGCGCGGTCAAACGCATCAAGCAGGGTTGCGTTGTCGGCATCAATACCGTTCGCCTTTGCCCATGAGCCGAGTGCTGCCAGGATGGCCGGCTCCCAATCAATCAGTGTGCCGTATACGTCAAAGGTGATGGCATCGTAATTTGCCGCTTTCATGGGAATCTCTTTCATGTAATATTATCGATAATCGATAATATTAAGCAAAGCGTGAGAGTCAAGTTCAATGGTCGGAAGAGCGACAAAATTTGAGACCGACGGAATGAATATTGCCCAGTCGATCTCGGAACGGATCGCCGATATCCTGCGCATGGAAATCATTTCTGCTGAAATTGAGCCCGATGCATCGATCAAGCAGAGCCATATTGCTGAGCGTTTCAACGTCAGCCAGGCCCCGGTTCGTGAAGCATTGTGCCAGTTAACGGCTGAACGGTTTCTGGTGCATCAGGCGAACAGGGGCGTTCGTGTCGCACCGCTTGTTGCCGCCGAAGTTCTGGAAACGGCACAATTGCGAATCACGCTTGAAAGTGAACTGGTCGCTGCTGCATGCAAACGGTTCGGGGTTGAGGATGAAAAGAACGTCGCCTTGGCGCTCAAAAAAAATGCAGCCGCCCGAACGGTTTCTGAATTGCTGAAGGCCAACGACGCATTTCATGAAGCGCTGTATGCACCGGCGGGCCGGCCGATCACGCTCGAGATCGTCTGCCGGCTGCGCGCTCGATATGCCCGCTACCTGGGCTTCATGTGGAAGCATTCCGGGCATGCTGCTGCCTCTCTCAAGGAGCATGAGGAACTGGTTGCGCTGATCAGATCCGCACGCAATGCCGATGCAGCCAAACTGTTGCGCCAGCACATTCAGGCTTCGACCGATGCCATCCTGACTTGTCTGAAAAATATCGAGCCTTGAGTGCTAATGCATCACCGCATTGCCGGCCGGTACGACGACATTGCTGTCACCCAAAGAAAGATTGAGCTTCCAGTCGGCCTTCACCGATGTTGTAACCAGCAGATGACAGAACGCATGCAAAAGCTGTTCATTGAGATTGAAGCGGACATCTGAACCATCTGCGGTTTTCAGGGAGACGCCGGTGACCTTTTCGCCCGGATGAATTTTTCCGCCGATAACCAGCAGCGGTCCGGTGTTTGACGTCGTATCGGTGGTGTCCTTGGCCGGGGGTGTTTCGAAATCGGTGCTCTGCACCGCTTCCTGATGCTTCATGCCGAGCACCGCTTCCTGCACGTCCTTGTCGACAATGCGGGCAAGCTCGGTGTTCTTCTCGAAGGTCTGTTTCAGCGCCCCCCACAGCACGTGCACGAAGCGGCGCGTCAGATACAGGCGGTATTCCTTTTTGTCCTTGGTCGCCAGTCGGAACAGTATCCGGTCCTGCTCCGGCATGTAGCTCATCGTCAGTTGATGCAGGGCGCTCAATAGCTGGACCCGCTGAGTTGCAGTTCTTCGGCCTGACTGGCTTGTCCGGCCCTTGCAGCATCCAGGACCCGGACCAGAACCTCCGGTTCCTGTGCGCCTGAAATGACCATGTTGCCCTGAAATGAAAATGCCGGAACGCCGTTGATGCCAAGGCGGTGAGCGCGGGCATTTTCTTCATAGACTTCAGCGACATCGGCATCGCTTTCCAGATAGCGTCTTGTCGGTTCCGGTGCCAATCCGGAAGAGGCGGCGACATCGACCAGAACATCGATATTACCGATGTCGGCGCCGTCGATGAAATAGGCCTCGAACAGGCGTTCAACCATCGGTGCGACATCAATGCTGTCGGCGGCATGGCGCACAAGTCTGTGCGACGATACCGAGTTGGGTGTGCGCTGGATGCGGTCAAAGGCGAAATCGATCTCGACCGAATGGCCGGCTTCTCCGATTGCGCCATAAACGCGTCGGACCCGGGTTTCGCTGCCGAATTTCTTGATCAGGTATGCCGTCCGGTCAATCCCGTCCGGCGGCATGTCGGGGTTCAGCATGAACGGTCGCCAGCGGATGCGCACATCGCAGTTCGGCCGCATGGCGATGGCACGCTCAAGCCGGCGCTTGCCGATATAACACCAGGGGCAGACCGTATCGAATATGACGTCGAGCTGCATCTCAACTCCCAGGGGGCGGCTTTTTGTGCTGTCCGGAAACCGTCAGCCACTGAATGCCTGTAATCCGGTTTGCGCCCGCCCCAATATCAGCGCGTGAATGTCGTGCGTGCCTTCATAGGTAATGACCGTTTCCAGATTGACCATATGCCGCATGACATGAAATTCGTCGGCGATGCCGTTGCCGCCGTGCATGTCACGGGCCATGCGGGCGATGTCGAGGGACTTGCCGGTCGAGTTGCGTTTGACCAGCGAGATATTCTCGGGCGGGCAATTCCCCTCATCAAGCAGGCGTCCGACGCGTAATACGGATTGCAGGCCGATGGTGATTTCCGTCTGCATGTCGGCGAGTTTTTTCTGGATCAACTGGTTGTTGGCCAGTGGTCGGCCGAACTGTTTGCGGTCAAGCGTATACTGCCTTGCCGCATGCCAGCAGAACTCGGCCGCACCCAGCGCCCCCCAGGCAATGCCGAATCGTGCCTTGTTCAGACAGCCGAACGGACCGGCAAGACCGGAGGCGTTGGGCATCAGGGCGTCCTCGCCGACTTCGACGCCATCCATGGCGATGTCGCCGGTGATTGATGCACGAAGTGACAGCTTGCCTTCGATCTTGTTGGCGCTAAGCCCCTTCATCCCCTTTTCCAGAATAAAGCCGCGAATTTTGCCGTCGAGCTTGGCCCAGATCACAAACACGTCGGCAATCGGCGCGTTGGAAATCCACATCTTGGAGCCGCTGATCCTGTAGCCGCCGTCAATTTTCTCGGCGCGGGTCTTCATGCCGCCCGGATCAGAGCCGAAGTCCGGTTCGGTCAGGCCGAAACAGCCGATCAGCTCGGCGGTCGCCAGTTTCGGCAGATACTTTTTCTTCTGTTCTTCTGATCCGTAGGCATAAATCGGATACATGACCAGTGAGGACTGCACGCTGAGCGCCGAACGGTAGCCGCTGTCGACACGCTCAACCTCACGGGCGATCAGGCCGTAGCTGACATGATTGACGCCGGCACCGCCGTATTCTTCGGGTATGGTCGGCCCCAAAAGCCCCAATGCACCCATTTCTGCCATGATTGCGGGATCGAAAGTCTCAGTCCGGTTGGCTTCGATAATGCGCGGCATCAGCTTTTCCTGCGCATAGTCGCGCGCAGTGTCCCGGATCATGCGTTCTTCGTCGCTCAACTGGGTTTCGAACAGAAACGGATCTTCCCACTGGAATTCTGGCTTATCGGGCATTTTTTCCTCGTTTTGGTTTTTTTGAACGGCTCGTATCGGATCAGAGGTCTTCTGGTGACTTTGCCGGGCAAACCCCGATCATGCTGTCGCGGGTCACCAGACTGGCCAGTTTATCCTCGTCCCAGTCATCGGTTCCGGCCGGGCGTACCGGCAGTACGATGTAACGGAGATCGGCGGTCGAGTCATGCACGCGGACTTCCATGCTGTCCGGTATTTTCGTGCCGAATTCCTCAAGCACCCTGCGCGGTTCCCTGACCGTGCGGCTGCGATAGGCACGAGACTTGTACCAGTCCGGTGGCAGGCCGATCAGCATGCGTGGATAGCACGAACATAGTGTGCAGACGACAACGTTATGAACGGCATCGGTATTCTCGATCGCCTGAATGGGAATGTCGCCGGTGTCGATACCGATCTCGGCAGCGGCGGCATTTACATCAGCAAGCACACGCGCCTTGTATTCGGGATCAAGCCAGGTGCGGGCGACCAGCCTGGCACCCAGTGCCGGTTCACGGCTGTCCATCAGTTCGATCTGCTGTCTCAACTCATCGGCGCTGGCGATACCTTTTTCGACCAGCAACTCGGCAACGGCCTGGGTCATCACCATGCGTTCGGTAAAAGGCTTGTCTTCGATATCCGGCTGATAGGGGTGCGGTGTGTGATGTGTATGGTCGTGATGATCGTGGCTCATGATTGCGGTTCCAGCCAATGGTCGTAGATATCCACAACAAGTGTGTCCGATGCCGGACCGTCGTAATCCTGCCACAGGTCCGTTTGCCTGAAGGAAACCCGGTACAATGGCTGGCCGGGTTGGCCATCGCGACCATAGGCCAGTTCTTCCGGGTTGGCGAAGCTGCCGACGTGTTGTTGCACCTGTCCGCTGCGTCCGCGGACGAAATAGGGGGTCCGCACGTGGCCCGGCGGAAACGCCTGGCGCACCCTGACCGCATCACCGGGATTGAAGCGGGCCTGGCTCATTGGCGAGTATCCTTGTCGAGGGCGGCACGGTCAGCAGTCCAGCGCGCTTCGATCTCGGACATTTTGGCACCCAGCTCATCGACGGTAATCACGCCCTTTTCAAGCAGGATATTGGTGGCCGAAGAAATCCAGCGTTCGTAATAATTCAGCTCGTCATAGACGCCGGGACCCAGTTCCTCGATACCGCGCCGCAATTCATCGGTCGAGAGCAGTTTGCGGTCGGGCGTCGACAACACCTTGACGATGGCATCGACACGCTTTTCCCACATCGCGTAATCATGCTCGCGGGCTTCAACGGGGCCGGCATCCAGGCCGCCCATATCGTGATGGCGTCTCAGGGTCATGAGTCTTTTTCTCCTGCACCTAAGCTGGCATGGAAGCCGAACCTGATCAAGGGTGGGTAGCCCGCATAATCATTAAACGTAATGGCCGGAATATGCAGGATATGAGGTTTTATACACATTCCTCACCTTGGTTTTCTTGCGATAAACTTTTACCCTTGATGACGTTTTATGCATAAGGCCAGATCGCATGTCCCCGCCCGATACCGCTTCATCATCGACGCAGATAGAACAGGATCAACTGTTCCAGACGGCGTTGTTGCACCTGATGGTCGATGCCTGTGCGACACTTGATGCTGATGGTCGGATTATCTCGGTCAATGCCGGGATGGAGGAGTTGTTCGCAGTTCATCAAAGCAAGTTGCTGGGCCGGCGCCTGTCCGAAGTCTTTTCTCTGGCGACAAACATCATCGAGGAAGCGATTGGCAACGGTTGCGCCTGGGAGGCACATACTGAAGCGATGGCGGGGTGTGTGGTTCGCCTGAAACTGTATCCTGCATTTCACCGATCCGGTGAAATCGGTGGTTGGGTCGCCAGCGCGGCACAGAGTACCCGTCTCCCGTCAGCGGGCGCGACGTCTGAAGACAGTTTCGATCCCCTGACCAATCTGCCGGGGCGAAATCTGGTGGTCAGAAGGCTGGCCCCCGATCTGCTGCAATCCGGGAATGGCGAAAAGCAGGTCACGGTGTTATGTGTCGATCTTGACGGGTTTGGTCAGGTAAACAGGGATCACGGTCGGGCCATCGGCGATCAGGTTCTGATCGAGACCGCCCGGCGCCTTGGCCGCAGCATGCGGGCATCGAACATCATCGGTCGATTGCAGGAGGACATGTTCATCGTTGCGATATCGGACATCCGCAGTCATGAACAGATCAATGCCGTCGCATCAAGATTGATCGCCAGCATCGCCGTGCCCTTTGCCGTTAAAGGGGCGCGAGAGCCGATCCTGCTGACTGCCAGCATCGGCATCGCGATTGCCCCGGAAAGCGGGGATAACGCCGAAATTCTGATCGGCTATGCGCAGGCTGCTGTCGATCTTGCCAAACAGTCGGGAGCGGGTACCTATCAGTTTTACACTAATGAAACCGGTGGTGAGGTTCGTGAGCGCCGATCCATGGTCAACCGGCTGCGCCGGGCGATAGACGAGGGGGAGATGCAGCTTCTCTATCAGCCGAAGGTATCTCTGGCTTCGGACAGGATTGTCGCTGCCGAGGCTCTGGTGCGCTGGCAGGATCCGAACTCGGGCCTTATTATGCCGGCGGATTTCATTCCATTGGCCGAGGATGCCGGTCTGATTGACCCGCTGGGCCGCAAGGTGCTTGTCGAGGCGTGTCAAACATTACGAAAATGGCAGGATGACGGGCTGCCGTTTCTGCGGGTTGCAGTTAACGTCTCGGCCAGGGAAGTGGCGCGGGCTTCTTTTTTTGATGATCTCAACAAGATACTCGATGACACCGGGATCGAGCCGGATTCCCTGGAGCTTGAGATCACCGAGAGTGCGGTTATGGAAGGGGCAGAGGAAATCATCCGAACCCTCAGGGATATCCGCTCTATCGGCGTGCATCTGACAGCGGATGATTTTGGCACCGGCTATGCGTCGCTGAGTTATCTGAGGAATTTTCCATTGGACGGGATCAAGATCGATACCACCTTCGTGAATGATATCGGCCGTCCGGATGGCGGCGGCGGGTTGGCCTCGGCGGTTATCGCGGTCGGGCATTGTCTCGGCATGAATGTCGTTGCCGAAGGGGTTGAGACGCAACAGCAACTGGACTATCTGCGCTGGCGAAATTGCGATGAAGTGCAGGGGTATCTGATCAGCGAACCCCTCAGTGCGGAAGATTTTATCGCCATGGTGCAAGGTGAACAAGTGACCCAGGGGGCGTGACTACGTGGTGTCTTCCGGTCCCATCCAGCGCTTGATCTCATCATGCTCGATGCCGAACAGATCGAGGGCACGACCGACGCTCTGGCGGACCAGTTCCTCGATGCTTTTCGGTTTGGCATAAAATGCCGGCATCGGCGGAAAGATGATGGCACCTGCCTCGGTTGCGCGGCGCATCAGTTCGATATGGCCGGCATGATAGGGGGTTTCTCGAACCATCAGTACGAGTCGGCGCCGTTCCTTCAGCGTGACGTCGGCAGCCCGGATGATCAGGTTTTCGGCATAACTGTTCGCAATCCCCGATAAAGTCTTGATCGAACAGGGCGCAATCAGCATGCCCCGGGTCCGGTATGATCCGCTCGAGACGCAGGCGGCCTGATCCTTGTTGGCATGGACAATATCGGCCAGCGCCTTGACGGTATCAATGGAAACGTCTGTTTCGATTTCAATAGTGCGGCGGCCGACTTCGGAAAGAATAAGATGCGCCGGGTGGCCGATTGCTTTCAGCAGACGCAAGGTTTCGATGCCATAAATGGCACCGGAAGCACCGGTAATGGCGACAAGGATCGGCTCGGTCATGGTGTGCTCCCTGAACAGTGCCGGGACTTTAGCCGCAAGATAGCAGGAAAGCACGGATTAGGCGCGGTCCGGTGCTGCATTTATTGTATCGCATCCCGGTCCGGGGTATAGAAAAGCATGCGTAATGCCTGGATCATATCGATTGTCATATTGCTGGGTGTGGCCGGTTGTACAGGGGTCCCACCCTATATCGACCGTCCTTATGCCATAAATCGTGATTCTGTGATGTTCCCGGACGGCCCGGTAATAAAATCAGGCACGACCGTAACGGTCTGTTATGCAAAATCATCGGCCACGCCGGCATCCATCCGGGCGCTGGCCGAGGCGGAGTGCGGGCAAAATGGTCTTGGTGCAGCATTCGTTGAGCAAACGTACGATATCTGTCCTCTGCTGGCCCCCATTGCAGCCAATTTCAAGTGTTTCGGAGCCGTGGCCGATAAAAGTTCTGCCGGTGCAATCACTTCAAATAACGGCGTCGCAGGTAGTGTCATACCGGCATTTACCGCTCCCCGACCGGCCGGGGCGGGGCGACCGGTTGGTACAATCGGCGCGGCGGATGTTTCGACAACAGCTAAAAGCGCGCCTTTCCCAACTTATCTGTTCAACAAGGGCAACAAGACCCAATGATGGCCCGGTGCGTTTCCCGGGCTTTGGCCACTTTTACCGTTTGTGACCGGTAGCCGTCTGATGAGCCAGATCCTTATGGTTGGTGCCGGTGGGTATCTTCTCCTTATCGCCGCGCTTTTTCTGTTTCAACGGAACATGATGTATCATCCGGGTTCCGAGCTGACGCCGCCGGATGAGACGATGATCGCCGGTGCGGAGATCCGGCATCTTGAAAGCGAGCCGGGGCTAATTCTGCAATCATGGTATCTGCCGCCTCAGCCGGGCAAACCGGTTATCGTCTATTATCATGGCAATGCGGGCACCATCGCGGATCGGGATTTCAAGGTCGCGCCGTGGCGGGATGCGGGTTACGGGGTATGGTTGACCGGCTACAGGGGGTTTGGCGGCAATGCCGGGTCCCCGACCGAATCCGGACTTTACGCCGATGCCCGTATCGTCATTGAAAGACTGATCACGGACGACATCCAACCGGCACAAATCGTACTTTATGGCGAATCGCTGGGCACCGGTATCGCCACGCATATGGCGTTTGAGCTGGCCGAAGCGGGCACCCCGGTCCGGGGGCTGATTCTGGAAGCGCCGTTTTCATCGATGGGCGATGCCGCACAGTACCGCTATCCCTACGTACCGGCCCGGTGGCTGGTCAGGGACCGCTACGAAAATCTGGCAAAAATTGACCACATTAAAACGCCCTTGCTGCTGATCCACGGCGATCAGGACCGGGTTCTGCCGCAGGCGCATGGACGGACCCTGTTTGATGCGGCAAAGCAGCCAAAACAGGCCTTGTGGCTGGAAGGTGCCGGCCATTCGGACGTTTATGATTTTGGTGCCGGGAAAGCCGTGTTGGCGTTTCTGGACGCGCTGCCCTAAACAGCATCGCGGCCCCCGTGTGCCGCTGACCAGGCAATCGGGTCTTCAAGAAAAGCGCGCACCCCGTTCAGGCTTTCTTCCGGAAAATCCTTGCCCTTTGTCGCCTCTGCCAGAACATCATTCCAGCTCGCCAGATAATGCAGCCGGACCCCCATCTTTTTGAAGGTTTCCTCGGCGCCCGGGAATGCGGCATAGAAAAACACCACGAAAATGTCCTCGACCGTTGCCCCGGCGGTGCGGAGTGCCTCGACAAAATTGACCTTGGAGCCGCCATCGCTGGCCAGGTCCTCAATCAGCATGACTTTGGCCCCTTCCTGCATCGATCCTTCGATTTGCGCGTTGCGGCCGAACCCCTTCGGTTTTTTGCGGACATAAAGCATCGGCTTGGAAAGTTCTTCCGACAGCCAAGACGAATAGGGGATTCCAGCGGTTTCACCGCCAGCCAGCATATCGACACTTGCCATGTCGACATTCTCGCGCAGCATCTCCGCGCCAAGCGTGATGATGCGTCGGCGTGCTTTCAGAAACGACACCACCCAGCGGCAATCGATATAAACCGGGCTGGCCCAGCCGGCGGTCAGCATATAGGGCTCCTCGGGGCGGAAATTGACGGCCTTGATGTCGAGGAGCAGACGGGCCGTTTCCATGCCGCGCGGTGTGGTTTTGGAAGGTGTTTCAGGCATGCTGTATCCGTTCATTGCGTGGGCTGGTATGATATGACCGTTTTAAGCGCTCCACACTGTAATGACAATCTGGCGTTGACTTGTTCGGGCGCAAAGGTCATCCCATCAAGGCGATCAGGGAGAATTACCCAATGAACCGACGCGACAGACGGCGGCAGGAAAGTCTGGGAGGAAGTGCACCACAGCCCGGTGTCGGCAAAGCCGTCAATGCTGCCAAGGCGCGGGTTCGCGCCGCCGAAAAGCGCCTTGATGCCGGTGATACGGCGGGTGCGCTGGCAGCCCTGAAGGAAGCACAGACGCTGGATTCGGAAAATCCCCGCGCATGGTTCCTGACGGCAATGATTGACTTCAATGCCGGCCGCATTACCGAGGCGGGTGACGCCATTCTCAAAGCCTCGCTCTACGATGATAATGATCCGGCCATTCACGCTAACTGTGCGGCGATCATGAACCTGTGCGGTCGTCCGATGGAAGCCGAAGCCTCGGCCAGACATGCCATCGCGATAAACCCGGACATGGCGGAAGCCTATTGCAATCTGGGCGTCGCTCTGGAGGCTCAGGGCAAGGTCGCTGATGCACGCGAAGCACTGGTCAAAGCCAGTGATCTCAAACCGGGCTATGCCGATGCGCTGATCAGCCTTGGCAACCTGTGGTTTCGCGCCGGTGACTACATGTCCGCGGCAGAAAGCTTCGCCAGTGCTGTCAAATCAGGCCCCAATAACGCCATGGCCAAGACCAACCTTGCCGTTGCCCTGCGTCACCTTGGCGAACTGGCGGCAGCCGAGCAGCAATGCCTGGAAGCCATTGCTATCGATCAAGGCTATGCCGAAGCGTATAACGCTCTCGGCAATGTGCATCTGCAGCTTGGTGACGTGCCAAACGCGATCAAGGACTTCGAAGCCGCGGTACAGCGTCGCGACACCTATCCGGAGGCCCGCGCCAATCTGGCCGGTGCCCGTTTCAAGGCCGGCGATATGACGGGTGCAGAAGAAGGCTACATGGATGTGCTGGAACGCCATCCGACGTTTGCCGAGGCGGCAATGGGGTTGGGGGTGGTGCTGCTGGCACAGGGGCGGCTGGAAGATGCGGAGCGGCGCTTCAGGCGTGCCGTCGAAATCAGGCCGGGGCTTGGCGAGGCATGGATGAATATTGCCGATGCCAAAGGGGCCGACTTGTCCGATGCGGACCTGAAAGTACTGCGTGAACGTTCAGAGGATGCCCGGCTTGCTGAAGAGGATCGGATCGCATTTCTGTTCGCGCTCGGTCGGGCCGAGGATGCTTCGGGACACTATGATGCCGCGTTCAAAGCCTACAGAGATGCCAATACGCGCCGTCGCCAGCAGGCGATCAAAGCCGATGCGGCCTTTGATGCTGATGCCTTTGATGCTGAAATCGATCATGTTATTAATGTATTAGATAAGAAGGCTCTGCATTTACATGAGAATGCAGGCGATCAGGAAGCAGCCCCGATCTTTATCTGCGGCATGCCCCGATCCGGAACGACGCTGGTTGAGCAGATGCTTGCCGCGCATCCCGATGTGACCGCTGCTGGCGAAGTCGATATTCTGAGCGGGCTACCGGATGCCTATCCGGGTGACGTGTCGGCATTGACACCGGAACAGATCCGCTTGATGTCCGATACCTATCTGGCCCGGTTGCCGGTATTGCCGAGAGATGGCCGTCGGGTCACGGACAAGACGCCGCAAAACGTGTTTTTTCTGGGATTGATCCAGATCCTGTTCCCGAAGGCCCGGATCATTCATTGCCGCCGCGATCCAAGGGATGTGGCGTTGTCGTGCTATTTTCAGAATTTTCACACCGCCGGGCTGGACTGGTCGAGTGATCTTGCTGATATCCGCCGATATGCGGATGCCGAACAACGGATCATGGCGCATTGGCGGCAGACGCTTGATCTGGAGGTCCACGAGGTTGTTTATGAGGATCTGGTCAACGCGCTGGAAGCTGAAGCCCGCAAGCTGGTGGATTTTCTCGGTCTAGAATGGCATGCAGCGGTGGCAAGCCCGCACACGGTGCCGGGGGCGGTGCTGACTGCGTCGAACTGGCAAGTGCGTAAACCGGTCTATACCAGCGCCGTTGGCAGATGGCGTCATTATGCAGGACACACTGGTGACGACTGAGGCGGATATCTGGGTACTGGTCGATGACCGTGCCGGTAACCGGGCGCAGGCGCTGGGTGTCGCCGGTCGCTTGAATAATGCCTTTCGGGAAATCGAAATCCGTTATACGGCCATGGCGGGGCTGCCGAATGTCGTGCTGGGCGCTTCGATTGCCGGGCTTGATGCGGCATCACGGCAAAGCTTGCACGCGCCCTGGCCGAAGCTGGTGATTTCGGCCGGCAGGCGGGCGGCACCGGTGGCACGCTGGATCAAACGACAAAGCGACGACAGGGTGAAGCTCGTTCATGTCATGGATCCGGGTAGCGGCGACAGCGAATTCGATCTGATCTGCCGGCCGGCGCACGATGCCGGGGATAAGGCCGGGAATAACATCATCAGCATGGCGGCTGCGCCGCATCGCTTCACTGCAAAGGTGCTCGAAGCTGCCCGAGAGTCATGGCGAGGGCAGATTGCCGACTTGCCCGTACCCCGGATTGCCTTGCTGATCGGCGGCTCAACCCGCAGACGCGCGTTTACAGATGCGATGGCAAGCGCACTGTGTGCCGCCGCAAGCGATGCCTGCACCCCACTCGGCGGCAGCCTGATGGTGACGACCAGTCGCAGAACCGGGGATGCCGTCGCAGTTATTGCCAGCACGCTGCAGGGGCCGCACCAGCTGTTTCGCTGGGACGAGGGCGGCGAGAACCCGTATCCGGGGTATCTGGCGCTGGCCGACGCCGTGATCGTCACCGGCGAGTCGGTTTCCATGTGCTCAGAGGCCGTGGCGGCAGGCAAGCCGGTCTACATCCATGCGCCGGCGGCTCTGATAATACCCAAGCATGCGCGTTTGCATCAGAATTTGTGTGCTGGTGGGCATGCACGGATGTTTGATGG